>JBKPOW010000116.1:0-7406 GCA_046733275.1 Actinomycetota bacterium
GCGTTGGCGCGCTGCCCGGCTCGGCTTGGTCGGCCGCCGCCGGCGCGGCACGGCGAGCGCGGCCGCGATCTTCTCCGCCAGCCGCTCCAGCGCCAGCTCGCGGTTGCGCGCCTGTCCGCGCGACTCCTGAGCGACGGCGGTGACTGTCGCTCCGGCGCGCTCAAGCAGGCGCGCCCGCTGCGCGTCGTCAAGCGCTTCCGAGGCGAGCACGTCGAAGACGGCTTCGACCCGCGAGGCGGTGACGTTGGCGTGCTGCCCTCCCGGCCCAGAGGAGCGGCTGGCGCGCAGCTCGACCTCGTGCAGCGGTATCGAGAGCCGCTCGTCGACTCTCAGCTCGTCGGACACCCACCCACCGTAGCGGCGGCCGGCGACCTCAGGCGAGGGCGTCGATCTTGGTCGCCAGCTCGAAGTCGGCCGAGGTGACGCCGCCGTTGGAGTGGGTCGAGAGGGAGACCGTGACCGTGTCCCAGGAGATCTCGACGTCGGGGTGGTGGTTCATCTCCTCCGCCGGCTCGACCAGGCTCTGAACGAAGTTGACCGAGCCGACGAAGTCGCCCCGCTTGAAGCTCTTGCGGATCGCCGAGCCGCTTCGCTCCCAACCGGGGTGCTCCGCTAGCCTGGCTTCGATCTCCGAATCGCCCAACGCCATTGCCCTTATGCTGCCATAAATCGGACTGCTCAAACTATGAGTGACAATCGTCTACCGACCCTGTGGCACATCAACGTCTCGCACTACAGCGAGAAGGTCCGCTGGGCGCTGGCCTGGAAGGGCATCGAGCACCGCCGCCGATCGCCGATCCCCAGCACCCACATGGCCGTCGCGCTCTGGCTGACCCGGGGCGCCCAGTACACCTTCCCCGTGCTGACCCTGGACGGGCGTCACATCGGCGACTCGACCGCGATCATCGCTGCCCTCGAGCAGCGCTTCCCGGAGCCGCCCCTCTATCCCGCCGAGGCGGGAGACCGGCAGCGGGCGCTGGAGCTGGAGGAGTTCTTCGACGAGCAGCTGGGGCCGCCGATCCGCCAGCTCGTCTGGCACGAATTGAGCAATGACCCCGATCGCTTCGCCCTGGTCATGAAGCGAACCGCGCCCCCCACGCTCGCCCGCTTCAGCAAGGCATCCGCGCAGTACGGCCGCGTCTTCACCGCGCTGCGCTTCTCAGCCGGCAGCGCCGAGGCCGCCGAGCGCTCGCGCACCAAGGTGCTCGCCGCCCTCGCCCGACTCGACGCCGAGCTGGAGGCGGGCGGCGGCGAATACCTCGTCGGCGACTGCTTCACGGTTGCCGACCTCACCGCCGCCTCGCTCTTCTATCCGCTGGTCGGGCCCCGAGGGCGCGCCGCTGCCGCCGGACCAGCCGCTGCCCGAGGGCTTCGAGCGCCTCCGTGACTCGGTGCGCAAGCGCCGCGGCTTCAAGTGGGTGGCGGAGATGTTCCGCCGCCACCGCAAGCCGGCGAAGGCGACCGCCGGCGCCGGGGCGGCGGCTACCGCTGGCTAGGCGCGTCCCCGGCGGGGGATCAAGTTCAACCGCCGATCGGGATGCGCGGATTGGAGCCGTAGAAGACGATCGTGCCTAGCATGCCGATGATGTGAACCATGATGATGTTGACGACCATCGATTTCGCCGTCGCCGTGCCCACCCCGACGGGCCCGCCCGAGGCGGTGTAGCCGTAGTAACAGCCGACGCAGACGATGATCGTCGCCATCACCATCGCCTTGGTGAGGCTGAAGAGAACGTCGAGCGCGTCCTGGAAGGTCCAGAAGAGCAGCAGGTAGCCGCCCGAGGAGACATCGCCGATCTGCTCGATGACGACGAAGTAGCTGGCGAGGTAGATTACGCCAATCCCGACCAGGTAGATGACCGGCAGGGCGATCCACGCCCCGAGCAGGCGCGTCGCGGCAAGGAAGGTGACGGGTTGGATGCCCATCACCTCGAGCGCGTCGATCTCGTCGGAGATCCGCATCGCGCCGAGCTCGGCGACGATCCCGGTGCCGATCTTGGCCGAGAGGATGTAGCCGAAGGCGTAGGGAAGGGCCTCGCGCAGATCGCAGGCGGCCGAGAACACGCCGGCGTACGAGGGCGCCCCGTAGGCGCGGACGAAGTAGGCCCCGATCAGGCCGCACTGCACGCCGAGCAAGAAGACGAAGGCCCAGATGACCAGCGCCGAGCCGAAGATCAGGATCCCGGCCTGGCGCAGGCTCTCGCCGAAGTAACGCGACACCTGTCCCGAGTAGACGAGACCGGCAACCCGCGAGCCGAAGCGGGCGATCTCGCCGAATGCGTCGAGCCAGCCGCGCGGGATGTCGAGCAGGCCGTTCACCCCTCCGCGCCCCTCACCGGATCGTCTGCAGTTCGGGGTTGGAGGCGAGCAGGACCGCCGTGAACACCGTGAGGAAGGCGAACACGCCCATGAACGCGATCACCACGCCCTGGTTGACGGCGCGACCGACCCCGGCGGCGCCCCCCGAGGCGGTCATCCCCTTATAGCAGCAGACGACGGCGATGATCGCGCCGAAGATCGAGCACATCAGCACCGATCCCCAGACGTCGGTGATCAGCGCGTTGTCGAAGAGGGTGGCGAAGAAGCCGCCGAGCGGCTGCCCGTAGAGCAGCGAGGCGACCATCCCGGCGGTGAGGCCGAAGACGATCGCGAAGACGTCGAGCAGGCCGGTGATTACGATCAGCGCCAGGAAGCGCGGCACGACCAGGTTCTTGATCGGATCGACGCCGAGCACCTGCAGGGCGTCGAGCTCCTCGCGGATCTTGCGAGCCCCGAGGTCGGCGGTGATCGCCGTGCCGGCGACACCGGCGACGACGGCAGCGGTGACGACCGGGCCGATGAAGCGAACCGCGGTGACAACGAAGAAGCCTCCCAGCCTGTCGAGGGTGCCGAACACATTGAGGAACCCCGCCGCCTGCAGACCGGGCGCGCCCAGGCAGAGGGCGAAGGTCGAGATCGACATCGGGAACCAGGAGAGCTTGAGCACGAAGAGGAACTGGCCGACCAACTCCTCGCCGTAGGGATACGGCGGCCTCACCGCGGCGACCAGGGTCTTGGCAGTGAGGATCATCATCTCCCCCGTCTGCTCGAAGAGCGACTTGGCGGGGAGGAAGGCGCGCGCTACAACTTGTGCCGCCACCAGCTCATCGCCCGCTCGAGGGGACTGGCCTCGCGCACCCTTTCGCGCCCGGCGAGGCGCGCCCGCCGCTCCGCCGCCCGCTGGGCCTCGGAGAGCTGCGCGATCAGCGTGTCGCGCGTCCGCTCCAGCTCCTCTACGCCGGCGACGTGGGCGCTGGCGCGGCGCGGCGCCGTCGGCATATCGCGCGGAAGGTCGAGCGGATAGGTGGCGATCTCGGCCTCGAGGCGGGCGATCTGCCGCCGCAGCTCGCGGCGGACCTCGATCGCTTCGCTCTCCTCGTCGATGTCGGGCAGCCGCGCCGGGGCTGCCCCCGCGGCGCCGCCCTCGAGCGCACCGGGCATGCTGGCGCAGGCCGAGGCGACGATCGCCAGCTCACGCGGGCTGAGCCCGGCCTCGTCGGCGCGGCGTAGCGCGTCGGTAGCGATCTCCTCCAGTTGGGAGTCGGCCTCGATGCCCTCGGCGACGAAGGTCCCCTGGCCATGGCGGGTGACGACCAGGCCCTCCCGCTCGAGCCCGGCGTAGACGGCGCGGACCGTGTTGACGTTGACACCGGCCCAGGCCGAGAGCCGGCGGAAGCTCGGCAGCCGCTCGCCGGAGGCGAGTCGGCCGGTGGCGATCAGCGCCCGCAGGCGCCAGGTCAGCTGCAGGCCGACAGGCAGCTCGTC
The DNA here is from genome assembly GCA_046733275.1 of Actinomycetota bacterium. Taxonomy (GTDB): domain Bacteria; phylum Actinomycetota; class Thermoleophilia; order Solirubrobacterales; family 70-9; genus VRUE01. The sequence goes on from JBKPOW010000116.1 coordinate 3,805, forward strand.
GTCGGGATCGATCGAGAAAGGATTCGGCTCTTGCGTCCGCTGTGCCATCTAGCAGACACAGTAAAGCAGGTAAGTGTGTCAGTCAACTGGCACAGGGACGGAAAAGCGCGCAAGACCCGCTAGTCCATCCGCTCTCCGACCAAGACAGGGCGAGCTCGTACCGCCGGCCGGTTCGCGTAGGCAGCCCGCACGCCGCGGAGTTACGCGCACTGCTGACTGAGACCATCTCCCCGGCGCGGATTCCACGTTCGCTCTTGTAAACGCGCTGCACCCGGTAACGGAAGACTGCCCGCGACCGATTCCGGGGAATGACCTCCACCAGCCTGCCGGCGATCGCGGCATCCGCCCGCTCAATCGCCTCCCCCCGCGTCATCGGGGCGCACGAGCAGGCCTGGGCGCTCCCGGCGAGAGCCAGGAGGCCCAGGACGACGATCGCCGCTAGTGAGAGGCGCCTCCCCGCCACCCCTCGCACTGTAGAGAGAAACGCCGGAATTCACAAACGCCCTCGCCGCTCGCTGCGGCTAAGGCGTGAGCACGACCTTGAGCGCTTCGCGGTTGTCGTAGAGCTCGTAGGCCTCGGCGGCCTGATCGAACTTCATCCGGTGGGTGACAAGCGGCGAGGGGTCGAGCGTGCCCGCCTCGAGCAGGCCGAGCACGCGGTCGACGTGGGCGATCACGTTCGCCAGGCCGAGGCGCAGGGTCAGGCCCTTGAGCCAGGCGAGGCCGAGCGGCACCTCGCCCTGGCCGGCGTAGGCGCCGATCCCGGAGACCGTGCCGGCGTCGCGGCAGAGGCTGACCGCCATCGCCAGCGGGCCCGGATCGCCAACAGCGTCGACGACCACGTCGACGCCGCGCCCCTCGGTCTGCCCCCTCACCGCCTTCTTCGGCTCGTCCTCTTCGAGGTGGAGAGGCGTCGCGCCGAAGCGCTCGGCCATCGCCAGCCGTGCCCCGACCGAGTCGATCGCGAAGACCCTGGCCGCCCCCGATGCGCGCGCGGCCTGCACCGCGCAGAGGCCGACCGGGCCCAGGCCCAGCACCGCGACCGTGTCGCCGGCGCGCACACCGGCGTGGGCGACGGCGTGGTAGCCGGTCCCCATCACGTCGCCGGCGAAGAGCGCGACCTCGTCCGACATCCCCGCGGGGACGCGGCGCAGGGTCAGGTTGGCGCGCGGCACCAGTAGCTGCTCCGCCTGGGCCCCCTGCAGGTCGCCCAGCTTCGAGCCGTGGCCGAAGGTACGGCCCCGCTCGCAGCGGTGGTAGTCGCTGCGCAGGCAGGCGGCGCAGGTCGCGCAGGCGGTGTGGAAGCAGCCGAGCACGCGGTCGCCAACCCCGGCCCGCTCGACCTCATCGCCGGCGGCGAGCACGGTGCCGACGAACTCGTGCCCGATCGTGAACCCCTGCTCGACCGGCACGCGGCCGTGGTAGATGTGCAGATCGGACCCACAGATCCCGCTAGCCTCGACCCGCACCACCGCATCGTCAGCGGCAACAAGCTCCGGCTCGCTCTTCTCCTCGATGACGACCTCTCCGGGCGCCTGGAACGTAACGGCACGCATGCCGGGGAAACTATCCGACGCTCGCCAGGGGCCCTTCAGCCACCGACGGAAACGCCGGCCACTTGGAACCGTCCCGAGTCGGCCCCCGGGCTGGCGGTCTCGGCGATCCGCGCTTCCAGCGACAGCTCGCGCTCGAAGTCGGCCTCCTCGCCATGGCGGAAGGAGACGTCTTTGTCCTCGAGCAGCTCGACGAAGACCTCGACGAAGCGCGCGTCGAGCTGTTTGCCGGCGACCCGCCGCAGCTCCTGGATCGCCTCATAGCTCGAGGTCGGGGTGCGGTAGGAGTCGCGGGCGGTCATCACGTCGTAGGTGTCGGCGACGGAGATGATCCGCGCCAGCTCGGGGATGTCGTCGCCTTCGAGGCCGCGCGGATAGCCCTTGCCGTCGATCCGCTCGTGGTGGGCGAGGATGATCTCGGCCACCGGGCCGTAGCCGTCGAGCGAGGAGACCACGCGCGCGCCCTGCTGCGGGTGGCGGCGGATCAGCATCCAGTCTTCGTCCGTCAGCGGCACGTTCGCCTTGAGGATGCGATCGGGGAGGATGAACTTGCCGATGTCGTGCAGCAGCGCGGCGATGTGGACCAGCTCCTCCTGGCGCTTGGAGAAGCCGGCCTTCTGCGCGATAGCGCGTGAGTAGCGGGCGACGGCGGCGCTGTGGCGGGCGGTCATCTGGTCCCGCAGGTCGAGCGTGCGCAGCAGCGCGCTCAACATGCCGACCTGGAAGCTGGCCAGCTGGTTGGTCCGCACCTCGAGCTCGCGCGCGCGGTCCTCCGACTTCAACAGGGCGCCGAGCAGATACTGGAAGATGATCAGGACGATGCCGAAGAGGGCGACCCCGGCAAGGCCGATCTGGTTGTAGATGTAGGCGACGCCGACGGCCATCAGCGCCGCGGCGAGCTCCGAAGGCAGAAGCGGGAAGAGCGCCGTGCGCACCTTCTCGACGAAGGAGCTGCGCTCCAGGTAGCAGGTGTAGGCGGCGATCATCGAGAAGTTCATCGCCAGCGCGGCGAGGAAGGCGCCGAAGACGAGGACGTAGAAGGCCGGGTCGGCGCCAGTCACCCCGGTCTTGGTCAGGATTTCGTGGAAGGCAACTCCGACCAGCAGCGGGAAGGTCATGTAGGTCAGCACGTTGACCAGCAGGTCGTTCCAGCTTTCGCGGAAGCGCAGCCAGCCGGCGAGGACGGAGACGAGGCCGATCAGCGCCGCCGGCGTTCCGCCGAGGAAGACCATGGCGAGGACCAGGGCGAGGAAGTTGCCGGAGATCTTCAGCCGCGTCTCGGTCTCGATCGAGGTGACGTCGCTGAAGGTCGAGAAACCGAGCAGGATCCCAAACAGGGCGAAGTCCCAGTTGGCGAGGGGCGCTCGCCAGACCGCTATCGCCACAGCCACGGCAAGCGCCAGCACGAGTAGCGCGTGGCTGAGGCGTGTGGGCCGCTGGTTTTCCATGGTCGGGGTGGCGCCAGTCGGCAGATGCCGGACCGGTCAAGGATTTGCCACGGATTCGCCGGTTCCTTGACTGGCAGCAAAGCTTGCGACGACCGCAACCTGCTGTATCAAGGTAGTCGCTCGTCGCAGGCGTGGCAAGCGCCGTCGACCACCTGGCCAAGACATTGCAAATTCCGGAAAAACAGCCCCAGACCTCGCGGCAGGCGCGTAGGAGTGCGCCCGCGGCGGCCCTGAAAACGCAAAGGGGCGCCTACAAGGCGCCCCTTTACCCGAAAGCGATGCGCCCGGTGGGCGCTCGCCTTTCGTCTGAATTCGAAGTCTTACCTTTTGTAGCCCATGTGATTCATCCCTTCGTTGAAGCCCGGACGGGGGCGCCTCACGCACAAGATCCATGCAGGAGACTTTCTAGTTGCTGGCAAGTTTGTAGCACAACTCGGCGGAAACCTGTGCATCTGCAACGAAACTTGTGCATAAACACGTGGGGGTCTTTGACGAATAATGGGTAGTCCAGGCTTGCGCGCACCCCTTCGTCGGCCGGCGTTCCGTCGCCTCGCCCTCTCCTCCGCGGTCAACGAGATGGGCGACTGGCTCGGCATAGTCG
>JBKPOW010000117.1:0-15129 GCA_046733275.1 Actinomycetota bacterium
ACGAGCCCGGCGCCCCCCCGCCCGGCGCGGCGCCCAGCGGGGCGCCGTCGGCCGGCGAGGCCGCGGCTCCGTTCGTCCCGGCCGAACCGTCGCTGCCTCCTTTGCCCTGGCTGTCTACGGCGGCGCCTTTGCCGCCGCCCGCGCCGGCGGGAGCGGAGCTCGCCACGCCCGCGGCCGTGCGCGCCGGAGCGACGTCGGTCTCGGCCGCCTCGCTGCCTCCGTCGATGCCGGCAAGCGGCCAGTCGCGCAGGGTCTGCAGCGAGACGAGCATGACAAAGGCGACCACGGCGGCCGCGATCAGCGCGGTGCCGGATACCGCTCCTGCAAGGTAGTTGCGCGCCTGGCGGGCCATCTCGCCTCCGTCTCGGTTGCTACCCAAGCGTCGCAGGCCAGAACCGAGCTCACCTACCCACTAATTGAATTTTTGAGCGATTGTGGGGTAGCCCCACGCCTACAGGTAGCCGAGGGGATCGGTCGGTACGCCGCTGATGCGGACCTCGAAGTGGAGGTGGTCGCCGTAGCAGTGACCGGTGCAGCCGACGTAGCCGATGATGTCGCCCTGGGAGACGCTGCCCGAGGTGACAGCGAAGGACGATTGGTGGGCGTAACAGGTCTGCAGGCCGCCGCCGTGGTCGAGGCAGGTGAAGTTGCCGTAGCCACCGCTTTCCGCGTCGGACTGGACGAGGACGACGCTCCCGGCGTCGGCGGCGCGGATCGGCGTTCCCGCCGGCACGGCGATGTCGATGCCCTCGTGCATCCGCCCCCAGCGCATGCCGAACCCGGAGACGACCGGGCCGTCGACCGGCCAGATCAGGCTGCCCGAGCCGTAGCGGATCGGGCCAGCGGGAAGCGGCGCCGAGGCGGAGGCGCCGAGGGTTGCGGCGAGCTCGGCCTGAATCTCCGCGAGGTCGCCCTCGACGTGGTCCTCGATGGAATTGATCTTCGCCAGTGCCGCCTCGCGCTGGCGCCGCGCCGCGACCAGCGTCGACTGTCTCTGCTGCACGGCGGCGCGGGCGCCGGCAAGGGCCTGCTCTTCGGCGGCGATCGAGTCGCGCGCCGCTTCGATCCGGTCCTTCGCCGAGCGCAATCGAGCCACAGTCCGCTTCACCTGGTCGCGCAGGTCGCGCACCCTGGCGACGACCGCTTCGTCGAGGCCGTGGATGCGGTTGAGGTACTCGGTCCGGTTGACCAGCTCGTCGTAGCCGCCGGACTCGACCAGGAGGCTGAGGATGTCGGGGGTGCCGCTCTCGTAGATCGCGACGAGACGCTCGCGCAGGGCGACCAGCGAGCGCTTGAGTCGGGCGCGAACGATCGCCAGGTGCTTCTTGGCGACGTCGAGCTCTGCCGCGGCCTTCTCGAGCTCGGCCTGCTTGGCTTCGAGCCGCGCCTCCACCGCCGCCTCCTCGGCGCGCAGCACGGCCACCTCACGGGTCAGCCGCTCGATCCGGTCGCGGTAGCGCGAGATCGTCGTCGTCAGCACGCCCTGCCGCTCCCGCACGTGCGAAAGCTTCTCTTCCTTCTTATTGAGTTCAGATTCGAGGTCTGCCGCGAGCGCGGCGCCACTGAACGCGAGCAGCACGATGAGCGCCGCCGCAGCGACGCCCGTGGCCGCCGAGGCAAGGCGAGTCTTAAGCATGGCGAGGCAGGCTAGCGAAGGCGAAAAGTCGGCCGAGAGGCCCTTTATCCCTGCAAAGGGCTATGCAGCGACGGGCTCTTTGGTGGCCTGTTTCTCGGCCTCGGCGACGACCTCGGCGGCGTACCCAAGCCGCTCCGCGTATTCGGCCGCCTGCATGCGCGAGATGACCATCCGCTGGATCTCGGCCGTGCCCTCGAAGAGCTGGTAGATCTTGGCGTCGCGGAAGAACTTCTCCAGTGGGTACTCGGTGCTCCAGGCGTTGGGACCGACCAGGTCCATCAGGGTTGTGGTCGCCCACATCGTGACGTCGCCGGCCTTGAGCTTCGACATCGAGCCCTGGCCGCCGCGCATCGGGACGCCGTTGCGACCCATCCAGGCGGCCCGCTGGACGAGCAGGCGCGCCGCTTCTATCTCGGTGGCGACGTCGGCGAGCGTCTGCTGGATGCGCTGCGTCTTCAGCAGCGGCGTGCCGCCCTCGGAGCGTCCGTCGAGATGCTCCAAAGTCCACTCGTATGCGGCCTGGGCGATGCCGAGGGCCGAGGCGCCGACCAGCGGGCGGGTGATCTCGAAGGTGGCGAGCGCGTCGGCGCCGCGCGATTTCTTCCCTTCGCGGCCGCGCTGCAGCTTCTTCTCCAGCTTCTCCTCGCCGCCGAGCAGGTTCTCGGCCGGGATGCGGCAGTCCTCGAGGATGATCTCGGCGGTGTGCGAGGCGCGGATGCCGAGCTTCGACTCCTTCTTGCCCTGACCGAGGCCGGGCGTGCCCTTGCCGATCACGAAGGAGGCCTGGCCGCGCGTGCCCAGGCTGGGGTCGACCGTGGCGACGACGACGTGGACGTCGGCGATGCCGCCGTTGGTGATGAAGACCTTGGTCCCGTTCAGGACCCACTCGTCGCCGTCGCGCTTGGCGGTGGTCTTGAGGCTCTTCACGTCGGAGCCGGCCTGGGGCTCGGTCACCGCGTAGGCGCCGAGCTTGACCTCGTCGCCGGCGCCGAAGCACTCGGGCACCCACTGGGCGATCTGCTCGGGCGTGCCGGAGGAGGCGATGCCGGCGGCGGCGAGGCCGGAGCCGGAGATCGCCAGGGCGGTCCCGGCGCAGCCCCAGTGGAACTCTTCGGCGGAGATCACCTGGAACTGGCCCTCGGAGTCGGCGGCCGAGCGCTGGATGCTCTCGAGGCTGCCGAACCCCTGTCTGCGGGCCTCCTTGATCACCTCCCAGGGGGTGCTCTCCTCTTCGTCGTGCTTGCGCGCCGCGGGCCGGATCACGTCGCGGGCGAAGGCCCGGCAACGGTCTTTGTACTCCAGCTGCTCATCGTTCAGTGAGAAATCCATCGGGTCTCCTCGTTCGGCGCGCTCAAGGTCGTTGATTGACTGGTCAGTCAACCATTGTCGGAGTTTAGCTGACTGACCAGCCAGGGCCGCCGAGGAGCGAACCGAATAGCTTTGCCGCCATGGCACCGAAGGAGCGGCCGATCAATGCGGACCTGCCCGCCTCTCCCCGCCGGACAAAGCCGGAGGAGGGCCCACGTCCGGCCAGGCGGAAGCGCGCGCGCAAGCCGATTCCGGCGGCGCTGAAGGCGGTCGCCGGGTTGTTCCTCCTGGCGGTGATCTTCGTCGTCGTCGCGATCCTTGGGGGAGGTGGGGGGAACGGCGATGGGGGTGGCAAAACGCCGGCGATCAGCGTGCCGGCGGGCGCCGCCCCCGGGGCGCCCGACGCAGAGGCGGCGGCAGAGCTCGCCTATCCCGCCTTCGCCACCTCGAACACGACCCGGGTCGGAGGCGCCGAGTCGGCCGCGAACGCGGCGGCGGTCGCGCTTGCCGTCTATCCCTCGACCGAGGCCTCGCGACGGCCGGCGGCGGTCACCCTGGTAGACGCCGACGAGTGGCAGAGCGCGATCGCCGCCGCGGTGCTGATGGCGGCGCCGCTGGGACCGCCCGACGGCGTACCGAGGAACGCCGTCCGCGGCCTGCCAACCGGCTCGCCGCTGCTGATCTCCGAAAGGGGCGAGATCCCCGACCCGACCTCGCAGGCCTTGGACGCGCTGGACCCACGCGGCAACACGACCACTAAGGGTGTCCAGGCGTTCGCGATCGGCGGCGCGGCGGCACCAGGGGGCCTCGAGGTGAAATCGGTGGCGGCCGCCGATCCCGCCGCCACGGCCGCGGCGATCGCCTCCCTGCGCGACCGCCTGTTCGACGCGCCACCCGAGCACTACCTGATCGCCTCGTCCAAGCAGCCCGAGCTCACCATGCCGGCCGCCGCCTGGGCAGCCCGCTCCGGCGACCCCGTCCTCTTCGCCGAGCAGGACGAGCTGCCACCCCCCACCGGGGCGGCCCTGCGGCGTCACCCGAAGGTCCCGGTCTACGTGCTCGGGCCATCCTCGGCGATCTCCTCGCAAGTGGTCCGCCGGATCGGCCAGATCTCACGCGACGTGAGCCGCGTCTCCGGCGAGGACCCGGTGGCCAACGCGATCGCCTTCGCCCGCTACGCGGACGGCGGGTTCGGCTGGGACATCAACGATCCCGGCCACGGCTTCGTCGTCGCCCGCTCCGAGGATCCGCTCGACGCCGCCGCGGCGGCCCCCCTCTCGGCCTCGGGGACCTGGGGCCCGCTGCTGCTCACCGACAGCGCCGATACGCTTCCCCCTGCGCTGCGCGGCTACCTGCTCGACGTCAAGCCGGGCTACACGGCCGACCCGACGCGCGCCTTCTACAACCATGTTTGGGTGATCGGAGACGAGGAGGCCATCGACGTGAACCAGCAGGCCGAGATCGACGAGCTGGCCGAGCTGGCCAGGATCGGCGGCGGGGGATGAGCGAGGCCGAGAACCCGGCGCTGCTCGGCGGGCACGAGGCGACGGTCGAGGACATCCGCGCCCTCGCCGGCGCCGCCACCCCCCACTTCGCCCTGCAGGTGCGCAACCGCATCCGCCGCCTGATCGAGCCGCTGCCCGGCGGCCACCCGGCGCGCGCCGAAGGCGAGCGCAGGATCGCCGAGCTGGAGGAGCTCGCCGAGCACAGCGGCGAGCCGCGCCGCACGACCGGGATCGGCCACGCGTGAAGCAGCTCGCGCCCGGGGTCTGGCGGTTGAAGCAGTTCCCGGCGCCGAGCGTCAACGTCTACCTCGCCGAGGACGTGCTGATCGACGCCGCCACCCGCTGGGACCGGCGCCGCATCTTCGCCGAGATCGAGGGGCGCGAGCTCTCGCTGCTGGCACTCACCCACGTCCATCCGGACCACCAGGGCGTCGCCAAGGACGTCTGCGAGGCGCGCGGCATCCCGCTCGCCTGCCACGCCGACGACGTCGATGCGATGGAGGGACGGCGGCCGATCCAGGAGGCGCACGCCGACAACCCCGTCAACCGGGCGATCAAACGCTTCTGGCAGGGGCCGCCCTACGAGGTTGGGCGGGTGCTGAACGAGGGCGACGAGGTGGCCGGCTTCCGCGTCGTCCACGCGCCCGGACACGCGCGTGGCGAGGTGATCTTCTTCCGCGACTCCGACCGGGTGGCGATCTGCGGCGACGTGATCCGCAACATGAGCTACGCCACCGGCCGGCCGATGCTGGCCGAGCCGCCGGCGATCTTCACCTACGACCCGACCGAGAACCGCCGTTCGATCCACAAGCTGGCCGCTCTCGAGCCGTCGCTGATCCTCCCCGGTCACGGTCCGGCAGTGACCGACGTCGCCGCCTTCGAGCGGTTCGTCGCTGCCCTTCCAGGCTAGAAGCGGTTTGTCGTCGGCCTCCCCGGGTAGACCCCCCGCAACGACCGCTGGTCGCCTACAAGGAGGCGCATATGAGCAAGCTGAGGATGCGGAAACCGTCGCCGGCGATGATCGTGGCCTCGATCGCCCTGATCGTCGCCCTGGGCGGCACCGCCATCGCCGCCCAGACCATCAACGGCGGCGCGATCAAGAGGCAGACGATCGGCGGCGGCAAGCTGAAGCGCAAGACCCTGACCGGGTTCCAGATCAACACCAACAAGCTCGGCACGGTGCCGACTGCGCGGCGCGCCTCCCACACCTACTGGGCGGTGGTCGACAACCCGCCCAGTCCAGGCAACGCCACCCTGGCGCGCGCCAGCGACGCTGGCATCTCCGCAAGCGAGGGGGGCGGCGCCGTCACCGTGGCCTTCCCGGTGAACATCAGCGGCTGCGCCAACGTCTCCGCGCGCAACAACGCCGGCACGACCCCGCCCGGGGCGGGCAGCGCGCAGACCAACACCTCGCCGGCCAACGCCAACGCGGTCGAGGTCCGCACCCGCGACGCGAAAGGCGACCCCGAGGACGCCGACTTCCATCTGGTCGTCGTCTGCCCATAGGACGGGCGGCGCTGTGGCCCGGCCCCTTGACGAAGCCCAGGGGCCGGCGCCACAGTCTCTCCAGGGGTCTATCCTCCCCGCCGTGAACGACGCGCCGCACGGCTTCAAGGAGGGCGACAAGGTCTGGGTCGAGGACGGGGACGGCAAGCATCACCCCGGCGTCTTCGTCGGCGACAACGAAGCCTCCGGCTGGTTCGGCGGCGGCCCCAGCGCCTACGTCGCCCACCCCGAGGCGCATCAGGCCGAGGTCGTCTCGATCTTCCGCATCACCCCGCGCGACGAGTAGCGCGCGTATCCGACATTGACCACACCCCAGTGGGGTGAATGTCGGATACGTCTACGCGCCGGGGCCGAAGGCGTCGATCAGACGGTTCTGGTACTCGCTCAGCTCCTCGGGGGAGATGAAGTAGGTGGGCGGGGTGAGGAAGAGGCCGTCGGCGCGTTCGGCCGTCGCCTCGACCCTGGCGCGGACCTTGTCGAGCGGGCCGGCGGCGCAGTAGGCCTCGACCATCTCGTCGCTGATCGCGGCCGGCACCGCGGGCAGGTCGCCGCGGCGGAAGGCATCACCGGCGGCGATAGCGTTGTCGGCGAAACCGTGCAGCTCCCAGAGGGGCATGTAGGTCTTGACCGTGGCGTAAAAGGAGATCGTGCGTCGTGCCATCTCGATCGCCTTCGCCTCGTCCTCGTCGATCGCGCAGCAGACGGTCGGCAGGTAGTCGAAGTCCGCCCGCCCGCGGCCGGAGCGCTTCAGCCCCTCCTCGAAGGAGGAGACGACGACCTCGTCGATCCAGCGCAGGCTCTGGATCGGGTGGCCGATCAGGCCGTTGGCGACGTCGCCCGCCATCCGGCACATGCCGCCCTGCACGCCGGCGGTGTAGATCGGCACCGACTCCCGCGGCGCCGGGTGGGGCCGGACCCAGCCCTTGATGTCGATGTCGTAGTAGCTCCCCTGGTAGCGGATCGGCTCGCCCTTGCCCGCCTGCTGCATGATCAGCCGCGTCGCCTCGATCGCCTCGCGCAGGTGCGGCGCCGGCTTGCCGTACTCGGCGTTGTGCCAGGTTTCGTTGAGCCGCTTGACACCCGAGCCGAGGCCGAGGCGGAAGCGGCCGCCCGACATCTCGTCGACGTCGAGTGCAGAGACGGCGAGGATGAAGGGGCTGCGGGTGAAGGCCCAGACGATCCCCGTGGCGATGCCGATCCTCTCGGTGCGGCCGGCGAGATAGGCCGCCTGGGTGACCGAGGAGCGGAACAGCTCCGGCGCCCAGACGCACTCGACGCCCGCCGCCTCGGCGCGCTTCGCCTCGGCCTCGAGGTCGGCCACGGTCGTGCCGATCGCGGCGACCGAGATGCGGTCCAGCGCGCCCATCGCCCTGCGCGGCCCGCTCAGGCGGGGACCGGCGCGCTCGCCTCGGAGAGGGCCAGGTCAGCGACGCGCTCGCGATGCCAGCTCGCCGTGCCGAAGGTCGCCGCGTTGGCCTTACCGCGCTTGAGGAAGAAGTGGAGGTCGTGCTCCCAGGTGAAGCCGATGCCGCCGTGGACCTGGATCGAGGCGTCGGGAACGCGCCAGCCGGCGTCGGAGGCGTAGGCCTTGGCCATCGAGGCGGCGAGCGGTAGCGACTCCGGCTCGGCGTCCGCCGCCCAGGCGGCGCCGTAGACGGCCGAGCGCGAGTTCTCGGTCTCGAGCAGCATCTGCGCGCAACGGTGCGAGACCGCCTGGTAGGCGCCGATCGGCCTGCCGAACTGCTGGCGGTCCTTGGCGTACTCGACGGCCATCTCCATCGTCCGCTGGGCGATCCCGGTCGACTCGGCGGCAATCGCCACGCAGGCGCGCCAGAGGATCGGCAGGTACTCCTCCTGGCCGCCCTCGAGCGTCGCCTCCGGGCCCACCCGGACGCCGTCGAAGCGCACCGAGTGGAGCCGGCGGGTGAGGTCGATCGACCTTTCCGCGCTAACGGTGACTCCGTCGGCGTCGCGCTCGACGATATGGCGACAGCCGTCAGCGGTGGCGACGAGGAGGAAATCGGCGCTTGCCGCGTCCATTACCAGCACCTTCTCGCCGTCGAGGACGACGCCGTCGCCGTCGGGCTTGGCCTCCATCTCGAAGAGGCCGGGCGTGGCGGGAGTGCCAGCATCGCAGAGCGCCGGCGTGCCGCGCACCTTGCCTTCAGCGAGCGGGCGAAGCAACTTCTCCTTCTGCTCGTCGCTGCCATTGGTCGCCAGCGCCAGGCCAGCGACCGTGGTCGAGAGCAGCGGCGAGGGCGCCAGCGCGTAGCCCATCTCCTCGAAGAGCACGGCGAGGTCGACGATGCCGAGACCCTGCCCGCCCCACTCCTCCGGCAGCGCCAGGCCCGGCCAGCCCAGCTCGGCCATCTCCTCCCAGTCGGACTGCTCGAAGCCCGTCTCGCTCTCGGCCAGCTCGCGGATTCGCTCCGACTTGTAGCGGGCGGCGAGGAACTCGCGCGCGGTCGAGCGGATCGCCTGCTGCTCGTCGGTGAGGTCGAAGTACATGGTCAGCGACGGTCTCGGCCGGTCAACGCAGCCTCGGCAGGCCGAGCACCCGCTCGGCGATGATGTTCTTGAGGATGTCGGTGGTACCGCCCTCGATCGAGTTGGCGCGCGAGCGGAGAAAGCCGTACTGCCAGGCGCCGCCGGCCACCGCGTGCTCGGCGCCGCGGTCAAGCGGCGCGTAGGCGCCCTCGATCTCGAGCGCCAACTCGGTGAGGCGCTGGTTGATGTCGGCCCACTGCCACTTGCCCAGCGAGCCCTCCGGGCCGGGTATGCCCGACTGCATCGTCTTGGTCAGGCCGCGGTAGGCGTTCAGCCGCATCGTCTCGGCCTCGATCTCGAGCTGGGCGAGGCGCTGGCGGATCACCGGATCCTCAGCTGCGCTACCGCCGTTCATCGGCGTCTTCTTCGCCAGCTCCCCAACTCGTTTGAGGCTGTTGGCGATCTGCGCGATCGCGCCGAAGGCGAGACCGGCGCGCTCGTTCATCAGCGTCGTGATCGCCACCGACCAGCCGTTGCCGACACCACCGACCACGTTGGCGTCGGGGATCCGCGCTTCCTCGATGAAGACCTCGTTGAACTCGCCCTCGCCGGTGATCTGGACCAGCGGCTTCGCCTCCACCCCCTCCTGTTCCATGTCCATCAGGAAGTAGGTGAGGCCCTTGTGCTTGGGCGCGTCGGGGTCAGTGCGGGCGACGAGCATGCACCACTTGGCGTACTGGGCGAAGGTCGTCCAGACCTTCTGCCCGGTGACGACCCATTCGTCGCCGTCCTTGATCGCCTTCGTCTTCAGCGAGGCGAGATCGGACCCCGACTCGGGCTCGGAGAAGCCCTGGCACCAGATCTCCTCGGCGGTGAGGATCGGCTTGAGGTAGCGCTGCTTCTGCTCGTCGGTGCCGTGGGCGATGACCACAGGCCCGCCCATCGCCAGCCCCAGCACATTGGCCGGGCTGGGTGCTTCCTGCCGCGCCGCCTCGCCGACGAAGATCGCCTGCTCGATCAGGGTCGCGCCACGGCCGCCGTACTCCTTCGGCCAGGAGATCCCCGCCCAGCCCGCCTCGTGCAGCTTGCCCTGCCACTCGCGGCGGAAGGCCATCACCTCCTCCAGGCCGGTCTCCGGCTCGGGGCCGGGGTGGTTTTCTTCCAGCCAGGTGCGGACCTCGTCGCGGAACTCGCGCTCGGACGGTGAGAGGCTCAGGTCCATCGGCAGGGAGGGTATCGGCCCTCCGCCGTCCCGCCCTCAGCCGGCCTCCTGCATGGGCCTCTCCTCGAGTGCGCCGAAGCGCTGCCTGTACTCCCCCGGGCCGACGCCGAGGATACGGCGGAATGCGCGACGCATCGTCTCGGGGCTGCCGAAGCCGCAGCTCGCCGCGATCGCCTCGACCGAGGTCGCGCCGGCCTCGAGCTGCGCGCGCGCCGCCTCGACCCGCACCCGTTCGACGAAGCGGCCCGGGGTCGTCTGCACCTCCTTGATGAAGAGCCGCGTCAGCTGGCGGGTGGAGAGCGCGGCGCGCTCGGCGAGCGCCGGCACGCGGTGGTCGCCACCGGGGTCGGCGACGATCCCGTCGACGATCGACCGCAGGCGCGATTCGCTCGGTACGGGTGCTTCGAGCCGCTGCGAGAACTGCGACTGGCCGCCGGGGCGCTGCAGGAAGACGACGAGCCAGCGGGCGGCGGTGCGTGCGACTTCGGTCCCGTGATCCTCCTCGACCAGCGCCAGCGCAAGGTCGATTCCGGCGGTGACGCCGGCGGAGGTGAGGACCTGGCCGTCGCGGACGAAGATCCGGTCCGGTTCCACGGTCACCCGCGGATAGCGACGGGTCAGCTCCTTGCAACCGACCCAGTGGGTGGTGGCGCGCCGCCCGTCGAGCAGCCCAGCCTCGGCGAGCAGAAAGGCCCCGCCGCAGACCGAGGAGGTGCGCCGCGCCCCGCCGGCGATCGGCGGCAGGGACTCGATCAGGGCGCGGTCGCCGAGCGTCTCCTCGATCGAAATGCCACCCGAGACGACAAGCGTGTCGAGGCCGGCGGCGTCCATCGCTGTGACGTTGGCGTCGGCGGTAACCCGCACGCCACAGGAAGCCTGCACGTCCTTCCCCCCGGGGGTGGCGACGGAGAGCCTGTAGCCGTTCGTCTTGCCGACGATGCGGCTCGCCGCGTCGAAGACGTCCGCTGGGCCGGCGAGGTCGAGCAGCTGGAAGCCGTCGAAGCCGACCATGACCACCTCTCGCATGCGGCGATCCTTTCGCGGAACGCCCTTGTCTGCAAGGACATCTAGCCCTCGCATTCAGACATCTGCACTCGCTGGGGTGCCAGTCAGATTCGCTCGATCAGCGTGCCGGTGCCTAGGCCGCCGCCGCAGCACATCGTCACCAGGCCCATCTCCTGGTCGGAGCGCTCCAGCTCGTGCAAAAGCGTCGTGATCAGGCGGGCGCCGCTGGAGCCGAGCGGGTGGCCGAGCGCGATCGCGCCGCCGTTGACGTTGACGCGGTCCATGTCGGGATCGAGCTCGCGGCGCCAGGCGGCGACAACCGAGGCGAAGGCCTCGTTGATCTCGACCAGGTCGATGTCCTCCATCGCCATCGCGTTGCGCTCGAGCAGCTTGCGGGTTGCCGGGATCGGGCCGGTGAGCATGATCACCGGGTCGACGCCGACCGTGGTCTGGTCGTAGATCCGCGCCCGCGGCTTCAGCCCCAGCGCGTCGGCCTTCTCGCGGGTCATCAACAGCACCGCGGCGGCGCCGTCGGAGACCTGGGAGGAGTTGCCGGCGGTGATCTTGCCGTCCTCTTTGAAGGCCGGCTTCAGCTGGGCGAGTTTCTCCAGCGAGGTGTCGGGGCGGATCCCCTGGTCGGTGGCGTAGACGTCGCCGTTGACCGAGAACGGAACGATCTCGCGCTCAAAGCGGCCCTCCTCGGTGGCCTTGGCTGCGAGCTGGTGCGAGCGCAGGCCGATCTCGTCGAGCTCGGAACGGGGGATCTCCCACTTGTCGGCGATCATCTCGGCGGAGATGCCCTGCGGGACCAGGTTGTAGCGCTCCATCAGCTGCGGCGAGAAGGCCATGCCGTGCTCCTGCATGACGGCGAAGTTGTCGGCGAAGGAGATGTGGCCCATGTGCTCCACACCGCCCGCGACCACCGTGTCGTGCACGCCGGAAGCGATCAGCGCCGCGGCGAAGTTGACCGCCTGCTGGCCGGAGCCGCACTGGCGGTCGACGGTGGTCGCCGGCGTCTCGATCGGCAAGCCGGCCTCGAGCCAGGCGTTGCGGGCGATGTTGATCCCCTGCTCGCCGAACTGCTGCACGCAGCCGGAGACCACGTCCTCGACCTCGGCGGGGTCAATTCCGGCGCGCGCGATCACCTCGGAGTAGGCCTTGGCGAGCAGGTTGGAGGCGTGGACGTCCTTGTAGTAGCCCTTCTCCTCGTGGCCGCGGCCGATCGGGGTGCGGACCGCCTCGACGATGACGACCTCGCGGCCGCCGAACTTGCCGTTTCCGTTGCCTGACATCAGTGCCTCCTTTCTCGCCGTATTCCCTTCCAGGGTAGCCGATTGACTGGTCAGTCAGCCAGGGCTCGGACGACAGCTCGGGCAGGCGGCGTGATAGGAACCCGTCCTCGAATGAGCGGGACGGGATACGACAGTCCGGGAATCGCGGGAAGCGGGGCCATCGCCACCGGCCTGGCCGCCGTGGCGACGACCACGGCCGACACGATCCTCTTGGCGCGGAGCGAGGCTTCGGCCTGGCGGGCGGAGGAGAAAGTGGTCGCCGCCTGCGCCAAGATCGAGGGGGCCGAGGCTTCGCGACTGCGGGTGACGACCGACCCCAAGGACCTCGCCGAGTGCGACATCGTCGTCGAGGCTGTGGTCGAGGAGGTCGCGCCGAAGGGGGAGGTGCTGGGCGCCGTCGCCGAGGCCTGCCCGAACGCCGACCTCGCCACCACGACCTCCTCGCTCAGCATCGCCGAGATCGCCAAGGCGGCCGGGATCGACGGCCGCCTCTTCGGCCTGCACGTCTTCAACCCGGTGCCGCGGATGAAGCTGGTCGAGGTCTGCTTCCCGGACAGCGGCGACGAGACGCGCGAGCGGGCGCTCGCCTGGTGCGCCGCCCTCGGCAAGACGGCGGTCGAGGTCCCCGACCAGGCCGGCTTCGTCGTCAACCGGCTCCTCTTCCCCTACCTCTTCGACGCCGTCCGCTTCATGGAACAAACCGGCATGGAGGCCGGGGAGATCGACACCTGCATGAAGCTCGGCGCCGGACACCCGATGGGCCCGCTGGCGCTGCTCGACTTCGTCGGCCTCGACGTCTGCAAGGCGATCGGCGACACCCTCTTCGAGGCTTCCTCCGAGGACTACCAAAAGCCCCCTGAGCTGCTGGTCAAGATGGTCGGCGAAGGCAAGCTGGGCCGCAAGAGCGGCTCAGGCTTCTACAGCTACGACTAGCGCTTCCCCGCGCGGTCCCAGATCACGTCCGCGGGGGAGATGCCCTGGCGGCGCGCGGTCGCCTCGATCTCCTCCCAGGGGAGCTCGGCCTCCGGCAGGTCGTCCCAGCGGGCCAGGTCGAGCGCCTCCACCGCTCCTTTGAGCGCGGGGCCGAGATGCTCCTCGGCGCGCAGCAGCGCCCTCAGGACCTCCAACTGCTTGTCGCTCAAGCGCACAACCCACATGCGGCACCTCCAGGGTTAGGCGTAACGCGGGTTGCTCGGGGAACCTAGGCCGACGACCGGACGGAATCGCCACCGCCGTCGCCGGCGACGCCGCTGATCCGCACCGCCTCGACCCGGTTCTCGCGCACCGACTCGACCCGGATCGTGTAGCCGTTGGCCTTGATCGAGTCGCCGCGCTTCGGCAGGCGGCCGAGCTCGCCGAAGACGTAGCCGCCGATCGAGTTGTAGGCGTCGCTGTCGACCGGCAGCTCGATACCGCGGTCGGCGAGGTCGCCGAGCGAGACGTGGCCGCGGACGAACCACTCGCCGCCGGCCAGCTGGCGCATCGCCGCGGCGCGCGGGTCGGTCTCGTCCTCGATCTCGCCGACGACCTCCTCGAGGATGTCCTCGACCGTGACGATGCCGACCGTGCGGCCGTACTCGTCGACGATCACCGCCAGCGAGGTGCGCTGCACCTGCAGGTCGTGCAAAAGGTCGTCCAGCGGCCGCGTCTCGGGGACGATCACCGCGTCGCGCACGACCGGCTCGATCTGCGCCTGCGGCCCGTCGCTCATGTAGAGGCGGGCGAGGCTGTTGTTGTGGACGATGCCCTTGACCCGGTCGGGGTTGTCTTCCTCGATCACGACCAGGCGCGTGTGGCCGGAGGTGACGCAGCGCCGCAGCGCCGCCTCGACCGTCTCCGCGGCGTCGACGGTAACCACCGCCGGGATCGGCGTCATCACCTCGCGGGCCTGCTGCTCGTGCAGGTGGAAGACGCCGCCCAGCATCCCCGCCTCCCCCGGGTCGAGGGTCCCTCCCACCCGCGAGCTGTCGATGATCTGCTTCAGGTCCTCGGCCGTGTGCTTCTCGTCGATGTTGGTTGGGTCGACGCCGAAGAGGCGGACGACCGCGTTGGAGATCCCGCTCAACGCCTTGGTCACCGGCGCGGTGGCGACGCGGAACCAGTTGAGCGGGCGGGCGACGCGCCTGGCGGTCCGCTCCGCTTTGGCGATCGCCAGCATCTTCGGCACCTGCTCGCCGATGCTGATGTGGAGCGCCGTGACCAGGGCGAAGGCGATGCCGATCGCGAGGCCGGCGGCGACGCCGTGGGAGAGGCCGCCGAAGGCCGGCTCGAGCAGCTCGGCCAGCGACGGCTCGCCGAGGAAGCCGATCCCGATCGAGGCCATCGTGATGCCGATCTGACAGGCGGATAGCGATTCGTCGATCTCGTCGAGCTGCTGGACGACGGTCTCGGCGCCGCTCTCGCCTTCCTCGGCCAGCTGTTCGACCTTGCCGCGCCTACTACGCACCAGCGCGAACTCGGCCGCGACGAAGAAGCCGTTCACGGCCACCAGGAGGAGCAGCAGGACGAGCAGCAGGACGCTCATCGGTGGCTATTTGGCCCGGTACTTCGGGGGAGGTCGTCTTCGGCCATTCGGCGTAGGAAATATAGCTTTCTCATCATGCGGATCGCGAGTCTCGTCCCCTCTGCAACGGAGATGCTCTACGCGGTGGGGCTCGGCGACAGCGTCGTCGGCGTCACCCACGAGTGCGACTACCCGCCGGACGCCCGGAATCTCCCCCACCTGACTCGAACGGTTCTGCGGGAGGGCCTCGACGCCGGCCAGATCGACACCGCCGTGAAGGCGACGGTCGCCGAGGGCCGCGCCCTCTACGAGCTCGACGAGGAGCTGCTTGCGGAGCTCGCCCCCGATCTGATCGTCACCCAGGCGGTCTGCGAGGTCTGCGCGGTCTCCTACGAGGACGTGGTCGCGGTCGCCGCCCGCCTCGAGAGCCGGCCGCAGGTGCTCCAGCAGGACCCGAGCACGCTGGCCGAGATGCTCGAGGACGTGGTTCGCCTCGGCGAGGCGGCAGCGATCGAGCCGGCCGCCCACGAGCTGCGGGGCGAGCTCGAGGGCCGGCTGGCGGCGGTCCGCGCGGCGGTCGCCGGAGCGGCCGTGCCGCGGGTGATCGCGCTCGAGTGGCTCGACCCGCCCTTCGTCGGCGGTCACTGGGTGCCGGAGATGATCTC
>JBKPOW010000118.1:0-31448 GCA_046733275.1 Actinomycetota bacterium
CCCCCCCCCCCCCCCCCCCCCCCCCCCCCCCCCCCCCCCCCCCCCCCCCCCCCCCCCCCCCCCCCCCCCCCCCCCCCCCCCCCCACTTTCAAGCCGAAGACGGCAAACGCGATGCTCTCGTTGGTCTCGTGGGCTCGGAGATGTGTATAAGAGCCAGCGTCGCCTCCGGGCGGCGGCGGGCCTGGCCCGCCGCGACCGGCGCCGGCCGCGCGTAGCGCCGCTGGCTCAGCTCGCCGCCGGCCCAGACCGCCAGCGTGCCGGGGGGCAGCTTGCGCGCCTCGGCGAAGGCCGTCAGCGGCGCCGGGATCGAGTTGAAGGCGAGGTAGGCGGCGACCGCGCGGGGATCGATCTCGCGCGAGAAGCCGGGTTGCTCGAGCAGCGCCTTCAGCTCCGAGGCGAAGGAGAGCGTCCCGCCGGCGAGGCGGTAGTAGAGCGGCTTGATGCCGAAGCGGTCGCGGGCGAGCAGCAAGCGCCGCTCGCGGCCGTCCCAGAGGGCTATCGCGAACATCCCGCGCAGGTGCTCGACGAAGCCCTCGCCGTGCTCCTCGTAGAGGTGGACGAGTACCTCGGTGTCGGAATGCGTGGCGAAGCGGTGGCCGCGCCGCTCCAGCTCCGCCCGCAGCTCGCGGTAGTTGTAGATCTCGCCGTTCTGGACGACGACGACGCTGCCGTCCTCGTTGGCGATCGGCTGGTCGCCGCCCTCGAGGTCGATGATCGATAGACGGCGCATCGCCAGCGCCACCCCGCCCTCGGCGAAGACCCCATCGCTGTCGGGCCCGCGGTGGACGAGGCGGCCGTTCATCCGCCGCACGGCCTCGACCTCGGGCGGCGTCCCGTCGGCCATGGCGATGCCGCAGATCCCGCACATGGGCGGGCAGTCTGTCAGCCGGGTGCGGCGGGGCCGCGGCCCAGCACCTTGGCCACGGTCGCGAAGAGCACGCTGACGTAGAGCGAGACCGAGCGGTCGGCGATGTACTCCATGTCGTGGGCGAGCTTGTCGGCCCACGACTCCTCCCGCGTCATCCGCGTCTGGGCGAAGCCGGTGACGCCCGGGCGGACGACGAGCCGCTGCCAGTACTGGGGGATCTCGGCGCAGAGCTCGGTGAAGAAAGCCGGCCGGATCGGCCGCGGCCCGACCACCGCCATCTCGCCGCGCAGCACGTTCCAAAGCTGCGGCACCTCGTCGAGGTGGACCTTTCGCAGGACCCGCCCCACCCTGGTCACCTCCAGCTCGGTCCGCCGCGAGAGCTCCTCCCCCAGGTACGGGCCCAGGCGCGTCTCGGCGTCGGGCTTGAGCGTGCGGAACTTGTACATGAGGAAGAGCTGCCCGCAGCGGCCGACGCGGGCGCCGTGGTAGAAGAGCGGCCGCCCAGAGGTGAGCACGATCGCCAGCGCGGTCAGCAGCAGCAGCGGCGAGAGGGCGATCAGGAAGGCGGCCGAGATGAGCACGTCGAGGGCGCGCAGCAGGCGGTCGACGGGGCGGGGCTCGCCGTCGCCGGCAAGGGCGATGAAGTGCTCCAGCTCGACCCTCACCTCCGGGGGAAGGGCGAGGGAGTCAGGTGGGGATGTGGCTCGCCGCTGGATGGTCGGCTCCGACGGTACCGAGGATCGTCTCGACCAGCAGACTAGGGTCCCGCCTGGTCGGAGTCGAGTCGGCGCCTCGCTTCTCCAGCTCGATCGCGCGCGGGTCGGTCAAGGGCCGCAGGCGGCCGGAGCGGATCAGCGCTTCGTCGACGCCGCCGAGGCGGCCGCCATAGGTGGTGTAGACGGGGATGCCGAGCGCCGCCGCCTCGCGGTTCATCGTGCCGCCGGCGGAGACGACGAGGTCGGCGAGGGCGACGAGGCTCTGCGCCTCGACTGCGGCGGGGGGCACGATCAGCGAGGGCAGGGCGAGGCTCTCGACCAGCTCGCGCTGCGCCTCGGTGCGCGGCAGGACCACCGCGTGCACGCCCTCGTCGCTGCCCAGCCGCTGCAGGACCTTGGGGAAGAGCGGGTTCGACTTGCGGTGGTAGAGCGAGACGTCAGGCGGCGGCCGGACGATGACGACGACGCGAGCGGTGTCGACCGAGAGCCGCGCCAGCGCCCCGGGATCGGCCTCGAAGTCGTAGAGGTAGTACTCCTCCTTCAGCCCCGGGTAGGGGAAGAGCTTTTCCGCGCCGACGCCGAAGCGGCGCAGGCGCTCGGGGGGGACCGAGTCGGGGAACATCACCCGCTTCGCTAGGCGGCAGCCGATGCGGTGCTGGGTGACCGCGTACTCGTAGTCGTGCATGTTGGCCTCGGGCACACCGAGCAGGCGCGCCGCGATCGCCAGGTCGTTGGAGCCGTGGGCGAGGGCGAGATCGAAGGAGCGCCCGCGGCCGAAGCCGAGCATCGCCGTCGTGCGGGCACCGAGCCGCTGCACCTTGCGCAGCCGCGAGGCGCCGCCGTGGCGGCCGATCGGGGTGTGCTCCATGCCGTGCAGGTCGAGCAGCGCCTGCGTCTGCGCGTAGTCGCGCGAGGTGACGTCGACCGTGTGGCCCTGCGCCCGCAGCCGCTCGATGATCGGCCGCAGCACCAGCACGTGCGCCGGCGCGCTCATGTCGACCCAGATCCTCATGGCCCCTCCGCCGCCGGCTTCTCGCGGCCCTCAGGCCGCAGCAGGAACAAGGTTCGGATAGAGGGGGTAGCGCTCCATCAGGACCCTCGTGCGCTCTGCCAGTGCGTCCTTCTCGGCCTCGAAGTCGCCGGTCAGGGCCGTCGCGATCACGGCGGCAATCTCGGTCAGGTCCTCCTCGACCAGGCCGCGGGTGGTCAGCGCCGGCGTGCCGATGCGCAGGCCGGAGGGGTTCATCGGCGGCCGCTCGTCGAAGGGAATCGCGTTGCGGTTGACCGTGATCCCGACCTCCTCCAGCCGCGTCTCGGCGGTCTTGCCGTCGAGCCCGCTCGGCTTCAGGTCGACGAGGACGAGGTGGACGTCGGTGCCGCCGGTCAGCACGGGCACGCCGTTGGCTTCAAGGCCGGCGGCAAGCGCCTGCGCGTTGGCGATCGTCTGCTTCTGGCGGGCGCGGAACTCCTCCGTCGCGGCGATCCGCAGAGCGACGGCCTTGGCGGCGATCGTGTGCATCAGCGGCCCGCCCTGCTGACCGGGGAAGACCGCCTTGTCGATCGCTTTTGCGTGCTCCTCGCGGCAGAGGATCATGCCGCTGCGGGGCCCGCAGAGGGTCTTGTGGATCGTCGTCGTGACGACGTCGGCGTGCGGCACCGGGTTGGGGTGCTCGCCGGCGGCGACGAGGCCGGCGAAGTGCGCCATGTCGACCATCAACGTCGCCCCCACCGAGTCGGCGACCTCGCGGAAGGCGGCGAAGTCGAGCTGGCGTGGGTAGGCGGACCAGCCGGTGACGATCAGCGCCGGCCGATGCTCGTCGGCGAGTCGCTGCACCTCGTTCATGTCGACCCGGTAGTCGTCGCGGCTGACGTGGTACGGCACCGGGTTGTAGAGCTTGCCGCTGACGTTGATCGTCATCCCGTGGCTGAGGTGGCCACCGTGGTCGAGGGCGAGGCCGAGGAAGGTGTCGCCCGGCTCGAGCAGGGCCATGTAGGCGGCGTTGTTGGCCTGGGCGCCGGCGTGCGCCTGCACGTTGGCGTGCTCGGCGCCGAAGAGCCCCTTGGCGCGGTCGATCGCCAGCTGCTCGGCGACGTCGACCTCCTCGCAGCCGCCGTAGTAGCGGCGGCCGGGATAGCCCTCGGCGTACTTGTTGGTCAGCACCGAGCCGACCGCTTCGAGCACGGCCTGCGGCACGAAGTTCTCCGAGGCGATCATCTCCAGGGTGCTCTGCTGGCGCCGCAGCTCGGCCTCGAGCACGCCGGCGATCGCCGGATCGACCTCGCTCAGAGGCGCCCCCTGGAGGTTTTCGGGCAGGTCGCTCACCGTGCAGCGACGATACCAACGCCCGGGATATTCCCCGATGTTGGAAGCGCTGGGCGCCACGGGTAGCCTGCCCCGCGTGAAACGAGCCTCGATCGCTGCCGTCGCCGTCTCGATCCTCGTCCTCGGCGCGCTCGCCCGAGCGGCCGGGGGAGCACCGGGACCCGGCGGAGCCTCCCCCGACGACGACAACCCCTGCACCGGGCCGGGCTCGGGCGAGCTCCTCTGCCCCGACCTGCGCGTCGGGCCGGCGGCCGACCTCTACGTCGTGCGAGGCGGCCGCGGCTACGGCGGCGGCGCCCGGCTGCACGCCGGCAACGACATCCGCTCGCGCGGGCGCGGGCCGATGGAGCTGCGCGGCCGCCGCTACAAGCGCCACTGGATGCGGGCCAACCAGGCGATCTACCGCGCCGGCGGCGGGGTCGAGGTCTTCCGCACCGAGGCCCGCCTCCACTTCTACAGCGTCGGCTACGAGTGGGGCGGCTCCTACTGGAAGGTCGAGGACCCGCTCAGCATGGAGATCTGGTCGCTCGACGCGGAGGGGCAGCCGCTGGAGCGGGTGCGCAAGGGTCCGAAGGTCTTCTACTGCTTCCGCGACCTCGAGCGCACCGGCGGCGGCCGACGCTCGCCGGGCGGTCCCGTCTACCCGGCCTGCAACCAGAACCCGGGGCGCAAGCGGGTGAGGCTCGGCACCTCGGTCGGCTGGTCGGACATCTACCCCTCGACCTACGACCGCCAGTGGGTCAACGTCAGCGGCCTGCGCGGCTGCTACGCCTTCGTCATGCGGGTCGACCCGCGCAACCTCCTCTACGAGGAGCACGAGGGCAACAACCGCTCGGTGCGGATCGTCCGCCTGCCCTACCGCGACGGCCCGCAGCACTGCTGAGCGTTCCGCGGCGATTTATGTCGGCTATACCGGCATAAGTCACCGCGGAAGGATCTGGAGCTGGGCCGCGACGTTGTCGCGCGAGGCGGCGCCCTCACGCAGGACGTTCCACTCGCCGCTCTCGTCGAACGCCGTCAGGTCGACTACGGTCGACGGCAGACCGGTCAGCTCGCCGCCGTCGATCGCCAGGTCGACCGCGGCGACGATCTCCTCCGGCACCGCGGCGAAGCTGCCCGGCGCCGGCTCGCCGCTGAGGTTGGCCGAGGTCTGGAAGAGCGGGCGCATCGCCCCAGCCAGCGGCCCGCCGAGCAGGCGGACGCCGAGCCGCGAGCGGTCCGCGCGGCAGGCGAGCGGGTAGCGCTCCTCCGGATTGGCGACGACCAGCGTCACCGGGCCGGGCAGCAGGGCGGCGACCGCCTCGCGGGTGCGCGGCCCGAGGCCCTCGACCAGCTCGCGCATCGCCAGTGGCGAGAAGTACATGACCGCGGACGGTTTGCCGTCGTCGCGGCCCTTGATCCGGTGGATGCGCTCGATCGCGGCGGCGTCGAGCGGGTCGCAGGCGAGGCCGTAGAGGCCATCCGCCGGAAAGACCGCCACCCCGCCGCCCGCAATCGTCCGCTCCAGCGCGCTCCGCGCCGCTTCCGCCCCATCGCGCTCTATCGAGACCACGTCGCTCATCGCCCGGTTCCTGCAGCTTTTTCCCCCTCATGGTGGGGAAAAACGAGCAACATCACCGGCGGCCCCAGACGACACGAGGGATCCCGGCCAGGTCGGGGCGCGTCTCGACCTCGGCGAAACCCGCCGCGAAGAGCAGCTCGCCGACCGCCGGCGCTTGTCCGGCGCCGACCTCGAGGGCCAGCGACGGCGCCAGCGAGGCCGCTGCCGGGATCGTGGCGCGGAATACGTCGAGGCCGTCGGGCCCCGCGAGCAGCGCCTCGCGCGGCTCCCACTCGGCCACCTCGGCCGCGAGCTCGGTCCAATCCGCCTCGGCCACATAGGGCAGGTTGGCCACGACGAGGTCGAAGGGCGGGGGTCCCGCTGGGGCGCCCACGCCCGGCCCGGCCTCGAGGCCGGGCAGCATTCCCTCGACGAGCTCGACCCGGTCGGCGAGGCCGAGCCGCTCGGAGTTGGCGCGGGCGACCTCCAGCGCCGCTGCCGAGGTATCGGTGGCGACGACCTCGCACTCCGGCAGCTCGTCGGCGATCGCCAGCGCGAGCGCGCCGGAGCCGGTGCCGACGTCGAGCACGCGCCGCGGGCGCAGCTCGAGCGCCAGCTCGACCAGCAACTCGGTCTCCGGCCGCGGGATCAGCACCCGCGGGTCGACCGTCAGGTCGAGCGAGCGGAAGCCCCTGCGGCCGACGACGTAGGCGACCGGCTCGCGCCGCAACCGCCGCCGCACCATCTCGCCAAACCTCCTCCCCGCGCCAGCCGGCACGCCCGCCTCGGGCTCGGCGGCGAGCCGGGCCCGCTCCCACCCGGTCGCCTCGACGAGCAGGACTTCGGCGTCGAGGCGGGGCGTTTCGATTCCCGCCGCGGCGAGCGCCTCGCTCGCGCCGCCGAGGGCTTCGCGAACGCTGCCGGCGGTGGCCGCGGCTGCCACGCTCAGGCGGCCGAGGCTGCGGCCGCCGCCAAGCGCTGGCGCTTCTCCTCCGCCGCCAACGCCTCCGTGAACTCGGACAGACCCCCGGCCAGGACGCCGTCGATGTTGTGCGAGGACAGCTTGATCCGGTGGTCGGTGACGCGGCCCTGGGGGAAGTTGTAGGTGCGCACCTTCTCCGAGCGCTCGCCCGTGCCGACCTGCGCCTTGCGCTCGGCCGCCACCTTCGCCTGCTGCTCGGCCAGCTCGCGCTCGTACAGCCGCGCCCGCAGCACCCGCATTGCCTTCTCGCGGTTCTGCAGCTGCGACTTCTCGTCCTGCATCGAGACGACGATGCCGCTCGGCTTGTGGGTGATCCGCACCGCCGAGTCGGTCGTGTTGACCGACTGGCCCCCAGGCCCGGAGGAGCGGTAGACGTCGATCTGCAGGTCGTTCTGGTCGACCTCGACCTCGACCTCCTCCGCCTCGGGCAGGACGGCGACGGTCGCGGTCGAGGTGTGGATGCGGCCCTGCGACTCCGTCTCCGGCACCCGCTGGACCCGGTGCGTGCCGCCCTCGTACTTGAAGATCGAGTAGGCGCCGTCGCCCTTGACGGCGAAGGTCACCTCCTTGAAGCCGCCCACCTCGGCGCCGGACTGGGAGAGCACCTCGGTGGCGAAGCCGCGCTCCTCGGCGTAGCGGGCGAGCATCTTGTAGAGGTCGCCGGCGAACAGCGCTGCCTCGTCGCCGCCGGTGCCGGCGCGGATCTCGACCAGGACGTTCTTGGCGTCGTTCGGGTCGCGCTCGACCATCGCCAGGCGGATCTCCTCCTCCAAGGCCTCCAGCCTGGCGGGCGCCTCCTCGACCACCTTCCTCAGCTCCGGATCGTCGCCGTCCTCGGCCAGCAGCTCCCGCGCCCCCTCCAGATCGTCCTTCAACGTGCGGTACTCGCCCGCCAGCGCCTGCGCCGGCTGCAGCTCCCGGTACTCCCGCCCCACCTCGGCGTAGCGCTGCCGATCCCCGATCACCTCGGGGTCCGACATCTCCCGCTCCAGCTCAGCGAAGCGGCTCTCGATCTGCTCGACCAGCGATTCGATCATCCTCGTGAACCATAGGGCTACCTAGTCCTTCGGCGTGCAGGGGAAACTGAGGCTGGCGGAGATCCTCGTCTCCTCGCCGTCGTCGATCCCGTCGCGCACTTCGTCCTTGAAGACGCCCGTGCCTTTGGCGTGGATGACGCCATCGGGGCATTTGGTCAGGTCGAAGCTCTTGCGCTCGCCCCTGTAGGTGTAGTGGCGCTTGATCTTGAAGTCGAAGTGGGTGATCGAGCCGCTGCTGCCGGCGATCACCGGGATCTTGGCAACCCCGCGCATGCCGTAGCGCCCGGCATCGACGCGGGTGAACTTAAAGCTGCTGACGATCGCCGCCGGGACCGGCACGGTGATGAAGGCGTGCAGGAACATCGTCGTCGTGCCGCCGGCGACGCCGCCGTTGAAGATCGTGACCGGGCTGTCGACCTCGATCGGCGTCTGTTCGGGAAAGGCGATCTCGGCGGTGCCCTGCCCCTGGCCGATGATCGCCTCGCCGCAGACCCGCTTTGCCGCGGCGGTATCGCGCGCCTCGAGCTGCCCCGCCTTGCAGACCGGCAATCCGTGCGCGTCGAAGGCCCCGTTCTTGTCGATGTAGACGACGGCTTCGCGCAGGGCCGGCGGATGGGTGCCGTCGGCGACGGCGATCTGACCGCGGGTGCGGAACGAGGCGGGAGCGTACTCGTCCCGGGGATAGGCCTGCGGGGAGATCTTGCCTTCGATCTTGAGGATCAGGTTGCCGACTCTGACCGTGGTCCACTTCGCCGCCGCAACGGCCGCGCCGGCAAAGACGAGAACCAGGCAGATATTGAAAACGAGGAGTCCCTTCCGCATTTCGCCCATCATTTACCTCCCTGGGAATGCCCGGAGCGGCATTCCGCTTCGATATAACAGTTGGGATGCATCAGACCGGATACCGCCGCGTCTATCAATTGGTCTCGCGAGACCGGTTTCGCAGACCGGTTCGTGGAGACCGATTGCCTCGCTACCGATGCGAGGGACGATGAAGCTCAAGCCGATCTCCTACACGGTGCTAGGCATGCTGCGCCTCGGCGCCACCTCCGGCTACGCGATCAAGAAGGCCTCCGATGCCTCGACGAGCACGATCTGGCCGGTCTCGCTGGCGCAGGTCTATCCCGAGCTGGCGCGGTTGGAGGAGGGTGGCCTGGTCACCCGCCACGAGGATCCCCACGGCTCCCGCGCCCGCGCCAAGTACGAGCTCACCGAGAAGGGCGGGGAGGCCCTGCTCGCCTGGCTGCGCTCCTCCCGCGAAGCGCCGATCCAGGCCCGGGTCGAGGGCATGCTGCGCGGCTTCTTCATTGACGCTCTCCCCCGGGAGGATCAGATCGATCTGGTGCGGCGGGCACAGGAGCGCCTGCGCTCCTACCGCGAGCACATGTACGACAAAGACCTCCGCGGCGCGCTCATGGACTTCGAAGAGGGCGGCATCCGCGGGCCCGTCCTCCTCGGCCTAATGGCCGAGGCCATGCTCCAGCGAGGAGAGGAGTGGCTCACCCAGCTAGAGGCCCTGATGCAGGCCGAGCTCGACGTGGAGGGCGTCCCGCCTGCCGCTCCGCCGAGCTAGGCGACGATCTCGATCGGCGACTCTTCTGGCTCGGCGTGCGCTTCCTCGGCCAGGACCTTCTCCAGGGCGGCGATCGCCACCGCCAGCTGCTCTTCGTCGGGCTCGCGGGTGGTCAGGTTCTGCAGCATCAGGCCGGGCCACATCACCGCCCGCACCCAGCGCTTGCGCCGGTTCTTGCCCGCCCACTTGATCACCTCGTAGGAGAGGCCGGCGATCAGCGGGATGCCGAGGATGCGCGAGGCGAGCAGCCAGTACCAGGCGGGCAGGCCGATCGGGGCGAAGACGAAGATCGCCAGCACCATCACGATCAGCAGGAAGCTGGTGCCGCAGCGCGGGTGCAAGCGCGAGTAGAGCTTGGCCCGCGCGGGCACCAGCTCGTCTTCGGCCTCGTAGCAGGAGATCGTCTTGTGCTCGGCGCCGTGGTACTCGAAGACGCGGCGCAGGTCGGGCAGTTTGCTGATCACGACGATGTAGCCGATGAAGATCGCCGTGCGCAGGATCCCCTCGACCAGCCAGAAGAGGAAGGCGTTGCCGAGCTGATCCTTGATCAGGCTGGTGAGGCCGACCGGGACGACGAAGAAGAGGCCGACCGCCAGCGCCATCGAGAGAACGATCGTCAGGCCCCAGATCCAACCGCCGATCTCTTCCTTCTGGCCCTCCTCGTCCTCCTCCATCTGCGCGTTGGCGGAGATCGCCAGGGCGCGGAAGCCGATCTTCAGCGACTCGCCGAGGGCGACGACGCCGCGGATCACCGGCACCCGCCAGAGGCGGTGCCGCTTCGCCCATGGCACCAGCCCTTCGGAGGTGAGCTCGACCTGACCCTCGGGGTTGCGCACGGCGACCGCCCAGGTCGAGACGCCGCGCATCATCACCCCCTCGAGCACCGCCTGCCCGCCGAGCGGCGCGTCGCGCTTGGCGACGAGCGCCCCGTCGGGCATGCGCAGCGGGTCTGCCCCGTTGGCGGAGGAGACGGCCTCAGCCGGCGGAGAGCCTGTCTCCGCGGCCATGGCTAGTGGCTGTCCGAGGATCCGCGCGTACGACTGGCGAGTGCCGGACCGAGCGGGGGTAGGACGCAGGGAGGCCGAATAGCGGAGCTATTTGGCCGACCGAGGACGCCGCCCCGCGAAGTGTGTCCGGTGCCGCCAGACGTGCGTGGGGATGCTTGGACAGCCACTACTTCGACGCCTTGGCGTGCTTGGCGGCGCGGCGCTGGAAGCGCTCGACCCGACCGCCGGTATCGACCAGCTTCTGCTTGCCGGTGTAGAACGGGTGGCACTCCGAGCAGAGCTCGACGTGCAGGTCCGCCACCGTGGCGCGGGTGTAGAACTGGTTGCCGCACGAGCAATGCACGTTGGCGAGCGTGTACTCGGGGTGAATTCCTGCCTTCATCGCCCTCAAGTCTAGAGAAGTGCGCAAGAGCGCCCCGCAAGGCTTTTGAAACCCGGGGACCGTGCCGATAGCTGAGGCATGATGCCTGGACGCTCGGCCGAGCCCGACACGCCGCTCGCGCGCGGCGTGCGCATCGCCCTCGCGGTCTTGCTGTTCGGCGGCACGGTGCTGGTCGCCCTGCACTACTGGCTTGGCCTCGGAAACGACCTCCATGACCCGATGCTCGTCATCTACGACGCCGTCGTGCTCGGCGCGGGCCTCGCCTGCCTGACCCGGGCCCCCGCCTACGGCCGCGAGCGCAACGCCTGGATCGTCCTCGGCATCGCGATCCTCTTCTGGGGAGCCGCCGAGGTCTACTGGTCCGTGGCGATCGAAGAAAACCCGAACGCCCCGTATCCCTCGCCGGCCGACATCGGCTACCTCGCCTTCTACCCGCTCGCCTACATCGGTCTGGCACTACTGGTGCGAGCACGAACCCAGGAACTCAACTGGCGGCTATGGATGGACGGGGCGATCGCGGCGCTGGGGACCGCCGCTCTCGGCGCCGCCTTCATCTTCGATTTCGTCGCCGAGAAGACCGAAGGAAGCAGCGTCGAAATCGCCGTGACCCTGGCCTATCCGCTCGGCGACATCATCATGCTGGCGATGGTGGTCGGCGTGGTCGCCTTGACCGGCTGGCGGCCGGGACGCACCTGGTCGCTGTTGCTGGCCGGCCTGGCGGCGCTGGTGGTCGCCGACATCGCCTTCACCCTGCAGTGGACCGAGGAAGCGCTGCCCGGCGGCAGCTGGGTCGAACCTGTGTACCTGATCTCCGCCGTCTGCCTGGGCGCGTCGGTATGGCAACCGGCCGCCGCAGCCGAGATCACCTCGCCCGGCGAGCGGCGGCGCGAGATGGTTGTCCCCACCGTCTTCGCCGGGGTGATGATCGGCCTCTTCGCGATGCAGTACTTCAGCGCCACCAGCGTCCTCTCGACCGTGCTCTGGGGAGCAACGATGACCGCGGTCATCGCGCGTCTCGGCATGAGCGACCGGGAGAACCGCGAGCTGCTGGAGCAGGTGCGCACCGACGCCCTCACCGGCCTCGGCAACCGCGGCCGCCTGCAGGTCGACCTGCCGGCGCAGATAGAGGTGGCGAGCGAGGAGAGGCCGGTCGCGCTGCTGCTCTTCGACCTCAACGGCTTCAAGCACTACAACGACACCTTCGGCCACCCGGCCGGCGACGAGCTGCTGGTGCGGCTGGGGAGCGAACTGCGGACGGCGATCGGCGAGAACGGCTTCGCCTACCGGATTGGCGGCGACGAGTTCTGCGTCGTGCTCAGCTGCCCGCAGACCCATTTCGACGCGGTGACGAAGGCGACCGCGCAAGCGCTGACGGCGAACGGCCCTGGCTACGCGGTGAGCTCCGCCTGGGGCAGGGTCGTGATCCCGACCGAGGAGGCCGAATACTCGGCGGCGATGCAACTGGCTGACGTGCGCATGTACGCGCAGAAGGAGTCGCGGCGGCTAGCGAGTGTCGAGGCCGGCGAGGAGCAGGTCGAGGGTACGGCCGACCTCGACTTGCATGAGGTCCGGGTCAGCAGCCCGGGCGACCAGCATCGCCGCCTCGTCGAGGGCGCCCATGAGGACGTGAGCTAACGGGCGGACCGGCTGCTCGGCGATCGCGCCGGCCTCGATCGCCGCCTGCAGCGTGCCCTCGATCAGGCCGAGGCCGTGCTCGGCGGCGATCTCGCGCCAGCGGTCCCAGCCGAGCACCGAGGGCCCGTCGAGCAGGACGATCTGCTGCACGTCGGGCTCCGTGCAGGCCTGCAGGAACATCTCGGCGCCGGCGCGCATCGCGGCGAGCGGGTCGGCGGCGCCTCTTTCGAGCGCGCCGCCGGCGATCCGCTGCGCCAGCTCCACCTCGATTCGCTCGTAGACAGCGGCGAAGAGCTCGCGCTTGCCGTCGAAGTGGTGGTAGAGCGCGCCCCGCGTTACCCCCGCGGCGCGGACGATCTCCTCGGTGCCGACGCCAGCGTAGCCGCGCTCGGCGAAGAGGCCGCGGGCGGCATCGATCAGGGCGTTGCGCGTCGTCTGCGAGCGCTCCGCTTGCGTGCGCACCTGCGACACCCCCGCTTTCGTCGATTTGACATTCATACTGTCTGTATGTAGCTTACCTCGCCCGCCCGAAGACCCGCTCGGCACGAGCACGATCGCGAGGAGGATGCACGATGTCCCAGTCAGATCAGCGCCGCGAGATCGACCTCCCGGCCGGCCGGATTCGCTACCGCGAAGCGGGCGCCGGCAAGCCCGTCGTCTTCGTCCACGGCTACCTGGTCGACGGCCGCCGCTGGGACGGCGTCGTCGACTCCCTCGCCGACCGCTGCCGCTGCATCGCTCCCGACTGGCCGATCGGCGCCCAGCGGGTCGCGATGAAACCCGACGCCGACCTCTCCCCCTACGGCATCGCGGAGATCATCGCCGGCTTTCTCGAGGCGCTGGATTTGGAGGACGTGACGCTCGTCGGCAACGACTCCGGCGGAGCGATGTCGCAGGTCACGGTCACCCGCCGGCCCGAGCGGATCGGCCGCCTGGTCCTCACCAACTGCGACACCCACGAGAACTTCCCGCCCGGCATGTTCAGGGCGATGCCGCCCCTCGCCGGCCTGCCCGGCGGGATGGCATTGTTGGCGGCGCCGTTCCGCATCGGCGCCGTCGCCCGCGCGGCCTTCAAGCCCTTCTCGAAGAAACCGATCCCGCCCGAGCTGATCGCCTCCTGGATGGAGCCCGGCCTGCACGATCGCGAGGTCAAACGGGACCTGAAGAAGGTCACCACCGGGATGAACAAGCGCTACACGCTCGAGGCGGCGGAGAAGCTGCGCGACTTCAAGCTGCCCGTGCTGCTCACCTGGGCCCCGCGCGACCGCTTCTTCCCGCTCAAGTACGCGCAGCGCCTCGCCGGCGAAGTCCCTAACGCCCGCATCGTCGAGATCCCCGACTCGGCGACCTTCGTCCCCCTCGACCAGCCGCAGCGCCTGGCGGACGAGATCGCCGCCTTCGTCGGCGAGGCCAGCGCCGCTCCCGCGGGCAAGTAGCACTTCGCGCAAACTGCGGGAGTTTTTCGCTAGTTGCGGCTTTTTCGTCCGATAGGCGCGTGAAAGTTATGTCAACGCCCCCTACAGGACGGAGAGTCCCCCATGGCCAAGGAAGTCTTCGACCAGGATCGGCCGCGCAGCGCGATGGCGCAGCGCCTCGACGACGCCTTCGCGGGCTGCGAGGAGTGGACCGTCGCCCCGCCCTCCCCCCGGCGGATCGACGTCGACATCGCGCCGTGGCTGGAGCGGCCTAGGTCTCTTGATATAGAGGACCGTCGCCACCCTCGGGCAGCGTAAGCCGGCCGCCCTTGGCGGTGATCGCGCCGCACTGCACGCAGTTCGAGGCGGTGACGTGGACGTCGACCTCGGCGGCGCCGTTCTCCAGCTGCTCGTCGGGGATCTCGTAGACCTGCGCTGGGCACATCGAGACCCAGGTCTGGGCGAGCTCGCGCGGCACCCTGGTCTGGATGCGGACGTGGTTGGGCGCGTCGTCGCGGGTCGCGTTGCCCGATAGGAAGACCGAGTCGAGCTTGTTGAAAGTGACCTCGTTGTCCGGCTTCGGGTACCTGTCGGCCGCTTTGCCGATGTGCATCGCCGGCTCGGCGTTGCCCTCGACCTTCATGTGGCCGGGCGGGAAGTTGCCTTTGCTGGCGACGAGCATGTTGGCGACGATGCCGCCGCGAATCAGCCCCTTGCTCAGCGGCTGCTTCATGTTGCGAGACTTGTAGAGGTCCTTCTCGATCACCGAGCCGCGGATCTTCTCGTCGTAGCTTTCGAAGTTGACCGAGTCGATGTCGGCCTTCAGCGACTCGACGATCGCTTCCGCCGCGTACATCCCCGCGTGCATCGCGTAGTGGACACCGGCCAGTTCGGCGATGTTGACCATCCCGGCGGCGTCGCCGGCGACCAGCATGCCGGGCACCGAGAAGCGCTTCGGCAGCGCCCAGTAGCCGCCCGAGGGGATCGTCTTCGCGCCCCAGCCGACCCGCTTGCCGCCCTCGATGATCTTGGCGATGAAGGGGTGCTGCTTGAAACGCTGCAGCTCGTCGTGGACGGAGAAGGTCGCGTCGGTGTAATCGAGGCCGACGACGAGGCCGAAGCAGACCTTGTCCTCGCCCATGGGGTAGATGAAGCTGCCGCCGGCCTCCTTGTATTTGCTGCCCCAGCGCAGCGGCCAGCCAAGCGTGTGGATCACCCGGTCGAGCGGCTTCGGCACCTCCCAGACCTCCTTCACGCCGAGCTCCCACGCCTGCGGGTCACT
The DNA here is from genome assembly GCA_046733275.1 of Actinomycetota bacterium. Classification (GTDB taxonomy): domain Bacteria; phylum Actinomycetota; class Thermoleophilia; order Solirubrobacterales; family 70-9; genus VRUE01. Next base: position 14,761 of record JBKPOW010000118.1, read on the forward strand.
GCCCTCGCGCATATCGAAGTAGTCGTAGGCGGAGTAGGTGAGGTGGCCGATCGTGCCCTCGGCGAGCACCGTCGCCTTGGCGACGACGTCGGAGCCGGGCTCGAAGTTGCCCAGCTCTTCCCCCTCCTTGCCGCGGCCGCGGTCGCCGGAGCGCACGCCCCTGACGATACGGTCCTCGACCAGCAGCTTGGTCGCGGCGGTCTCGGAGAGGATGTAGACGCCGGCCTCTTCGGCTTTGTCGGCGAGGAAACGGCCCAGTTTTGAGACCGACATCGTGTAGGTGCCCTCTTTGCGGAAGTTGGCGGCGGCGGCTTCAGTGGGATCGCCGCCTTGGAGGTGAGGAAGTAGGTGGCGTCCTTGGTCACCTCCTGGTAGACCGACGGCCAATCGCCCGGGTCGATGTCGGGGAAGAGCCGCGTCATCGCCGAGGGGTCTACGTTGGCGCCGGAGAGCAGGTGGGCGCCGGCGACTTTGCCCTTCTCGATCACCGCCACCGGGACTTCGCCCAGCTTCTCGGTCAGCTCGGGCTCGTCCTCGAGCAGCTGCATCAGCTTGTTGGCGCAGGCGAGGCCCGCCGGCCCGCCGCCGACGATCGCGACGCCGACCTCGATCCGGTCCTCGACCGGGTCGGTCGGCGGACCGATCACGTCGGCCGAGTCGAAGGGCGGCGGGTACTCGATGGGCTTGACGGCGGGCATCAGCCCCCCTTCTTCGCCTTGATCGCCTCGGTCAGCTTGGGAACGATCTTGTGCAGATCGCCGACCACGCCGAGGTCCGAGAACTCGAAGATCGGCGCGTTCTGATCCTTGTTGATCGCAAGGATGTTCTCCGAGTTCTGCATCCCGACCTTGTGCTGGATCGCGCCGGAGATGCCCGCGGCGAGGTAGAGCTTGGGCGCGACCGTCTTGCCGGTCTGGCCGATCTGGGCCGCGTAGGGGTACCAGCCGGCATCGACCACGGCGCGGGTGGCCGCGACCGCCCCGCCCATCGACTCGGCCAGTTCCTCGCACTGCTTGAAGCCCTCGGCGGCGCCGAGGCCGCGGCCGCCGCCGACGAGGATCTCGGCGTCCTCGATGTTGACGTCGGCGCCGCGCTGCTCGCCACGTTGGACCAGCTTCGCCTTCGAAGACCAGGGCGAGAGCTCGACCTCGACGTCGACCACCTCGGCCGTGCCGCCGCTCTCCCTGGCGTCAAAGGCGTTGAGGCGGCCGATGATGATGCCGGGCTCGCTGACGTAGCCGACGTCGGCGATCTCGGAGTCCTGCAGGATCGGTCGCTCGACGACCAGCTTGCCGTCCTGCACCTTGACCTGCGTCACCTCCATCGTCACGCCGGCGCCCAGGCGGGCGGTGAGGCCGGCGCCGATCTCGAAGCCGAGCAGGCCGCCGCCGAAGAGGGCATAGCTGAAGTCCTGCTCCTGGATGACCTTGGCCATCGCGTCGACGATCGGCTGAGCGAGCCCCTCGGGCACGCTCTTGGCCCGGTAGACCTTTGCCGCGCCCCAGTTGCCGAGCGAGGCGCAGGCGTCGTCGGCGACGTCGCCGACCACCAGCGCGGCGGCCTCGCCGCCGACTTCGCCGGCCAGCTTGGCCGCCTCGGAAATCGCCCCGAGCGAGTTCTTGTTGAAGTTGCCCTCGTCGTCGTGCAGGGCGTAGGTCAGGATGCCTGCCATCTAGATCAGCTTCCTCTCGTCGAGCCAGGCGACGATCTTTTCGACCGTCTCGTTGGTGTCCTCGTCCTCGATGATTTCGCCCGCTTCCTTGGCCGGGGGCGGGTTCAGCGCGAGGACGCTGGTCTTGGAGCCAGCCTCGCCGACCATGCCGCCGTCGATGCCGACGTCGCCGGTCGCCTTGGCGTCGAGCGGTTTTTTCTTCGCCCCCATGATCGCTTTCAGGCTGGGGTAGCGCGGCTCGTTGATCGCGTCGCCGACGCTGATCACGGCCGGCAGCTCGACCTCGACCGTGTCGTAGCCGTACTCGGCCTGGCGCTCGCAGCGCAGCTTGCCGTCGGCGACGTCGATCTTGATCACCTGCGTCAGCGAGGGCATCTGCAGGTGGTCGGCGACGACCGCGCCGATCGTGTAGCACTCGCCGTCGTCGGACTGCTGGCCGAGCAGGACCAGGTCCGGGCTCTCGGACTCGAGCACCTTGGCCAGCGAGTAGCCGGTGGCGCAGACGTCGGAGCCGGAGAGAGCGTCGTCGGAGAGGTGCACCGAGCGGTCGGCGCCGAGCGCCACCGCCTTGTGCAGCGCGCGGACCGCCGAGTCGGGGCCCATCGTCACCGCGACGACCTCCTCGACCGGGATCGCGCCACCCTCCTTGATCTGCATGGCGGCCTCGATCGCGTGGGTGTCGAACGGGTTGAGGTTTTTCTCGCCGCTGCGGTCCAGCCGCATCGTGTTGGGGTCGATGCGCTTCTGGACGGCGGCGTCCGGTACCTCCTTGACCAGGACGCAGATCTTCAAGTTCGAGCCTCCTTGGCTGGTTGCTTCGCGGTTGTTCTCGCGTTGCTCAGGCGGGTTGACTGATCAGTCAATCAGTCTATCCATTGCACGCGACGGTGTGAAAGTCGGCGTGATGCTTATCACGCTTGGGAACTAGGCTTCCTCGCGCTCGTGGCGCTCTTCGGCGCCGCTGCGGATGAACTCGACGATCTCGTCGGTGCCGGCGCCTGGCGTGAAGACGGCGGCGACCCCCAGCTGCTTCAGCTCGGGGATGTCCTCGGCCGGGATCGTCCCCCCTACGGTGACCAGGACGTCCTCGACGCCCTGCTGCCTGAGCAGCTCGACCACCCGCGGCACCAAGGTCATGTGGGCGCCGGAGAGGATCGAGAGGCCGACGGCGTCGGCGTCCTCCTGGATCACCGTCTCGGCGATCTGCTCCGGCGTCTGGTGCAGGCCGGTGTAGATCACCTCCATGCCGGCGTCGCGCAGCGCCCGGGCGATGATCTTGGCGCCGCGGTCGTGCCCGTCGAGGCCGGGCTTGGCGACGACGACGCGGATCTTGCGGGCGGTTGCGGCCTCCATGGCGGCGGGGAGCCTAGCGGCTGTCCTAGAAAACCGGGGACTCCGTATAGGTGCCGAAGACCTCTTGCAGGGCGGAGATCATCTCTCCCTCCGTCGCCCGCACCCGGGCCGCCGCGATGATCGGCGGCATCAGGTTGGCGTCGGTCGCGGCGGCCCGCTTCAGCTCGGCCAGCGCCGCCTCGACCGCGGCGCCGTCGCGGCGCGCCCGGGTCGCCGCCAGGCGCTCGGCCTGCTTGCTTTCCAGCGCCGGGTCGATGCGCAGTATCGGCGTCTCCGGCTCGTCCTCCCGGATGAAGTCGTTGACGCCGACGACGATCCGCCGCCGCTCGTCGACTTCGCGCTGGTAGGCGAAGGAGGCGTCGGCGATCTCGCGCTGGGGGAAGTTGGCCCGGATCGCCTCGACCATCCCCCCCAACTCGTCGATGCGGGCGAAGTACTCGTAGGCGGCGCGCTCCATCTCGTCGGTCAGCTGCTCGACGAACCAGGAGCCGCCGAGCGGGTCGGGCGTGTTGGCGACACCCGATTCGAAGGCGATCACCTGCTGCGTGCGCAGCGCCACCCGCACCGCCTCCTCGGTCGGCAGCGCCAGCGCCTCGTCGAAGGAGTTGGTGTGCAGCGACTGGGTGCCGCCGAGCACCGCCGCCAGCGCCTCGAGCGAGGTTCGCACGACGTTGTTGAGCGGCTGCTGCGCGGTCAGCGAGACGCCGGCGGTCTGCGCGTGGAAGCGCAGCCGCATCGACTCCTCCTTGCGCGCGCCGTAGGTCTCGCGCATCTCCCGCGCCCAGATCCGCCGCGCCGCGCGGTACTTGGCGATCTCCTCGAAGAAGTCGACGTGGGCGTTGAAGAAGAAGGAGAGGCGGGGGGCGAAGTCATCGACGTCGAGGCCGCGCTCGAGCGCCCGCTCGACGTAGGTGAAGCCGTCCTTGAGCGTGAAGGCGAGCTCCTGCTGCGCGGTCGAGCCAGCCTCGCGGATGTGGTAGCCGGAGATCGAGACCGGGTGCCAGCGCGGCATGTTCTCCGTGCACCACTCGATCATGTCGGTGACCAGGCGCAGCGCCGGCTCGATCGGGAAGCACCACTCTTTCTGCGCGATGTACTCCTTGAGGATGTCGGTCTGGATCGTGCCGCCGAGCTTCTCTGCCGGCACCCCCTGCTTCTCGCCGACAAGCACGTAGAAGGCGAGCAGGATCGCGGCCGGCGCGTTGATCGTCATCGAGGTGGTGACCCCGCCGAGCGGGATCCCGTCGAAGAGCTGTTCCATGTCGTCGAGGCTGTCGACGGCGACGCCCTCCCGCCCGACCTCGCCGAGGCTGCGCTGGTGGTCTGAGTCGTAGCCCATCAGCGTCGGCATGTCGAAGGCGGTCGAGAGGCCGGTCTGCCCGTGGTCGAGCAGGTAGTGGAAGCGCTCGTTGGTCTCCTCGACCGTGCCGAAGCCGGCGAACTGGCGCATCGTCCATAGCCGCCCCCGGTACATCGACTCGTAGGGCCCGCGGGTGAACGGGTACTCGCCGGGGCGGCCGATCGTCTCCTCGGGCTCAACCGGGGCGTTCTCCGGCCCGTAGAGCGGCTCGATCGGGTGGCCGGACAGCGTCCTGAACTCGGCCTCGCGCTCTTCGATCGGCCTCTGGCGAGGCTCCGTAGCCATGGGGGAAGTGTAGATGCGGCCTCGCCGGGCGCTTTTTTCACGTATAGCGTGACAAACGCGCCCCGCAGCTAGCGGTGGATAGGGAAGCGGCGGGGAGGCGGCTTGCGGCGGGCGGCGATCCGGCTGGCGCCGAAGCCGCCGACCGTCGCCAGCATGGTGACGACGAGGGCGACGAGGCGGCGGCCCAGCCGCTCGAAGCGCATCGTCTGCCAGCCTTCCTCGCGGGCGATCTCGGCCAGCGGCGGGTCGGGGTTGACGGCGACCGGGTGGCCGACCGCGCGCAGCATCGGCAGGTCCGAGAGCGAGTCGGAGTAGGCGTAGGACTCGGCCAGGTCGATGCCGTGCTCGGCGGCGAAGGCCTGCATCGCCTCGACCTTGCCCGGGCCGTAGACGAAGGGACCGTCGAAGCGCCCGGTGAAGGCGCCGTCGCCGTCGATCTCGTAGCTGGTGCCGATGCCGCCGTCCATTCCCAGCACGTCAGCCAGCGGCTCGACCACGCCGTTGCCGGCGGCGCTGACGATGAAGGTGGCGCGGCCGGCGTCCTGGTGGGCGTAGACCTCGTCGAGCATCTGCGGGTAGATCCGCGGCAGGATCGCCGCCATCACCTCCGGGTTCATCCGCTCGACGCTGCGCGACGGCACGCCGGCGAGCAGCTCACGGGCGACCCGCAGGACCTCCTTGGTGCGCGCGTCGGTGGTGCCTCGCAGGCGGTAGCGCAGGTGCTCGACCGCCCAGCCGGCCAGCTGGCGGCGGCCGACGATTCCGTGCCGGGTGGCGATGCGGGCGAACTGCATCCCCGACGACCCCGCCATCAGGGTCTTATCGAGATCGAAGAAGGCAGCCGCCCGCTGCACTGGATCAGACCTCGATCACGATGGCGTCGCCCTGGCCGCCGCCGGAGCAGATCGCCGCCACGCCGAGCCCGCCACCGCGGCGGCCGAGCTCGTGTACGAGCGAGCCGACGATGCGGGCGCCGCTGGCGCCGATCGGGTGGCCGAGGGCGATCGCGCCGCCGTTGACGTTGACCCTGTCCTCGTCGACGCCGAGCATCCGCATCGAGTTGAGGGCGACCGAGGCGAAGGCCTCGTTGATCTCCCAGAGGTCGACGTCCTCGGGGCTCTTGCCGATCTTCTCCAGCGCCTGCTTGGCGGCGTTGGCGGGGGTTTTCGCCAGGTAGGGGAAGTCGTCGGCGACGGTGCCGTAGGAGACGACGCGGGCGAGCACCTCGCGGCCCTCCTTCTCCGCCCACTCCTGCGAGGCGACGACGATCGCGCCGGCGCCGTCGTTGACCCCCGGCGCGTTGCCGGCGGTGTGGGTGGCGTCATCGTCGCCGATCGCCCTCAGCCCGGCCAGGGTCTCGACCGTCGTCTCCGGGCGGATCGCCTCGTCGGCCTCGATCGTGTTCTCGCCCTTGCGCGAGCGGACGGTGACGCCGACGATCTCGTCGGCGAGGCGGCCGGCGTCGGTCGCCTCGGCGGCGAGCCGGTGCGAGCGCTCGGCGAATTTGTCCATGTCGGCGCGGGTGATCTCCAGCTCGTTGGAGACCTCGCTGGCCTCGTTGATCATCTGCTTCTCCGTGAAAGGGTTGGTGAGGCCGTCGTGGACCATCGCGTCGATCGTCTCGACGTGGCCCATGCGGTAGCCGAAACGGGCGCCCGGGAGCAGGTGCGGCGCCTGGCTCATCGACTCCATGCCGCCGGTGACGGCGACGTCGGCGTCGCCGGCACGGATCGCCATGTCGGCGATGCCGAGCGAGCGCATGCCCGAGGCGCAGACCTTGTTGATCGTCTCCGAGGGCACCTCCTTGGGGATGCCGCCCTTGATCTGCGCCTGGCGCGAGGGGATCTGCCCCTGGCCGGCCTGCAGGACCTGGCCGAAGACGACCTGCTCGACCTGCTCGGGGTCGACGCCGGAGCGATCCAGCGCGGCCTCGATCGCGTGGCCGCCGAGGTCGGTGGCGTCGAGCGAGGAGAGGGTTCCGCCCATCTTGCCGAAGGGCGTGCGTGCGGTTCCGAGGATGACGGTGCTGGGCATGTTCGCGGTCCTTTCGCGTGGTTTTGTGCCGGGTCTCGGCTCGAACGTGGGCCGCTTGGCCCTACCCGGGGACGATAGCGCGGGCGCACGGGAAACAGCGTGATCGAGCGCATAGACTCGGCGGCCGTGAGAGTCGAGGTCAGCGAGGAAAAATCGCTCGAGGTCGAGGCCGACCTGCTGGTCGCCGGGCTCTACGAGGAGGGGGAGCTGCCGGCGGAGCTCGCCGGGGCGCCGGGTGCAGCCGACGCCAAAGGCCACTTCCAGAAGCTGACCCTGCTGCGGCCGGAGCGGCCGGCGCGCGTGCTGGTCGTCGGCCTCGGCAAGCGGGGGGAGGCCGACGCCGAGCGCCTGCGCCTGGCGGCCGCCGTGGCGGCGAAGGAGGCGGCCAGGCTCGATGCGACCTCGCTCGCCTGGACGCTGCCCGACTTCGACCAGGGCGAGGCGGCGGTGGAGGCGATCGTCACCGGCACGATCCTCGCCGCCTGGCGCTTCGACCGCTTCCGCAGTAGCGAGCCCGACGAGCCGCCGCCGGCGCGGATCGGAGTGCTGACCCTGCTCGCCCCGGCCGAGCAGGCCGGCGCCGCCGAGGCGGCTCGCGTCTGCGCCGAGGCGCAGAACCGCGCCCGCGATCTGCAGAGCCTGCCCTCCAACGTCGCCACCCCCTCCTTCCTCGCCCGGCGAGCGGGCGAGATCGCCTCGGATCGCGAGGGCGTCAGCGTCGAGGTGCTCGGCCGCGAGGAGATCGCCGCCAAGGACATGGGCGGCCTGGTCGCCGTCAGCAAGGGCAGCGAGGAGGAGCCGAAGCTGATCGTCCTGCGCTACGCCGGCGGCGGCGCCGGCCCCACGCTCGGCCTGGTCGGCAAGGGCGTCACCTTCGACACCGGCGGCATCTCGCTGAAGCCCTCGGCCTCGATGCACGAGATGAAGATGGACATGTCGGGCGCCGCGGCCGTGCTCGAGGCGGTCGCCGCGATCGCCGAGCTGGGACTGCCGGTCGACCTCGTCGCCGTGGTGCCCTCAACGGAGAACATGCCGTCGGGCAGCGCGATCAAGCCGGGCGACGTGATCACCCAGTACAACGGCAAGACGGTCGAGGTCAACAACACCGATGCCGAGGGGAGGCTGATCCTCGCCGACGCCCTCGCCTACGCGGTCGAGCTGGGGGCCGAGCGGATCGTCGACCTGGCGACGCTGACCGGTGCGGTGCTGATCGCGCTGGGATCGACCCATGCCGCCGTCATCTCCAACGACGACGAGCTCGCCGCCGAGGTCGAGGGGGCGGGCCGCACCACGGGCGAGCTGGTGTGGCGCCTGCCGCTGCACCCCGAGTACAAGGAGCTGACCAAGGGCACGGTCGCCGACCTGACCAACGCGGCGGCGAAGCGCAAGGCGGGCACGATCTACGCCGGCTCCTTCCTCGAGGAGTTCGTCGGCGAGACACCCTGGGCCCACGTCGACATCGCCGGCACCGCCTGGGACGTCGGCCGTCCCTACACCGGCAACGACGCCAGCGGCTTCGGCGTCCGCCTCCTGGTGGAGCTCGCCCGCGGCCTGGCTGGCTAGCGCCCGCTCAGGGCTCTATTTCTTCGGTCGGGCGGGGTAGAGCAGGTCGGCGGTGATCTCAGCCTGGGTGATGGCGATCTTCGCGATCTTGCGTCGGGCTCGCTTGCGGTTGCGGAACAGGCTCATCTCGGTGCCTCCGATCGGGCTGGGTTGCGTGAAGCAACCGTTGTGAGAGGACCCTACCCAACTCGGTTGCTTGATGCAACCTTGTGTGAGAAGATCACTCTCGTGGCCCGACCCGAGAGGACTCCCTGATGCTGCACGCCGGCTACCCCGGCCAGATCTGCTCGATCGCCAAGGCTCTCGAGGTCGTCGGCGAGCGCTGGACGCTGCTGATCGTGCGCGACGTGATGAACGGCCATCGTCGCTTCGGCGAGCTGCAGCGCAGCCTCGGGGTCGCCCGCAACGTACTCTCCGCCCGCCTGCAGCGGCTGGTCGAGGAGGACATCCTCGAGCGCCGCCCCTACCAGTCGAGCCCCGAGCGCTACGAGTACTTCCTCACCGAGAAGGGGCTCGACCTCTGGCCGGCCCTGGTCGCCCTGCTCGCCTGGGGCGACCGCCACTCTCCCGAGCCCGACGGCCCGCCGATGCTGATCGTCCACAAGGAGTGCGGCGGCGAGGTCAACGACCGCGGCATCTGCGAGAGCTGCGGCAAGGTCCTGCACGCCCGCGACGCCCGCGCCCTGCCAGGCCCGGGCTTGCGAGCGGCGAGCCTCGCCGTCGATCCCGAGACGCGCGACTCCGACCCGGTCCCAGCATGAATTGCAGCCTTGTCCCCCCTATCGTGGGGAAAATGCGTCAACATCGATTGGGAACCAGGAGGAGAGCTGATGGCGACGGCGGCTGAGGTTCAAGCGCGGGACAGGATCTTCATCGGCGGCGAGTGGGTCGAGCCACAGGGATCGGAGACGATCGAGGTCGTCAACTCGACCACGGAGGAAACGATGGCGACGATCCCGGCCTGCACCCCGGCGGACGCCGACCTCGCCGTGCGCGCCGCCCGCGACGCCTTCGATTCCTGGTCGCAGACCTCGCAAGAGGAGCGCGCCGGCTACCTGAGCGCGATCGCAGCCGGGCTGGGCGAGCGCTCGGAGGAGATCGCCGCGACGATCGCCCAGGAGCTGGGCATGCCGCTGAAGCTGAGCCAGATCATCCAGGCCGGCCTGCCCACGGGCCAGTTCGCGGCGATGCCCGGGCTGATGGAGGAGGTCGCCTGGGAGGAGGAGATCGGCAACTCGCGCGTGCTGCGCGAGCCGGTCGGCGTGCTCGGTGCGATCACCCCCTGGAACTACCCGCTGAACCAGATCGCCGCCAAGGTCGCTCCCGCCCTCGCCGCCGGCTGCACGGTGGTGCTCAAGCCGAGCGAGGTCGTACCGCTCAACGCCTTCATCCTCGCCGAGGTGGTCGAGGCCGCCGGCCTGCCCGCGGGCGTCTTCAACCTGGTCACCGGCACCGGGCCCGAGGTCGGCGAGGCGATCGCCGGCCACCCCGGCGTCGACATGGTCTCCTTCACCGGCTCGACCAGGGCCGGGCGGCGGGTCTCCGAGCTGGCCGCGGCGACGGTCAAGCCGGTGGCGATGGAGCTCGGCGGCAAGTCGCCCAACCTGATCCTCGACGACGCCGACCTCGCCAAGGCCGTGCCCGACGGCGTCGCCAAGTGCTTCCTCAACTCCGGCCAGACCTGCAGCGCGCTGACCCGCATGCTGGTGCCGCGCGAGCAGCTCGCCGAGGCGGAGGAGCTGGCCAAGTCGGCGGCGGAGTCATTCACGCCGGGCGACCCGTTCGAGCCGGCCACCCGGCTCGGGCCGCTGGTCTCCGACGTACAGCGCGAGCGCGTGCGCGGCTACATCGAGAAGGGCGAGGCCGAGGGGGCCAAGCTCCTCACCGGCGGGGCCGCCCCGCCGGAGGGCCTCGAGCGCGGCTACTTCGTCCGCCCCACCGTCTTCTCCGCGGTGACGCCGGAGATGACTATCGCCCAGGAGGAGATCTTCGGCCCGGTGCTCGTCATCCAGCCCTACGAGGATGAGGACGACGCGGTGCGGATCGCCAACGAGACCGTCTACGGCCTCGCCAGCGGGGTCTGGTCGGCCGACCAGGAGCGGGCGATCGCGGTGGCCAAGCGGATCCGCACCGGCCAGATCGAGATCAACGGCGGCGCCTTCAACCCGATCGCCCCCTTCGGCGGCTATAAGCAGTCGGGCCACGGGCGCGAGAACGGCCGCTATGCGATCGAGGAGCTGCTGCAGGTCAAGAGCTTGCAGCTCTAGCTCGCATAGTCTCCGCCGCCGTGAACTTCGAGCTCTCCGACGAGCAACGTCTGCTGCGCGACACCGTACGCGAGTTCGCCCGGCAGGAGGTCGCGCCGGTGGCCGAGGAGCTCGACCGCGAGAAGCGATTCCCCTACGAGATCGTCGAGAAGCTGGGCCAGCTCGGCCTGATGGGGATCCCCTTCCCGCAGGAGTACGGCGGCGGCGGCGCCGACACGCTCTCCTACGTGCTCGCGGTCGAAGAGCTGGCGCGGATCGACTCCTCGGTCTGCATCACGATGGCCGCCCACACCTCGCTCGGCACGATGCCGATCTACCTCTGGGGAAGCGACGAGCAGAAGGACGAGTGGCTGCCGATCCTCTGCAGCGGGCAGAAGCTGGCCTCCTTCGGCCTGACTGAGCCCGAGGCGGGGTCCGACGCCGGCAACGTGCGCACGGCGGCGAAGCTCGCCGACGGCGAGTGGACGATCGACGGCGCCAAGCAGTTCATCACCAACTCCGGCACCGAGATCTCAGGCTGCGTCTCGATCACCGCGGTCACCGGCGAGGCCGACGGGCGCAAGGAGATCTCCAACCTGATCGTCCCCACCGGCACGCCCGGCTACGAGGTCGGCGAGTCCTACCGCAAGATGGGCTGGAACGCCTCCGACACCCGCCCGCTCAGCTTCGAGGGCTGCCGCGTGCCCGAGGGCAACCTGCTCGGCCGCCGCGGCGACGGCTTCAAGAACTTCCTCCACATCTTGGATGGAGGCCGGATCGGCGTCGCTGCGATGGGCGTCGGCCTCGCCCAGGGTGCCCTCGACGAGGCGATCGCCTATGCCAAGGAGCGCCGGGCCTTCGGCCAGCCGATCTCCAAGTTCCAGTCGATCCAGGCGAAGATCGCCGACCTCTCGGCCCAGATCGAGGCAGCCCGCCTGCTCACCTGGCGGGCGGCGCTGGAGAAGGACGCCGGCGAGTCGTTCACCCTCACCGCCGCCCAGGCGAAGCTGATCACCGGCCGCCTCGCCGTGCGCGCCACCGAGGAGGCGGTGCAGATCCACGGCGGCTACGGCTATATCGAGGAGTACCCTGTCTGCCGCTTCTACCGCGACGCCAAGATCCTCACGATCGGCGAGGGCACCGACGAGGTGCAGCAGATGGTGATCGCCCGGCAGCTCGGGTGCTGACCCGGCCGCGAGCTCCTCGCCCGCGGGCCCTCCCCGGCGAGGTCCATGTCTGGCGCGCGGCACGGGCCGAGTGGAAATCGTCGGACGACCTTCTGAGCGCCGTGCTCGCCGGGTATCTCGGCACCGATCCGACCGCGGTCGCGCTGCGACGGGGCGCGAACGGCAAGCCGTTCCTCGCCGGCCTGGCGCCAGGCGAAGAGCCCGCGTCGGAATCGCTGCCCGGGTTGCACTTCAACCTCAGCCATTCCGCCGATCTCGCCCTGATCGCGGTGGCTGACCGCGAGGTGGGCGTCGACATCGAGCGGATTCGCCCGCGGCGGTCGACCGCCTTCTACGAAGGATGGGCCCGGCACGAGGCGGCCGTCAAGTGCCTTGGCGCCGGCCTGACGGGCCGGAGACCGGTTCCGGAGCCTCCGGTCGCGGTGCGAATGCTCGAGGTCGAGGTCGGCTTCGTCGCGGCGCTTGCCGTGGCCGGCAAAACGCTCCCGCCGGTGCGCCAATCAGCGTTTGAAGCCGCTCACGACCAGGACTATACCAAAAAATGAGTAGGGCTTACTGAAAATACGGTAAGGCGGTCGAACTGCCCACCGGCCGGCCGATCACTTCCGCGTGCCGGCCGACGGCTTCGCCAATGCCGTAGTGGAGGCAGATCGTCGCCTCGTGCTCGCGCAGCAGCGGCCGGTTGAGGTCGACCGCGGGGGCGGCACGGATCGCCTCGCGGCCCTGCGCCGTCCACACCCGGCCGGGCATCGCCGCGCACTCGCGCAGCGGCACGATTGCCGTCTTCGGCCGGCGACGGAGGAACAGCAGGCGCCGGCCGCCTCCGCCGACGGCCACGACCAGCCAGACCGGGGTGCGGCTCTCCGCGTCGGCATATACGCCGGTGACGAGGCCCACGGGCCTCCCACCCGCGTCGTCCAGCTCGCAACCGACCCAGGCGAGAGCCTCGGCCACTCCCGGCAGCTCTCCCGCCGCCTCACCCACCCGCCTGGCGCTCCATCAGCTCGGTGGCGGCGCTGGCGGGATCGAGCTCGCGCCGCACGACGCGCTCCAGCAGGGCGGCGGTCTCCGGGTCGGCCTCGGCGGTCGCCTCCATCCGCCGCCGCATGCGCGAGGCGGCGATCCCGAGCACCTCGTTGCGCAGGTTGCGGGCGCGGCGCTGCTCGAGCGTCCCCTCGGCCTCGATGTGGGTGCGGTGCTCGTCGATCTTCGCCGCCAGCTCGTCGACGCCCTCGCCCCGCGCCGCCTCGGTGCGCAGGATCGGCACCTGCCACTTGCCCGGCTCGTGCGAGAGGGCGAGCACGCTGCGCACCTCGCGCACCATCGTGTCGGTCATCGGGTGGTCGGCCTTGTTGACGACGATCACGTCGGGGATCTCCATCACACCCGCCTTCAGCGCCTGGATCGAGTCGCCCGAGCCGGGCATCAGGGCGAGGACGATCGTGTCGGCGTGGTCGACGATGTCGATCTCGGCCTGGCCGACGCCGACCGTCTCGATCAGCACGTCGTCCTTGCCGGCGGCGTCCATCGCCAGGGCGACCTGCAGCGCCGCCTCGGAGAGGCCGCCCAGGGCCCCCCGCGAGGCCATCGAGCGGATGAAGACGCCGGGGTCGAGGAAGTGGTCGGAGAGGCGGATGCGGTCGCCCAGCAGGGCGCCGCGGGTGAAGGGGCTGGAGGGGTCGATCGAGAGCACCGCGACCTGGCGCTCGTCCTTGCGCAGCTCGGCGGTGAGCACGCCGATCAGGGTGCTCTTGCCGACCCCGGGCGGCCCGGTGAAGCCGACGATCCGCGCCCTGCCGGTGCGTGAGTAGACCTCGCGCACGAGCTCCCAGCCGGCGGGGTCGTCGGACTCGATCAGCGTGATCGCCCGCGCCAGCGCCCGCTTGTCGCCGGCGACGAGGCGCTCGGCGAGCGAGGCCGATTTCGAGCGATCCTGGGCGGCGTCGGGCATGCGCGGCGGAGTCTACGGGCGCTGCGCGACAGGGCATAAAGTCCGTCGCCGCCGTGATCCGCCTGCTCCGCTTCTGCGCCCGCAACGGGATGCTGACGCCGAAATACGCGTTGCTGCTCGGACGCTGGCTGCGGCGCCGTCTCCTCACCCGCGCTGGCTGGCGCTGGCGCACCGACGGGCCGCTGTTCCTCGGCAGCCGACTTGAACTGCAGGTCGGCCGCGGCGGCCGGGTCGACTTCGGCCGCTTCGTCTGGCTCGGCCACGGCACCAAGATCCGCTGCCACGAGGGCGCGGTCGAGATCGGTGCCAAGACCGTGCTCGGCCAGGAGTGCACGATCTCCGCTTACGAGCGGGTGCGGATCGGTGAGCAGTGCGTGATTGCCGACCGGGCGATGTTCATCGACTTCGACCACGGCGTGGTCGAGGTCGAGCGGCCGATCCGCGAGCAGGGCATCTACACCCGCCCGGTCGAGGTCGGCTCCAACGTCTGGATCGGCTACGGCGCCTGCATCCTGCGCGGCGTCCGCGTCGGCGATAACGCGATCGTCGGCACCAACTGCGTCGTCACCAAGGACGTGCCGGCGAACGCCGTCGTCGCCGGCGTCCCCGCCCGCGTCGTCCGCATGCGCGACGCGCCCGAGCGATTGCGCTGGCCCGACCCGGTCGAGCCCGATCCGGCCGCGCACACGACCCTCCCCCAGCCCGGCTGATCGGGCCGGCGGAGCCGCCGCCGGTTTGTGTACTCTCTTGTGTCTCTTGTCTGCAAGACAACAGATGACAGCGAGATTCCACCGCGGAGACTCGACTTCTCCCGCCAAGGAGCTGTAGATCCTTCACCTGACAGACAGAAGAATCCCGGCGATGGATGTCGCCTCCCAGTTCGGGCAGAACCTGCGCCGCTGCCGCCGGCGGGCGGGCTTCTCGCAGGAAGAGCTGGGCATGCGGTCGTCGCTGCACCGCACCGAGATCGGCCTGCTCGAGCGCGGCGCCCGCGTCCCCCGCATCGACACCCTGATCAAAATCTCCAGCGCCCTGCAGATCCCGCCGGTCGAGCTGATCGAGGGGATCGAGTGGGCGCCCGGCAACACCACGAGCGGCAGCTTCCTGATCGCCGCCAAGGGCGATCCCCAATCGAATTAGGTTCACGGACCTGGGGCGTGCGTGACCAAGCAGATCAAGGACGCAGGGAGCGTGGCGTGCTCTGCCCGCGAGCGACCGAGGACGTAGAGATGCGCAGTGTCACGCGCGTCCCAGGTCAGGCGGGGCTTGGGTCGCCGACGAGTTCGGCGTAAACGGCCGCCGTCTGCTCGGCGACGTCGCCCCAGTCGAAACGGCGCAGGTGGTCGTAGGCTTCGGCGACCAGCTTCTGGCCCAGCTCGTCGTCGCGCAGCACGCGGATCGCCACATCGGCCAGGGCCTCGGGGTCGTGCGAGCGGAAGCGCAAGCCGACGTCCTCGTGGGGGACGACCTCGCGCAACCCGCCGGTGTCGGCGACGATGCAGGGGCATTCGGAGGCCATCGCCTCCAGCGCAACCAGGCCGAAGGGCTCGTAGATCGAGGGCACCACGGTCAGATCGGCGATCCGGTAGAGCGAGTGCAGCACGTCGTCGCCGATCCAGCCGAGGAATGTGCCGTGGTCCATCAGGCCCAGCTCCTCGGCCTGGCGGTGCAGCTCCTTCTCGTGCGTGCCCGAACCGGCGACGAGGAAGCGCGTGCCCGGCGCCTCGGCGATCACCCGCGGCATCGCCTCCAGCGCAAGCTGGAAGCCCTTCTCGTAGACGAGGCGGCCGATCAGCAGCACCAGCTTCTCCTCCGGCGCGGCGAACTCGGCCCGCAGGCGCTGCAGCTCGGCCGGGTCCTGCGCCGGCAGGTCGTCGGGGTCGATCCCGTTGGGGATCACGCTGACCCGCTCCTCCTCGACGCCGAAGATGTCGGCGATCTGCTCGCGCATGTAATGCGAGCAGGCGATCGTCCGCTCGGAGCGGTTGGCGATCCAGCGCTCGACGCCGTGGATGTAGCTCTGCGGGTGCTTGTCGACCCAGCCCTGGTGGCGGCCATGCTCGGTGGCGTGGATCGTCGTCACCAGCGGCGCTTCGAAGCGCTTCGCCAGGTGGTCGCAGGCGTTGGCGACGAGCCAGTCGTGGCCGTGGACGAGGTCGAAGCTGTAGCGGTCGCCAAGCTCGACCCCGGCGGCGAGCATGTCGGAGTTCATCCGCTCGACCCAGGCGACGAACTCGCCCAGCTCTGTCGGCCGCTGCGGCTCGCGAATGCGGTGGATGTGGACGCCGCCGCGCTGCTCCTCGGCAGGGGACTCCTCGCCGCCGCGGGTGAGGACGTGGACCTCGACCTCGCGCTCGACCAGCGCCTCGGAGAGCTTGCGCACGTGGCGGGCCAGGCCGCCCTCGATCAGCGGCGGGTACTCCCAGGAGAGGATGAGGACGCGGGTCATGGCTCCAGCAGGGGAGCGAGGCTCAGGTCCGGGGCTAGGGAACGCATACACGGATCGGTGACGGTGCGGGAGTCTATGGCCTCGAGCAAGGCGTGGGCGTGGTCCGTCGCCCGGCGGAAGGGGTAGTCGCCCGCCTGGCCGCGCTTGTCGAGGAAGGCCCAGTCGCTCGCCTGGACCGCGAGCAGCTCGCGGGCGGCGCGCAGCGCCGCGGGACCGTGCAGGCCCGCGCCGAGTTCGCGCAGCAGGCGCAGCTCGAGCCGGCGGGCGGCCCAGCCGAGGTCGGCGACCGCCGGCGAGTCCCAGGTGCTCAGATCCTTGTCCTCGCCCCAGGTCGAGGCGGCGAGCGGGCGCTCGACCGGCTCGTGCTCCTCCAGCGCCTGCGGGACGGTGAGCAGGCGGATGCCGGCGGCCGCGGCGCCGGCGAGCACCTCGCGCAGCCAGACCGCCCCCTCCGACCACCAGTGGCCGAGCAGCTCGGTGTCGATCGCGAAGACGAGCAGGCCGCGGCGGCCGCGCTTGGCGGCGAACCCGCGCAGGCGGGCGGCGACCGCGGCGAGGAACTCGGCCGCCTGGCGGCGAGTCGCGGCC
>JBKPOW010000119.1:0-5311 GCA_046733275.1 Actinomycetota bacterium
CTGCACGACCTCCATCGCGTCCATCAGCGGGCGGTCGCCGAACTTGGTCCCGTCGCGCGGGTTGAGCAGGTTGATCGGCACCGAGGTGGGGTCGATCTTGGCGAGCTCGAAGGCCATCTCGACCCGCTGGCGCTTGGACTCGCCGAGGTTGAGGATGCCGCCGACGCAGGTCTCGAGCCCCGCCTCCCTGATCGCGTCGATCGTGCGCAGCCGGCCCTCGTAGCGGACCGTCGAGGAGACCTCAGGGTAGTAGGAGCGCGAGGACTCGACGTTGTGGTGGACGCGCTGGATCCCCGCCTCGCGCAGGCGTTTGGCCCGCTCGGCCGACATGTGGCCGATCGAGGCGCAGCGCTTCAGGTTGGTGTGCTCGGCGACGAGCTCGGCCCCGGCGACGATCTTCTCGAAGTCGCGCTTGGACAGCCCCTGCCCCTGGGTGACCATGCAGAAGCGGTGCGCGCCGGCGGCCTCGGCCGCCTTCGCGTGCTCGAGGATCTGCTCGGGCTCCATCATCGCGTGCATCGGCGTGTCCGCCTCGGCGTAACGGGACTGGGCGCAGAAGCCGCAGTCCTCGGCGCAGCCGCCCGACTTGGCGTTGACCAGCGAGCACATGTCGGTCGAGTCGCCGAAGTTGTCCTTGCGCACCTCCCAGGCGCGCTCGATCAGGGCGCCGATCTCCTCGCGGTCGCTCAGCTCGCCGAGCGCCAGCGCTTCCTCGAAGGAGATCAGGGAGGCCATGCGGCGCAAGGCTAGGGTCCGACCCGGACGCCCGCCGATTGTGCGGACGGGACGAATCGGGCGACCGCCCCGCGCGGGGGCGCCTTATCGTGGCTCCGGTGGCGGCGACGATGCAGCGGGCTCGCAAGCGCAGGCGCCTGGCGGGGGGCGCGGTATGCGGCCTCGCGTTGGGCGCGTTCGTGCTCGGCGCGAGGCTGGGCGATGGCTCCCCAACGCGACCCGGCGTGGCCGCCGAACTGCCGGCCGGTCGGCTCGCCGGTCAGCGGATCGTGCTCGGCTTCGCCGGCACGCGACCGCCAGGGATGGTCGAACGGATGATCCGCCGGGGCGAGGTTGCCGGCGTCATCCTCTTCGCCGAGAATCTGCCAAGCCGTGCCGCCGGCCGGCGCCTGGTCCGCCGCCTGCAGGCGATTCCGCGCCCGCCCGCCCTGCGCGACCCGCTGCTGGTGATGATCGATCAGGAGGGCGGCTTGGTGAAGCGGATCGGCGGCGCGCCGACGGCCTCGGCGCGGGAGATGGGCACCCGCGGGCCCGCCTTCAGCCGCAGGCAGGGACGCCGCGCCGCGGCCAACCTGCGCGATCTCGGCGTCAACGTCGACCTCGCACCGGTCCTCGACGTCGCTCGCCCGGGCGGCACGATCGACGTCACCGATCGCGGCTTCGGGGCCACCGCCGGCGCTGTCGCCGCAACCGCGGTGCTGTTCGCCGAAGGGCTGCGGGCGGGCGGCGTCGCCGCCACCGCCAAGCACTTTCCCGGCATGGGGGAGGCCCGCCTCAACACCGACGACGCCGTGCAGCGCATCGCCCTCTCGAAGCAAACGCTGCGCGAGGTCGACGAGGCGCCCTACCGACGCTTCGTCGCCGCGGGCGGCGAGCTGGTGATGCTGAGCACGGCGATCTATCCGGCCTTCTCCGACAGGCCCGCCGCCTTCACGGCGGCGATCGCGACGGGCGAGCTGCGCCGCCGGCTCGGCTTCGACGGCGTCTCGATCACCGACGCGCTCGACACCGTCGCCGTGCGCGCCTTCGGCGGGACGGAGAAGGTCGCGACCGCAGCCGCCCGCGCCGGTGCCGACCTGCTGCTCTACGGCGAGCCGGACGAAGCCGCGCGCGCCCACCGCGCCCTGCTGCGGGGACTGCGCCACGGTTCGCTCTCAAGAGCCGGCTTCGAGGAATCGGCCAGCCGCGTGCTGCGCCTGCGTCACTCGACCGGCACGGCCGCCAGCGACTCCCAGAGGTAGAGCGAGGCGAGGCTGCGGTGCGGCCGCCAGGGCTCGCCGATCTCCAGCACCCGCTGCGGCGCCGGCATCTCCTCCAGGCCGTACTCGACCTGGATCGCCTTGCGGATGCCGAGGTCGCCGCCGGAGAGGACGTCCGGCCGTTCGAGGTGGAAGAGCAGGAACATCTCCGCCGTCCACTGGCCGAGCCCGCGCACGGCGACGATCTCCTCGATCACCTCCTCGTCGGAGAGCTCGCCGAGTCGGTCCAGCTCCAGCTCTCCGTCGAGCACGTGGGTGGCGAGGTCGCGGACGTACTCGACCTTGCGCCCGGAGAGCCCGCAGGCGCGCAGCTCCTCCTCGCTCGCCCCGCGCAGCTGCTCGGGGGAGGGCGTGGTGCCGCCGAAGAGGTCGCGGACCCGGCCGTAGATAGTACGGGCGGCTTTGGTCGAGAGCTGCTGGCCGACGATCGCCCGCAGCAGGGCGCCGTAGGCGTCGGCGGGGCGCTCCTCGCTGCGCCGCCGCAAGCGCGTCGCGATGTCGATCTCGCCGACGCGCTCGATCAGCGCCGCCATGATCGGGTCGCTCGCCGCAAGCGCCGCCCGCGCCTTGCTCTCCATCATCCCTTCCGCTGTGCCTTATCGGCACATGGTGGGGAAAAGGAACAGCGGAGCATCATCGTCCCCGCCACTGCGGCTTGCGCTTCTCGGCGAAGGCCTCGATTCCCTCGCGCAGGTCCTCCGAGGCGAAGCACGATTCGCGCAGGGCAATCAGGCTGCGCTCCTGCTGTTCGCCGAGGACCGGGTTCGAGTTGAGCATCTCGATCGCCTGCTTGTTGCCGCGCATCGAGAGGGGCGCGTTGGCGGCGATCCCGGCGGCGAGCTCGACCGCCGCCGCGTCGAAGCCCTCGGCGTCGACCGTCTCGTGCACCAGGCCGATCCGCTCCGCCTCCCCGGCGCTGAAGTTGCGGCCGGTGAGGAAGAGCTCCTTGGTCCGCGCCAGGCCGACCGTGTCGAGGAACTTGCGCAGGCCGGTGTGGCCGTAGACGAGCCCGAGCTTGGCCGGCGGCATGCCCAGCTTGGCGCCGCGCGCGCAGATCCGCATGTCGCAGGTGATCGCCAGCTCGAGCCCGCCGCCGAGGCAGTGCCCGTTGATCGCCGCCACCGTCGGCCAGGCGTGGGCGGCAAGCGCCTCCATCGCGTCGTGGAAGGGATGGGCGACGAGCGCCTCCGCGTCGCGCTCGAAGGTCTCGCTCGGGATCGAGGCGAGGTCGTAGCCGGCGGAGAAGGCGGGCGGCGAGCCGGTGATCAGCACGCAGCGGGTCTCGATTCCCTGGTCGAGGCGGGGCAGCGTCTCCGCCAGCCCGTCGAGGATCTCGTGGTCGAGCGCGTTGCGGCGCTCGGGGTTGGAGATGCGGATGCGGACGACTGCCTCGGCGGGGGAGTCGAGGAGGAGCTTGCCGCCGGCGAGCCGCTCGCTCACTTTCACTCCAGGACGACGAGGACGTCGCCTTCGCTGACCGACTGGCCCTCCTCGCAGCGGATCTCCTTCACCGTGCCGTCGTCCTCCGACTCGACCGGGATCTCCATCTTCATCGACTCGAGGATGACGACGGTGTCGCCGTCTGCGATCTCATCGCCGACGGCGACCTCGACTTTCCACACGTTGCCGGTGATGTGCGCCTCGATGTCCGCCATGGGCGGGGACAATATCCGCCGTGGCGGATTGGCCGCCGCACCCGAGAACGGGCACTTTTTGGGCGACTCCAGCCAGAAAACTGCCCTTTTTTGGGCGTCTGTCGAAAAGCGATACCCAGGCTTGTCGAATATCGATAGTTTGAGCTGTCGAAATTCGATACCCTAGGTGCGTGTCACCCCCTGAATATCAGCCCCGCTTGATCGATCCACTGCTGGACGAGCTGGTTGGAACGCTGCCCGCCGTGATGGTCACCGGCGCGCGCGCGACCGGGAAGACCACCACTGCGGTTCGCCACGCAGCGAGCGTGCTGCGCCTCGATCGGCCCGCTGAGGCTGCGGCGTTCGCGGTTGACCCCGATATCGCTTTGAGTGAATACGAGGAGCCGATTCTGCTCGATGAGTGGCAGGAGGTCCCGGCCTTGCTCGGCGCCGTCAAGCGTGCGGTGGATCGAGAGAGCCGTCCCGGCCGGTTTCTGCTCACCGGGTCGGTGCGAGCGGATATCGAGGCCGCAACCTGGCCCGGAACCGGTCGTGTGGTGAAAGTGCATATGGCAGGCATGGCCGTGCGGGAGCTGCGCGGCGATGCCGGTGGCCCTTCCTTCTTCGACCGGCTCGTGAGCGGGGACATCTCAATTCCCGACCGGCCGCCGAACCTGCGCGAGTACGTCGACCTGGCGTTGGCGAGCGGCTTCCCGGAGCCGGCCTTGGGCACGGCATCCGCGGCACGGGCGCGATGGCTGGAGGGGTATATCGACCAGGTTCTGACCCGGGATGTGATCGAGCTGGAGCCGCGACGCGATCCGACGCGCCTTCGACGGTACTTCGAGACCTACGCGCTCAACTCTGCCGGCATCGTCTCCGACGCGACCCTGCTGCGTGCGGCCGGGATCAACCGGGCGACGGCGCTTGCCTACGAGCGGCTGTTGACCGATCTGTTCGTTGTAGGCGCAGTTCCCGCATGGGCTTCGAATCGCCTGCGTCGTCTCTCGCGCAGCGCGAAGCGCTACGTGTCGGATCCGGCAGTGATGGCGTCGACGCTGGGGATCGACGCGCACGCCGTCTTGCGGGATGCAGACCTATTAGGGCGTCTGCTCGACACCTTCGTCGCCGCTCAGTTGCGCGCTGAGCTGCCGATTGCCGCCAGACGACCGCGACTTCATCACCTGCGGGAGGAGCATGGGCGTCAGGAGATCGACATGATCGCGGAGCTGGGCGGGCGCGACGTCCTCGCGTTCGAGGTGAAGGCTGACGCCGCGCCGGCGAAGGACGCCGGACGGCATCTCGCCTGGCTGAGGGATCGAATCGGCGATCGCTTTCTTGCCGGAATCGTATTTCACACTGGGCCCGCTCCCTTTGAGCTTTCGGAGCGCGTCACCGCCGTGCCGATCTGTGCCCTCTGGGGGGGTGGGACGTCGCCATGAGTGGCCTGGCGGTGATCGTCGCCGCGCGAAACGAGGCCGACCGGATCGGCGCGACGCTGGCGGCGCTGCGGGGGGCGCTGCCGGGGGCGGCGCTGTGGGTCGCCGACGACGCTTCCAGTGACGGCACGGCGGAGGCGGCGATGGCGGCCGGCGTCCAGGTGGTCAGCCGCGGCCGTCCGCACGGCAAGGGCGCCAACGTCGGCGCCGCGGCCGAGGCGGCGTTGAGCGCTGAGCCCGCTCC
>JBKPOW010000120.1:0-4917 GCA_046733275.1 Actinomycetota bacterium
CCGGTCGAGGCTGCGCTCGATCTGCCGCGGGCCGATCCGCTCGCCGGGGCCGATGTCGGCGGCGAGGACCACCACCGGGCGCAGCGGTCCGTAGCCGCGGACCGCGCTCTCCCCGTAGCCGTCGGCGATCGCCGCCGCGCCGGCCGCCGCGAGCAGGGCCAACAGGAGGAAGGCGAGGGCGCGACGCCGCCTGCTCATGCCGCCAGCGGATCGCGCTTGCCGGCGAGCGGCAGATCGAGCAGGGCGAGCGAGCCGCGCTCGGAGCGACGCAGGACGAAGCGACCGTCGTGCGTGGCCGCGACCCGGCGCACGACGGCGAGGCCGTGGCCGCGACGGCGACGCCCGGAGAGGCGGTCGATCAGCTCCGCGGGCGTTTCCCGCCGAGCCGCCGGGCGGGAAGCCCGGCCGGAGTCGGCGACGAGGATGCGCACGTGACCCTTGTGCGGCCTGGCATCGACCGAGATCGTCGGGCCGCCGTGCTCGATCGCGTTGACGAGCAGGTTGTCCAGGGCTTGGGCAAGCTCGACCCGGTCGCCGACGACGACCGCACGCCCGGCACGCCAGCGCAGGCTGAGCGAGCCGCCGGCAAGGCTCGCCCGCGCCTTCCAGCGGCGCACCGCGGCCTCGACCAGCGCTCGCGCCTCGATCGCCTCCGGCGGACGCTGCAGTGCACCGCCGTTGACCTCACGGTCGAGCCGCTCCAGCGCTGCCGCTGCCAGGCTCACGGAGCTCTCCAGGACAGGCGCCGGCCGAGTCTCGCCACCGCCCGCTAGAGCGATCGCCTGCAGCGGCCGCCGCAACTCGTGCAGCGCCTGGTTGAGCGCGCTGCGCCGCCTTCCCGCTCGCAGCCCTTGCGCCGCGACGACCGCCGCCAGCGTCAGGGCGAGCGGCCACCCGGCGGCGATCGGGCCCAGCTCCGTCATCCGTCGAGAAGCCGGTATCCGACGCCCCAGCAGTTGACCACGAAGCGCGCTGCCTCGGGATCGAGCTTGCGCCGCAGGCGGCTCGCGTGCGAGTCGAGCGTCCGCGTCTTGGTCGGCGCCCGCACGCCCCAGACCTCGCCCAGCAGCTCGCCCTTGGAGAAGACCCGGTGGGGGTCGGAGGCGAGGACGTAGAGCAGCGAAAACTCTTTCTTCGAGAGCTGGACCTCACGCCCGCCGACCCAAGCGCGGCGGCGGCCGGGGTCGACGACGATCTCACCGACCCGCAGGGGGCCGCCGCGGCGCTGCTCGACCCGGCGCAGCACGGCCGAGATCCGCGCCCGCAGCTCGTTGTAGACGAAAGGCTTCACCACGTAATCGTCCGCGCCAAACTCGAGGCCCCGGACCCGCTCCTGCTCGGCCCCGCGGCCGGTGAGCACGATCACCGGCAGGTGGGGGTCGAAGCGGGAGACGATCCCGTCCGCCTCGCGGATCTCCCGCAGGACTTCGAGCCCGGAGGCGTCGGGCAGGGTGAGGTCGAGGAGCATCAGGTCGGGCTGCTTGTAGCGACAGAGGCGCAGCGCGTCGGAGGCACTCGGCGCCGGCAGCACGCCGTAGCGATCGGCGGCGAGGTTGTCGCAGAGCAGCTCCAGCGTCGGCGTGTCGTCCTCGCAGACGACAACGTTGGCGATCTCTTTCCGCTGGGGCAGCATGCGCCTCCTCCAAGCGCGCAGCGGGCCGAACTCTCCCCCCTGCCCGCGGCGCCCGAGCCGCAAAGCGCGGCGTTTTCGCGCCTTCGCTTCCGCCCCTACCCTCGCGGCCCGGCCAGCTCGAGCACCGCGCTCGCCCGGCGGTCCCAGGCGAGCCGCCGCGGCGGCACCCCGTGTCGGCGGGAGAGCGGCCGCATCTCGGCATCGAGGAAGACCAGGTCGAGGGGAAAACGCATGCCGAAGGTGTGGATGCTGGAACAGTGGGGAATCAGTAGTCCCGCACCGGCCCGCGCGCGGTCCAGGTGAGAGAGACCGAGGATTCGCGCCCGGGCCCCACGGGCGACCCGGACCTCGTGGGCGAGCACGGTGGCGACCGGCAGCCGGCGAAGTCGAGGAGAAAGCATGAGACACCAAGCCCCCAAAGCCCCCTTTTCTCCCCCTCCGGGCTCCCCCCCGATGAGCGGCAAGGTCGCCGTCTTCGGCCCCAACCCGATGCTCTCGATCACGCTCGAGGCGATGACCGCCGACGGCGGCGACGACATCCACCTGCACGCCGCCGGCCAGGGCGTCTGGGTCGCTCGCATGGCTGCCGAGCTGGGCGCCCGCTCGGTCCTCTGCGGCTTCATCGGCGGCGAGCCGGGGACCGTGCTGCGACCGCTGCTGGAGCAGCTTCCGGTCCAGCTGCGCCTGGTCGAGACCACCGTCGCCAGCGGCGTCTACATCCACGACCGCCGCAGCGGCGAGCGGGTGCCGCTGGCGCAGGCGGCGGGCCTGCCCCCCTCGCGGCACGAGATCGACGACCTCTTCTCGGTCGCCTGCTCGACGGCACTCGACGCCGACGTGCTCGCCCTCTGCGGGCCCTTCCCGAACGAGGCGCTGCCGCTGGAGATCTTCGGCAAACTCACCGCCGACGTGCGCGGCAACGGCACCCCGGTGGTCGTCGACCTCTCGCCGCCGCGGCTCGACAGCGCGCTCGAGGGCAAGCCCGACCTGGTCAAGATCAACGACTGGCAGCTAGCGTCCTTCATCTCCGGCCCGGTGGACGGCGAGGACAAGCTGCGGGCGGGCGCCGAGCGCCTGCTCGAGGCCGGCGCCGGGATGGCGATCGTCACCCGGGCGGAGGAGCCAGCGATGGTCGTGCGCGACGGCGGGGCGTGGGAGCTGGTCCCGCCCCGCTTCGAGCGCGGCGCCCGCGAGGGCTGCGGGGACTCGATGATGGGCGCGCTCGCCGCCTGCATGGCGGCCGGCCTCGAGTGGGAGGAGACGCTGCGCATCGGCGCCGCCGCCGGCGCGGCCAACTTCCTCCGCCAGGGGCTCGGCAGCGCCGACCGCTCGATCGTCGACGACCTCGCCCGCCGGGTCGAGCTGCGCCCGCTCGACTGACTAGGGGATCGCCGGATCGAAGGGGCGCTCGACCTCGCCGCCCTCGACGATCGCGCGCGGCGCCTCCTCACGCATCCACTGCAGGTGCGGGCGCAGCCACTCGAGCCCCGCCAACACCTCGAAGGCCGCCGAGAGCTTCGCCGGGCGGCCGCCGTGCGAGGAGTGGGCGTCGCTGCTGAGCACGTGGACGAGGCCGCGCTCCGCCATCGCCAGCATCCCCTTCGCCATGTGGTCGCGGAGGAAGAAGTCGGCGGTGGCCTGGATCAGCGCTCCCGCCTCGACCAGGGCCGCCATGCGCTCGAACATGTCGGCGGAGAGGTGGCGCTCCGGGTGGGCGATCAGCGTGCGGTGACCGCGCTCGGCGAGCTGCTCGACCCGCCGCTGCAGGCTGTCGTCGAGCGGTCCCGGCGCCGGCTCGAGCAGGATCCAGCGGCCCTCGCCGAGCGAGACCCGGCACAGCTCCTCCTCCCCGAGGCCATCGACCGCCGTCTCGGCCACCTCTCCCCCGGTCAGCACCGCGACCGGGATCTCCTCGCCCCGCAGGTGGCGGTTGACCGCTTCGACCCGTCTCTCGACCTCCTCGATGCGGACGTCGTGGTCGTGGCGGATGTGGGGGGTGGCGCAGATCGCCTCGATCCCGTCGGCGGCGGCCTGCCGCGCCAGCCCGGCGCTGTCGCGGATGTCGAGCGCGCCGTCGTCGACTCCGGGGAGGATGTGGCAGTGCAGGTCGATCATCTGGCCGGCCGGCGCCATCCTCTCGCCGGCGACCGCTCAGGAGCGCAAAACCTCATTCAGCGGATGGCGGCTGGGGGCACGGGGCTACGATGACAGGCATGATCCGCACCTGCTGTCGCTGGGCTTGCGACGGCGGATGGGCTTCAACTCGATGAACAAGAAGACGACCCGCAGAGGAAATTACGAGTCGGGCTCCGACTACGTGCTCGAGTACGGCGAGCTCCGCTTCGCCTTCAACGAGGAGGACTTCGGCCAGCGCGTCGAGCAGGCCGCGGTCAAACTCGGCTTCGTCCAGCAGGGGCTGAGCCGCGAGGAGCTCGACGACCTGCTCGACCTCGCCGTCAACGGCGAGATCTCCGAGCCGGCCTCCCTGCTGGGTGAGCACATCAACGAGAACTGGGAGGACCTGGTCGGCCCCTCCAACCGCAGCCTCGTCCACTGGCTGCGCCGCCTCGTCTTCCGCGGCGCCTGGCTCGACCAGCGGGTCAAGGAGGGCGAGCTGGACGTCGTCTTCGATGAGAACACCCAGACCTTCGGCTACGTCCAGCCGGACCGCAGCAACGAGCTGATCGAGCTCTCCAAAGAGCCGAGCTGGCGCCGCATCGCCTATAGACGTTGACTCGTTAGCTGGAACGCTCTAGCGCGGCCACTACGGTGAGCGAGCCGCGGGTGGTGCCGAGGCCGGCGTCGAAGAGCTCGCGCGCCTCGTCGGCGTCGGCGAAGGACTCGGCGAAGCGGGTGAGCGAGTCGATCAGGACGATCACGTCCTCGCCGCCCTCGGCGCGAGCGCGGGCCTGGGCGACGGCGTCGCCGGCGTGGTTGGCCTTGCCGGCGGAGACGATCTCGGCCTGGGGCGCCTCGCGCTTCCACTCGGCCAGCTCCTCGGGGCTGGGATCGACCAGCAGGGCGATCGGGTCCGGGCCCTTCGAGGCATCGGCCAGCTCGGCCGCGACCTCGCGCAGCAACACGGTGCAGGCGGCGCGGTTCTCGCCGTAGACGATCGCCTGGCGGCTGGCCGCCGGCAGCAGCAGGTCGTGGACGCGGACACCTTTGCGGCGGCGGCCCCAGCGGCGGCGGCGTTTGCGCTTGGGGCGCGAGGCGGCCTGGGGCGGCGTCGTCGCCGGCGCGATCGAGGGCTGCGGCTTGCGCTCCTCCCGCCCGCTCCGCTC
>JBKPOW010000121.1:0-3492 GCA_046733275.1 Actinomycetota bacterium
CCCCTGGGCCGGGCGGCGTTGATGCGGCGCCTCCTCGCCGGCTCGCTTGACCGCGCAGTGGACGTGGCGGCGACTCTCGAGCTGAGGGGCTATGCCCTCCAACCCGAACGCCCCCGGCGTTCGATTGGCAGTTTTTCCCCATCCGAGTGGGGAAAAAGCGACAACTTCGAGCGGGCCCCTCGATGGCCGCGCCCGAGTCATGGTCGGGCGTCCCGCTTCGACCGCCGCTTCTATTTGATTGCCGCCCTGATCCTTGCCGCCGCGATTGCCGGAAAGCTGCTCGGTGCCGACGGCTTCGACGCCTACCCGACGGTCGAGGTCGGTCTCGAGCCCTCGACCCTCGCCCTCGCGACGATCGTCGTGCTTGCCGGCCTGGCACCGTGGAGGCCCGGTGCCTGAGCTGGTCAGCCGATCCCACGTCGTCCCCGCCCTCGCAATCGAAGGCCTCACCTACGCCTACCCTGCCCCGACGCCGCGCAGCCGACATTCACCACACCAGAGCGGGGCGAATGTCGGCTGCGCGCTCGACGACGTCTCCCTGACGCTCCCGCCGGGCGAGTTCGCTCTGCTCGCCGGGCGCTCGGCCTGCGGCAAGACGACCCTGTTGCGCGCCGCCTGCGGCCTCGTCCCGCACTTCCACGGCGGCGAGATCGAGGGGCGCGTCAAGGTGGCCGGGATGGACGCGATCGCGACCGGTCCCGGCGACCTCGCCGCCGCGGTCGGCTACCTCGCCCAGGATCCCGAGACCCAGGTCGTCTCGACCACGGTCGCGGCGGAGATAGGGCTGCCGCTGGAGCTGCGCGACGAGCCGCCCGCCGCCCGTGCCCGCGCCGTCGAGGAGGTGGCCCTCGCCCTCGCGATCCCGCACCTGCTCGATCGCACCGTCGACACGCTCTCGGGGGGTGAGCTGCAGCGGGTAGCCCTGGCGGCGGCCCTGGTCACCCGCCCAAAGCTGGTCCTCCTCGACGAGCCCACCTCCCAGCTCGACCCCGTAGCCGGCGCCGAGCTGATCTGGTTGCTTCGCCGGTTGAACGAGGAGTGGGGCGTATCGATCCTCCTGGCCGAGCACCGCTTAGAGCGCTGCCTCGCCGCAGCCGACCGAGTGATAGCGATGGACGCCGGCTCTATCTCCTTCGATGGCTCCCCCCGGGACTTCCTCGCCTGGGCCCAGGAAACGGATGCCGCCTTGGAGACGCCGGCGGCCCGTCTCTTCTCCCTGGCCGGGATCGAACCCCTGCCCGTGGGCGTCCGCGATGCCCGGGAGATCCTGCGCCGATGACCGCTGCCGCGGCAAGGGGCCTGTGGGTCGAGCTCGGCGAGGGTGACTCGAGGCGCGACGTCCTCCACGGCCTCGACCTGACGATCGAGCGAGGCGAGCGAGTCGCGCTGATGGGCCGCAACGGCGCCGGCAAGAGCACCCTGCTGCGCACCCTCGCCGGCCTGGTCGAACCGTTGCGCGGCAGAGCGGAGGCCCCCTGCGGGATCGCCCTGCTGAGCCAGAACCCCGGCGATTACCTCGTGCGCGAGCGCGTCGGCGACGAGCTCCCCGGCGATGCCGGCGTCGCCGCGCTGCGCACCGTCGGCCTCGAGCACGCCGTCGACGCCGACCCCCGCGACCTCTCCGGCGGCGAGCGCCAGCGCCTCGCCCTGGCTATCGCCCTCGCGGGCCGAATGGACGGCGACCGGCTCCCCGGCCTCGTCGCCCTCGACGAGCCGACCCGCGGCATGGACCGCGCTCACAAGCAGGACCTGACCGAGCTGATCGAAGGCCTGGCGGGTCGCGACGCCGGCGTCGTCGTCGCCACCCACGACGTCGAGTTCGCCGCCGTCTTCGCCCAGCGGGTGGTCCTGCTCGGCGAGGGTGTCGTGATCGCCGACGGCGCCGCCGCCGAGATCCTCAGCGGTGGCTGGTACTTCGCCACCGAGGTCGCCCGCATCCTCGACCTGCCCGGCGTGGTGACGCCGGAGGCCGGCGCGGCGGCGCTTCTGGGGGAGCGAGGCCGGTGAGCTGGGAGCTGGCCAGCTTCCTTGTCCTCGGCGCGACGCTGCTCGCCGGCTTCGCCTGGTACGAGCGCTCGCGGCCGCCGTCCCAGGTCGTCGCCCTGGTCGCCGCTCTCGCCGCCCTGGCGATCGCCGGCAGGATCGCCTTCGCTGCCCTGCCCAACGTCAAGCCGACCACCGACATCGTCATCTTCGCCGGCTTCGCCCTCGGCCCGGCCCCCGGCTTTGCCGTCGGCGGCCTGACCGCGCTCGTCTCCAACTTCTGGTTCGGCCAGGGCCCGTGGACGCCGTGGCAGATGGCCGGCTGGGGACTCTGCGGCGTCCTCGGCGCCGGTTTGGCGGTCGCTCGCCCGCGGGCGGGACGTTTCACCCTGGCCGCCGTGTGCGCCCTGGCCGGCATCGCTTACGGCGCTCTGCTGAACTTCTCCCTGATGGCGACCTACGGAGGCGACCTCTCGCTGCAGCGCTTCCTCGCGCTGGAGTCGCGGGCCATCCCCTTCGACGCCGCCCACGCGATCGGCAACGCCGTGCTGGCGCTCATCGCCGGCCCGGCGATGGTGCGGATGCTCGTCCGCTTCCGCCAGCGGTTCGAGTGGCGCGGCGGCTCCCTCGCGCAGAGCGCCACCACGTCGCCCCGGCGGGCCGCGGTGCCGCTGCTCCTGCTAGCGATCGTCCTGGCCGCGAGCGCCCTGCCCGCCCGAGCGCAGGCCGCGGACCCGGCCAACGCTGTCGCCTGGCTGGTCTCCGAGCAGAACTCCGACGGCGGTTGGGGGCCCTCCCCGGAGCGCGACTCGAGCGTCGACACCACCGCCTGGGTGATGCTCGGCCTGGAGGCGGCGGGCGGCAACCCCCTCGACGTCTCGCGCGACGGCCGCGACCCGGTCGGCTTCCTGCGCGCGCACGTCGACGAGCTGGGCAGCCCGGGCGACTTCGCCCGCACGATCCTCGCCCTGGAGGGCGCCGGGGTCGACCCGCGCGACTTCGGCGGGCACAACCTCGTCACGGCGCTGCTCAAGCGCCGCCGCGACAACGGCTCCTACATGGGCTGGCCGGGATCGACGGCCTTCGCCGTGATCGCCCTGCGGGCCGCCAGCGCCGGCGGGGTCGAGCAGTCGATCTCCTGGTTGGCCAAGGTCCAGAACCGCGACGGCGGCTGGGGCGACGAGCCCGGCCTGCCGAGCACGGCCGACGTCACCGCGGCGGTCATGCAGGCGATCCCCGACACCAGCGCCGCCGGCCACGGCTTCGGCTACCTGCGCGAGGCGCAGCGGCCGAACGGCGGCTTCCCCCTCGGCGGCTCCGGCTCGGTCAACTCCCAGTCGACCGCCTGGGCGGTGCAGGGAATCTTCGCGGTGGGGAGGGACCCCGGCTCCCTGCGGGAGGGCGACAAGAGCCCCCGGGATTACCTCTCCGCCCGCCAGGAGGCCGACGGGCAGTTCCGCTACTCGTCCTCGAGCGACCAGACGCCGATCTGGGTAACCGGCCAGGTGC
>JBKPOW010000122.1:0-3686 GCA_046733275.1 Actinomycetota bacterium
CCCTAGAGAGCTGGGTGCTTCGCCCTAGCCTTTGGGCGTGCAGGGAACGGCCAGCGCGCCTTTCAGGTGGGTCGACGCCCCTTCTCCCGGCGTCTGGGCTACATTCTTGAACAGGATCTTCTACGCGTTGACTTTGAAGACTCCGTCGGGACATTTGGCTTCGCTGTAGCCGACCTTCTTGCCTTTGTAGGAGAAGGTTTTGCCGACCGTGAAGTCGAAGTCCATCGCCGAGCCGCTACCGCCGGCTACGACCGGGACTTTCGCGACGGAGTGGATTCCAGAGCCCTTCTTCGTGATCGTCACGTCGGTGACGACGGCGGCTGGCACCGGCACCGTGATGAAGATGTGGATCAGCAGCTTCACCTTGCCGCCTTTTTCTCCGCCGCTGAAGACGGTAAGCGGGCTGGTCACCTTGATCGGGTTCTGTTCGGGGAATGCGATCTCGACGTGAGATATACCCGAGCCGATTTTCGACTTGCCGCAGACTTTCATCGCGGCGGCGGTGTTGCGGGCCTGGAGCTGGCCCGGTTTGCAGGCCGCCAGGCCCTTGACGTTGATTTTCACGTCCTTGTCGAAGTCAACTTCGACTTCGCGCAACGCCGGCGGATGGTTGCCGTTGGCGGTGCTGACCTTGCCGAAGATGTGGGCTTTGACGGGGGCGTACTTGCTCTTCGGCAGCTTTTTCGGCGAGGCGTCTCCGCCGAAGGTGGTGACGACATTCCCCGCCCGCAGCGTGATCTGCACCGCGTTCGCAACGGCCACTACGCCCACGGACAGCGCAGCTGCCAGAGCGAGCGTCAGCATCAACTTTCTACGCATGTCTCTTTTCTCTCCTTTGGGCCCTGCCGGTTCGAGCGGCGGCCGTTGAAAACCAAAAATCGGGTACGTCGGGTGGCAAACTACCAGTCCCGGCCATTTCTTAAACCCCCGCTTCGAAGCAAAAGAGCGCCTTAACGAAGCGGCTCAGGCCTCGATCATCGAGAGCCGCACGCGTTCGCGCTGCTCGGCGGCACCGTCGGGGCCGAGGAATGGCAGCGTGATCCAGAACATCAGGTCGGGAAGCCGACTGGGTAGACGCGCCGAGGCGCCGTGGAGGATCTCGCTGTAGAGCAGCTCGTTGATCCCGCCGGCGAGCGAGAGCGAGGTGATCCCAGGCAGCTCGACCGAGGTCTCCGCCCGGCCGGCGTCGAGGAAGCCGGTGAACTGGCGCAGGGCGGCGTCGCGTCGGGCCAGCGCCTTGGGGCCCGCGGCGAGCACCTCGACGATCGCGAAGCGGCCCTCGTCGGGGTGCTCGGCTAGGTGTTTGAGCAGCTCGGCCAGACCGGCGGCGACGCGGTCGGCCCAGGGCGCCCCGGGCTTCGACTCGAATCCCCGCGCGGTATCGCCGAGCAGGTTGCCGAGCAGGACGTCGTACGCCGCGAGGAAGCAATCCTCCTTGCTGGCGAACAGCTCATAGAACGTCTTTCTGGAAACGCCGGCGACGCCGATCACGTCGACTACGCGCGTCTCCGGGTAGCCGCGCTCGGCGACCACCTCGATCATCGCTTGCAGGATGCGCCGCCGCTGGGACTCCGTCACCGCCTCCCGCGGTAACCCGTGACGGCCCCGGGGCAGCCGCTCACTCAACTTAGCGGTGCGTCTACCGGATGCCACATGTTGACTTTAGAGCACGCCGGAGTTTCCGCCAATCCAGACGACCTCGTCGCGCCCCGGGCCGACGCCGACCAGGCGGATCGGCACCCCGGCCGAGTCGGCGATGAACTCGA
This sequence comes from Actinomycetota bacterium, assembly GCA_046733275.1. GTDB lineage: Bacteria > Actinomycetota > Thermoleophilia > Solirubrobacterales > 70-9 > VRUE01. The sequence continues at coordinate 1,767 of JBKPOW010000122.1, forward strand.
GGTAGGCGCGTGCCTGCGGAGGCAGGTCCTCCTCGCGGCGGCACTCGCTCAGGTCGGCGTCGAAGCCGGGCAGCTCTTCGTACTCCGGCTCGGCCGAGTGGAGGATCGACTGGTGGTACGGGAAGGTGTCGAAGATCGCCCCCTCGCGCGAGCGGTAGCGGACGGCGACCCGCAGCGGGTCGATCCCGCTGAGCACGTCGAGCTTGGTGATCGTCAACGCGCTCATCCGGTTGATCCGGACGGCGTAGCGTAGGGCAACCAGGTCAAGCCAACCGCAGCGCCGTTGGCGTCCCGTCGTCGTGCCGTACTCGTGACCGCGCTCGAGCATGTGCTGCCCGATCTCGTCATCGAGCTCGGTCGGGAAGGGGCCCGCGCCGACCCGGGTCGCGTAGGCCTTTGCCACCCCCCAGACCTCGCTGATGTCTGTCGGCCCGACGCCGGCGCCGACGGTCGCCGCACCGGCGATCGGGTTGGACGAGGTGACGAAGGGATAGGTGCCGTGGTCGAGGTCGAGCAGGGTCGCCTGGGCTCCCTCGAAGAGCACGGTCCGGTCGTCGTCGAGCACCTCCCAGCAGAGGCGGGCGGTGTCTGCGATGTGGGGCTCGAGCCTGTGGCCGTAGCCGGAGAACTCCTCGGTCATCGTGTGCAGGTCGAGCCGCGGATCGGGCGCGTCGGCGACGCTTTGGTCGGCCCCCTCGCGCGCCCCCTCGCCGGCCTCCTTGCGCAGCTTGCGCCGCTGCACCGAGAGTTCGCGCAGCGCCTGCTGCTTGAAGGCGAGCGCCGCCATAATCTTCTTGCGCAGGATCTTCTCGTCGAGCAGGTCCTGCACGCGGATGCCGATCCGCAGCGCCTTGTCGGCGTAGCAGGGGCCGATGCCCCGTCGCGTCGTGCCGACCGAGAGCTTGCCCAGCTTGACCTCGCCGGCCGTGTCGAGCAGCACGTGGTAGGGCATGATCAGGTGGGCGTTGGCGGAGATGCGCAGGTTGCCGACGTCGATCCCGCGGCGCCGCAGGCCGTCGATCTCGCCGAGCAGGACGCGCGGGTCGAGCACGACCCCGTTGCCGATCATGCAGAGCTTGTCCGGGTAGAGGATGCCGGAGGGGATCAGGTGGAACTTGAACTCCTCGCCGTCGCGGACGATCGTGTGCCCGGCGTTGTTGCCGCCCTGGAAGCGGACGATCGCGTCCGCGCCCTCGGCGAGCAGGTCGACGACCTTGCCCTTCCCCTCGTCGCCCCACTGGGCGCCGACTATTACGACCCCTGGCATAGCGCCGGGAATTGTGACTGGTTCCGACACCGCACGCGGCGCTGCGTGCGGTGTCGACCTAGTAGGGGGCTTTCTCCAGTCGCCGGTCGATTCCGAACAGCGGAACTTGCTCGCAGGTCTCTATCAGTCGAGACACCGTGCGCTGGCCGATTTGCTCCTCGAGCTTCTCCATGGTCAGATTGGTGGTCAACATGATCGAGCGTTCGTCTTCGTAGCGCTCGTTCACAAGCGCGTAAAGCTGCTCCAGCACCCAGTCGGACCGTTTCTCCGCACCGAAGTCATCGATGTGGAGCAGGTCCACGGAAGTGAGTCGCTGGAAGAACGCGCTGTATGAGTCTTGACCGGGCGTCTCCTCATACGTCCGGCGGATACGAGCGAGTAGTTTCGGGAGCGAGTAGATCGCCACCGAACACCCCTTCTCCAGAGCCTCTTTGGAAACCAGCATCGCCAAGGTCGTCTTCCCAGTCCCGGTATCCCCGGATAGCCACAGGCCTTGGCCAGTTTCCAGTTTCAAGTCGAGATCTTCGATGAATCCCCGCACCTTGCTGACCGCGTCCCTCGTTTCTGCATGGCGCGCCATGTCGCTGACCGGCGGGCGGTCGAAGGAGACACCGCGGTAGCGCGGCGGGATCGCCGAGGCGACGCCCCGCACC
>JBKPOW010000123.1:0-33094 GCA_046733275.1 Actinomycetota bacterium
GCCTACCACCAGGCGATCGCCGCGCGCCTCGACGACCGCTTGCTCACAGATGCGCGCGAGCGAGTGGATCGCCTTGCGGGCGAAGGCCATATGCACCCGACCTATGCCAAGCGTTGGCGCGAGATCTTGGCGCTGCCGCTCGAGCGCATCGCCGAGCTGCTCGTCGTGGACAGCCAGGGAGCTCGTGACCTGCGCCAAAACTCTCCCTTCGCCGGCGTGCTCAACGAGCACGAGCGCCGCCGCATCATCGAATCGGTTCGTTGATCGTGAGCAGGGCGGAGCTGGAACATGTGATCCGCGCCGCCGCCGAGGTGTGCGGCGACGATGAACTCGTAGTGATCGGAAGTCAGGCGATCCTCGGTCAGTTCCCCAATGCGCCGGAGTCGATGCTCGTCTCGCGAGAGGCCGACATATTTCCCAGGAACCATCCGGAGCGCGCCAACGAGATCGACGGCAGCCTCGGTGATGGCTCGTACTTCGACGCCTCCTTTGGCTACTACGCGCATGGGGTCGGGCCGGAGACGGCAAAGGCGCCTGCCGGTTGGCCCCAGCGCCTCGTTCCCGTGCAGAGCGAGAACACGGGGAACGCCATCGGCTGGTGCTTGGAGGTCCACGACCTGGTCCTCTCCAAGTGCGCGGCGGGGCGCGAGCGAGATTGGGAATTCGCCAAGGAGGCGATCCACCACGGCTTGGTCGATTTAGAAGAGCTACGCGGCCGCGCCGCAGATCTCCCCCTCTCTGCCGCGGAGGTCGAGAGGATCCAGCGGATGCTCGCTGCGATCATCTAGCCTTGCGAATCGCGGCGCGAAGCGCATGCGCCACCGGGCGAGGTAGCTCAGTTGGTAGAGCACACGACTGAAAATCGTGGTGTCGCCGGTTCGATTCCGGCCCTCGCCATTCCATGCCGCTCGAGCTCTCGGAATCCGTGCTGGCCCCTGGCGAGGTGCAGGCCTGCCCGATAGGAGTGCGACGCATCCCGGACGAGGCGGACTTCGTTTACGTGATGCGGCGCGACTCGGAGTACGTCGCCGCCCAGTTCGCCGAGCGGATCGGCGCGCCGAAGGCGTTCGAGGAGATCGTCGCCGCCTACGAGCGCGCCACCGAGACCCTGGCCGAGGCGATCCTGCGCGCCTTCTCCACCGTCCACGCGCGCGCGGCGGTCGACCTGATCGACGGGCAGGCCGCGCAGCGTCGCCGGCTCGAGCTGATCGACGAGGTCGACGCGGACGGCGTCGCGATCAGCATGGATCCGCTGATGGAGGAGGGCGCGCTGCCCCTCGCCTTCTCCCGCTGCTACCGCGTCGGCGGCACCGACTTCATCGAGATGATCCCGCGCCCCGGCTACCCCTCCCTCGAGCGGCAGGTCGAGGCGATCCGCGCCGAGGCGGACGGCCGCCCGCTGATCGTCGTCGAGGACGACTTCTACACCGGCGAAACGATCGAAAAGACGCTCAGCGAGAGGCTGGAAGGCCTCGCCGACCAGATCGTCGCCGTCGTCGCCGGGACCAAGATCGGGCCGCACGAGCCGCCCGCCTTCCCCGTCCACGCGGCGGTCCGCTACGTGCGCGAGGACGGCCTCGACCCGCTCGAGAAGGTCGACCTGGGCGACCCGCGCGACTACGTGATCGGCGCCAGCGGCCTCGTCTGCCGGCTCGACTCGGGCGAGCTCGGCCGCCTGCCCTACGTCCGCCCCTTCGTCAGCCCGGCCGCCCGTGCCAGCATCCCGGCGACGGCCGAGGCCTCCTTCTCCGCCGAGGCGCTGCGGCTGTCGCGCGCCTTCTACGACGACCTCTCCGAGATCGTCGGCGCCCCCGTGACCCTCGCGCTGGTCGATCCGCACTTCGCCCTGGCCTGCGGCGAGCTGTTCGAGCTGCCGCCGACCGCGACGCTGGTCGAGGTGCTCGCGGCGGTCGAGCAGCGGGGGTTCGAGTGAGCAAGGCGAGCGCCCGGCAGGCGCCGGCCGCGTTCGGCGGCAGCAGCCCGCACGACCTCTCCCGCCGCATCGGCGACGAGCTCGCGCGCGCCGCCGGCGAGAGCCTCGGCCTCGAGGTCGAGGACGCGATGGTCCACCGCAGCCCCCCCGCCCAGGAGGGCGACTTCCAGTCCTCGCTGGCGCTGCGGCTCGGCAAGCAGCGGGGCGAGGACCCGCTCGGCCTCGCCGAGCGCCTCGCGGCCGAGCTGGCGGAGTCCGACCTGGTCGAGCCGCCCACGGTCTCCGGCAAGGGCTTCCTCAACTTCCGCGTGCGCCGCGAGGCGATCGAGCACTCGGTCGCCGCGATCGCCGCCGACGAGCGCCTCGGCGTTCCCGAGGCGGAGCAGCCGCGTCGCGTGGTTATCGACTACAGCGCCCCGAACGTGGCCAAGGAGATGCACGTCGGCCACCTGCGCAGCACGATCATCGGCGACGCGATTCGCCACATGCTCGAGCATTTCGGCCACGAGACGGTCGCCCAGAACCACCTCGGCGACTGGGGCACCCCCTTCGGCATGCTGGTCGAGCACATGCTCGACCTCGGCGGCGGCGAGGCGGAGAGCGAGGTCGGGGACCTGACCCGCTTCTACCAGGCCGCCCGCGAGAAGTTCGACGAGGACCCCGAGTTCGCCGAGCGCTCGCGCCGCCGCGTGGTCGCGCTGCAGCAGGGCGACGAGCGATCGCTGGCGGTCTGGCGAGAGATCCGCGCCGTCTCGGAGCGCTACTTCCAGCGCATCTACGACCTGCTCGAAATCGGCCTCACCCCCGAGGATAACGTTGGCGAGAGCTTCTACAACCCGCTGCTCGGCGACGTCGTCGAGGAACTCTCCGCCGCCGGGCTGCTGGTCGAGGACGAGGGCGCGCTCTGCATGTTCCTCGACGACTACGTCTCGCGCGAGGGCGAGCCGATGCCGATCATCGTCCGCAAGAGCGACGGCGGCTACAACTACGACACCACCGACCTCGCGGCCATCCGCTACCGGCTGCGCGACCTCGGCGCGGGCGCGGTCCTCTACGTGGTCGGGGCGCCGCAGGCGCTGCACTTCAACATGCTCTTCGACGCCGCCGAGGTGGCGGGTTGGGCCAACGGGCAGACCGACCTGCGCCACGTCGCCTTCGGCTCGGTGCTGGGCGAGGACGGCAAGATGCTGCGCACCCGCGCGGGCCGCACCGTCAAGCTCACCGAGCTGCTCGAGGAGGCGGTCGAGCGCGCCCGGGCGCTGCTGCGCGAGCGCGGCGTGGAGGAGGCGGAGACGAGCGACGAGCTGGCGCGCGCGATCGGCATCGGCGCGGTCAAGTACGCCGACCTCTCGACCGACCGGGTGCGCGACTACACCTTCGCCTTCGACCGCATGCTCAGCTTCGAGGGCAACACCGCCGCCTACCTCCAGTACGCGCACGCCCGGGTCCGCTCGCTCTTCCGCAAACACGGCGAGGCCGCGCCCGGCCCCGAGGCCGAGATCGTCATCTCCACTCCCGAGGAGCGGGCGCTGGCGCTGCAGCTGATGGATTTCGGCGCCGAGCTGGCGCTTGCCGTCGACACGCTCCAGCCTCACAAGCTGACCTCCTACCTGCACGAGCTCGCGGTGCGCTTCTCCCGCTTTTACGAGGAGTGCCCGATCGGCGGCTCCGAGCCGCCGGTCCGCGCCTCGCGCCTGGCCCTCAGCGACGCCACCGGGCGCACCCTGCGCACCGGTCTGGAGCTGCTCGGGATCCGCGCCCCAGAGCGGCTGTAGGGGCCCGCGGAGCCGGGGATAAACTGGCCCGGCCATGGCGCCGGACGTAACCACCCTGATCGAGGCTCTCCCCTATATCCGCGAGTTCCGCGAGGAGACGTTCGTCATCCGCTGCGCGGCCGAGCTCGACAACGAGTACCGCGAGGCGCTCTGCCGCGACCTGGCGATGCTGCGCTTCGTCGGCGTGCGGACGGTCTTGGTCCACCCGCACGAGGACGACGGAGAAGCGGCCCCGGGCGCGGGCAACGGCCGCCAGCTGGTCAACCACCAGCTCGTCCACTCGCTCGGCGCCTACGGCAAAACGACCGGCCTCTCGGGCAGCGACGGAGCGCCGGCCTGGCTGCTCTCCACCGACGAGCGGGGCGAGCTGCGGGCGAACGCCGACCTCGTCCTGCACGTGATCGAGGACTACACGCCGGTGATCGAGGCGGTCGCGGTCGACCCCGGCGGCGACGTTCAGGCCGCCGATCCCGACCAGGCCGCGGCCAAGCTGGCGATCGCCCTCGACGCCTACAAGGTCATCCTCGTGCCGGGGGCCGAGCCGGTGCTGATCGAGGACGGGGGCGAGCGCCGCGAGGTCTCGGAGATGAGCAGCTCGGCCGAGCTGACGCAGCGGATCGTCAGCGGCCCGTCGACCCGGGCGAGCGTCGAGGCCGGCGCGCTGGCGATCTCGCGGGGGGTGCGCTTCGCCCATATCGTCAGCAGCGCCGAACCGCACGGGCTCCTGCTCGAGCTCTTCACCGATAGCGGCTCCGGCACGAAGCTGCGCTCGCCCGATGCCTGGGCGGAGGCTGCCTCGGCAGAGCCCGAGCTGTACCCGGCCTCCGGCTGGCGGCCCTGGTAGCGGCCGGCTCGACGACCTACGGTGGGGACAGCAACTGGTCGGCGGGGGCGAAGTCGTCGCGCAGGGTCTCGGCGTCCTCGGCAAACCGCTCGACCTCCGAGGGCCGCAGCGTGGTCGCGAACTTGTTGTTCGTGCCGGCTGCCGCCGGGATCGGTCGATCGGAGGCGAGGAAGACCGCGTTTCCGCCAAGCGGCCGTTCTTCGATACCGAAGATCACCATCCGCACGTGGTCGAAGGCCTCCAGCAAAGTCGCCGCCACGGCTCGCTGCAGCTCCAGCGGGCCGCGGTCGATCACGTTGAGCGCGTAGAGACCGTCCGGGGCGAGCACCCGCTTAACTTCCTCGGTCCACTCCGCGGTCGCCAGGTGCCAGGGGACCGAGAGGTTGCCGAAGGCGTCGCCGACGACGACGTCGGCGCTGTCGTCGGCAAGGTCGAGCATGCCGATGCGCGCGTCGCCGACCGAGATCGATATCGACTCCGACTCGCGCAGGCCGAGGTGCTCTTCGTCGAACTCGACCAGTTCGCCGTCGACCTCGAGCACCTGGGAGTGCGTTCCGGGCCGCGTCGCCTCGAGCCAGCGTGGCAGGGTGAAGCCGCCGCCGCCGACGAACACCACCTCCAGCGGCGCTTTGGGCGGGTTCGTCGCGTCGATCGCCTTGGCGATCCAGCGGATGTAGTGGAAGCCGAGGTGCGTCGGATCTTTCAGGTCGACATAGGAGTGGGACTGGTCGTCGAGCACCAGCGTGTAGCCGCCGGGATTGGCCGGGTCGGCTTCGAGGATCACGCAGTGGTACTTGGTCTCCGCGTCGCAGGGGGAGTCGAGGCTGCTCGACCAGGCGCCGAGGACGAGGACGGAGAGCCCGACGCCGGTGACCCCGAGCAGCGAGAGCAGTCGCGAGGAGGCGGCGAGGACGATGCCGGTGAGGACCAGCGCCACGCCGGTGATCAGGACGGCGGTGTTGACGGGCATCAACGGGACGAGGACGAAGCCGGTGCCGAAGGTGCCGAGCAGGGCCCCCGCCGTCGCCCAGCCGGAGAGGCCGCCGACGACCGTTCCGCTGGCGCGCAGGTCGTGCAGCTGGAGGTGGGCGACGGCCGGAGAGACGGCGCTGAGGACGACCGCCGCCGGTACCAGGGCGACGACCGTGATCGCGAGTGCGGCGAGGTCGCCGTCGCCGCGGGCGCCCGGGCCCAGCCAGTGCACGAGCGGCACGATCAGGATCGCCAAGAGGCCGCCGCCGATCAGCAGACCGACGATCAGGCGGCGGGTGTCGGTGCGGTCGGCGAGCCGCCCGCCGACGGCGGCGCCGATCGCGATGCCGGCCAGGGCCGCGCCGATGATCGAGGTGGTCGTCTCCAGGGTGAGGCCGACGTAGGGCGCCAGCAGGCGGACGGCGAGGATCTCGAGCACGAGCACCGCGCCCGCCGCGACGAAGACGAGCGCGGCGGCGGCGAGGGGCGGCAGTGCCTCCGGCAGCGAGGCGTCCCCGGCCTTGGGCGGCGACGCCTTCCCCGCGGCGGCCTTCCCTTGCGAGGCGGGTTGGGGCTTCCCACGCGACTTGCGCGCCTTCGCTCTCCCCTTCGCCGCCATGGCGACGTAGCCTACTGACTAATAAAGATTTGTCGCGACGAACCTCTGGGGCTCCTCGACGACGGTGTTGACCAGCTCGCCGATGGCCTCGATCTCCACCCGCACCGTCTGGCCGACGTGGAGCAGGTTGTCGCGGACCGGCTGGCGGCCGAGGCCGACGCCGGCCGGGGTGCCGGTGGCGATCACGTCGCCGGGCTCGAGCGTGAAGGCTTCGGAGAGGTGGGAGACCTGCTGGAAGCAATCGAAGACCATCTGGCTGGTGCGCGCGTCCTGGCGCAGCTCGTCGCCGACGTGGCAGCGGATGGCGAGGTCGTGCGGATCGCCCAGCTCCTCGGCCGTCACCAGCCAGGGGCCGAGCGGGCCGTGGGTGTCGAACGACTTGCCGATCGTCATCGTCTGCGCTTTGCCCTGCCAGTCGCGCACGCTGACGTCGTTGGCGCAGGTGTAGCCGGCGATCGCCTCGGCGGCGCGCTCCACCGGCACGTGGCGGCAGCGCTTGCCGATCACCACCGCCAGCTCGGCCTCGTAGTCGAGGAAGGTTGAGACCTTCGGCATGTGGACCTCGGCATCCGGGCCGACCACGCAGGTCACCTGCTTGTTGAAGAAGACGGGGACCTCAGGCGCCTCCATCCCCATCTCCTCGATGTGATCGCGGTAGTTGAGCGCGATCGCCAGGTACTTGCGCGGCGTCGCCGGCGCAAGCAGCCGCAGCCCGGACAGGGGCAGGCGGGGCGCGTTGGTGGCGAGCGCCGCCAGCTTCTCCGGGCCGAGCTCGGCCAGGGCCGCCGCCGGTTCGGCGGGCGCCTCGCTCGAGGAGAGGTCGATGACCTCGTCGCCTTCGACGACGCCCAGCGCGGCGTCGCCGCCCGCGGTCTCGAACCGGCAGAGCTTCACGGCTGGGACCCTAGTCCAGCTCGGCGAGCAGGGCGCCGATCCGCCGCTCGATCTCGTCGCGCGTGGCCCGCACCTGCTCGAGCGGGCGGCCCTTGGGGTCGGGCAGGTCCCAGTCGAGGTAGCGCTTGCCCGGGATGTAGGGGCACTCGTCGCCGCAGCCCATCGTCACGACCACGTCCGCCCACTCGGCGTCCTCACGGCTGAGCTTGCGGGGGACGCGGCCGACGAGGTCGACGCCGAGCTCGGCCATCGCCTCGACCACCTCCGGGTGGACGCGCGCGGCTGGCGTCGTCCCGGCCGAGCGGGCCTCGTGGCGGCCGTCGGCGGCGCGGGCGAAGAGCGCCTCACTGATCTGCGAGCGGCCGGCGTTGTGGAGGCAGACGAAGAGGACGCGGGTCACGTGCGCAGGGTAGCTCGCCGTCCGCGCCTCGCTTTACCTTGGCGGAAATGGACCAGCTCGACCCGACGATCTTCCAGGAAGCGCTGATCGAGGCGCCCGGCGGGGCTGCGCCCACCGTAGAGACGGCCATTCCGTCTGAAACGGAGGCGCCCGAGTCGGCCACGCCCACTCCTCGCGTGCCCCTGCGCGAGCTCGAGGACGGGCAGCGGGTGGCGGGCGTCTACGCGGTGCGCGAGCGCGAGCTGCGGCGCAAGCGTAACGGCGAGCCATGGCTGCGGCTGGTGCTCTGCGACGCGACCGGCACCGCCGAGGCGGTCGCCTGGGAGGAGGCCGAGGCGCATTACGCGCTGGCCGCGACCGGTACCCCGGTGCACGTCAGCGGCGTCTTTGAGATGAGCGAGCGCTGGGGGCCCAAGATCAAGCTCTCGGGGTTGCGCGAGGCGCCCCCCGGGGAGTACGACCCGGCTGAGCTCGCCGCCGAGTCCGAGGTCTCCTTCGAGGAGCTGGAGGGCAAGCTGCGCCAGCTGCTCGAGACCGTGCAGGAGCCGCAGCTGCGCGACCTGCTCGACCGCTTCTTCGGCGAGCGTTCGCCGATCTGGGAGCGCTTCCGCGACGCGCCGGCGGCGAAGGTCTACCACCAGGCCTACCGCCACGGGCTGCTCGAGCACACGGTCTCGGTGGCGCAGGCGGTCAGCGCCGCGGCCAACTTCTTCCCCGGCATCGACCGCGAGGTCGCCGTCGCCGGCGCGCTTTTGCACGACATCGGCAAGACCGTCGCCTACAACGACGACCCCCTGGCGATCGACCTCACCGACGCCGGCCGCCTGCAGGGCGAGATCCCGCTCGGCTACTACACGGTGCGCCGCGAGATCGAGGAGATCCCCGGCTTCGACCCGGCTCTGGCGCAGGCCGTCCTCCACATCATCCTCAGCCACCACGGCTCACTCGAGCACGGCTCCCCGGTCGTCCCCGCGACCCGCGAGGCCGTCCTCGTCCACATGATCGACAACCTCGGCGGCCGCCTCGGCAGCTTCGACCGCCTCGAGCGCGAGCTGCCCGCCGGCGAGTCCTGGTCGAGCTTCGACCGGGCGCTATCCGGCTCGGCCTACTTCGGTCAGCGCCAAGCCGCCTGAGGGAAAGGGGCAAAATGCGGGATTGGAGGCCGCTCGGCGGGTGGCTCGCCCAGCCGCCCTCACTATTCTGGGCTGAGTGGCAAAGGACACCGAGAAGCTGATCCGCCAGCTCTCGCTGATCTCTTTCCTGATGGCGCAGGGCAGGCCGGTCTCGGCTCTGGAGATCAAGCGCGAGGTCGAGGGCTACAGCGACATGAACGACGACGCCTTCGCGCGCCGTTTCTACGCCGACCGGGCCGAGCTGGAGAGTCTCGGCATCCAGCTCGGCGTGGAGAAACCGGGCGAGGGCTTCTTCGAGGCCGAGCTCTACTCGCTGCCGCCGGAGAACTTCTACCTCGACCCGATCCGCTTCACCGACGACGAGCTGGCCTCGCTCAGCACCGCTCTCCTGCTCCTCACCAAAGGCGAATTCGCCTACGCCGAGCCGCTGCGCCTCGCCCTGCAGCAGGTCGCCTGGGGCCACCCGAACCCAATCAGCGAGGGCGAACGCGCGCCGGTCGAGATGGCGATGACGGCCTCGGCCGGCGGCCGCGAGCTCTCCCAGCGGCTGTCCAAGATCGAGACCGCGATCTCGCGCCGCAAGACGATCGAGTTCACCTACTACACGATGGAGCGCGACGAGACCGAGAAGCGCAAGGTCGACCCTTACCACCTGGTCTTCCGCTCCGGCCAGTTCTATTTGATCGGCCTCTCGCACGAGCGCGGTGCGGTGCGCGTCTTCCGCCTCTCCCGCATCCAGGGCAAGGTCGGCTACGCCTCCAAGGCCGAGCACGACTTCTCGCCCCCCGAGGACTTCGACCGGCGCGACTACGGCCAGCACGCCGACTGGCAGCTGGGCGAGGTCCGCGGCCGGGCCAAGATCTTCGTCCGCGACCGCATCTCCTGGCTGATCGAGCGCGACTTCGGCCAGTACGGCGAGCTGCGGCCGGCGCGCAAGGCCGACGACGCCCCCGGCAAGGGCTCGGTCTTCGAGACCGACTACGCCTCGCCTCGCGAGCTGATCGCCTGGGTGCTGCGCTGGCGCCAGAACGCCGAGGTGCTCGAGCCGGAGGAGCTGCGCGCCGAAGCGCGCGAGCGGCTCGACCTGCTGCACGACCGCCACCGCGGCGAGTTCGAGACCGCCGAGACGGTCGAGCACCCGCCGCGCGAGGCCCCGCAACGCACGCGCGGCAACGGTCGCGGCGAAGCGGCGATCCGGCCCGAGCGCTTCGCCCGCCTCGTCACCCTCGCCGGCTTGCTGATCGACTCGGCGAAGAAAGGCGAGCGGCTGCAGGTGGTCGAGCTGCGGCAGCGGCTCGAGCTGACGGCGGAGGAGCTGCAGGAGGACATCGACCTGCTCAACGTCGTCAACTTCGGCGGCGGCACCTACGTCCTCTACGCCGAAGTGCTCGGCGACGAGATCGAGGTCGACTCCGAGCCCTATGGCGACAACTTCGCCCGCCCCGCGCGTCTGCTGCCGCTGGAGGCGAAGGCGCTGGTCGCGGCGATCGACCTCTTCGGCGACCACCTGCCGCAGGGTGGCCTGCAGAGCGCTCGCGAGAAGATCGTCGGCGCGCTCGGCCACGATCCCTCAGAGGAGGGGCTGGAGATCGCCGCCGGCAGCGGCGGCGACACCGAGGTGGCCCGCGTCGTCAACGCCGCGATCGCCGATCGCCAGGTGCTGGAAATCAAGTACTACAAGGAGAACGAGGACCAGTTCACCAGCCGGCGGGTCGAGCCCTACCGGCTGGAGAACGGGCGCGAGGGCTGGTACGCGGAGTGCTACGACCTGACCAAAGAGGGCGTTCGCCACTTCAAGCTCGACCGGATGAAGGAGGCGGCGCAGAGCGGCGAGACCTACGAGCCGCGGCAGGAGGTCGAAGAGCTGGCCGGGGTCGAGGGCTGGATGACCGACGGCGAGGTGCCGACCGCGCAGGTCGCCCGCGTCTGGGTCTCGCCCGAGCGGGCGCGCTGGCTGCGCGAGGAGCGCACGGTGGTCGAGGAGCTGGCCGACGGCGCCGTGGTGGTCGAGCTGCCCTACGCGGGCACCTCCTGGCTGGTGCGAGAGATCCTGCGCGGCGCCGGCGACCTGGTCGTGCTTGAGCCGGAGAGCGCGCGCGAAGCGATCGCCGCCGAGGTCGCGGCCAGCGCTGCCTGAGACGGCGCCCGGCCACCCGGAGATAGGCCGGCTGACGGCTCCCAACCCGGGGCCGATGACGCTGGCGGGCACCAACACCTACCTGTACGGGTCGGACCCGTGCGTGGTGATCGATCCCGGGCCTGACGACGAGGGCCACATCGACGCGGTGCGGGCCGCGGCCGAGGAGCGCGGTGGTGTCGGCCTGATCCTCCTCACCCACAGCCATGGCGACCACGCCGCGGGGGCGGAGCGGCTGGCGGAGGCCGCTGCAGTCGGCGGAGGCGCCGAGCGTCCGGCGGCGATCCTCCCCGGCAGGGGCGAGGAGCACGCCGGCTTGCGCGTGCTCGCCACGCCCGGCCACGCCGCCGACCACGTCAGCTTCCTCAGCGAGGACGGCGTCTGCTTCAGCGGCGACCTCGTGCTCGGCGAGGGGTCGACCTTCGTCCCGCCCGACGGCGGCTCGCTCACCGCCTACATGGAGTCGCTGCGCGCGGTGCGGGCCGAGGCGCCGGCGCTGATCTGCCCGGGCCACGGCCCCTGGGTGACCGACCCACAGGCGAAGCTGGCCGAGTACGTCGAGCACCGCGAGATGCGCGAGCGCCGCCTCCTAGCCGCGCTGGAGCGCGGCGAGCGCTCGAAGCAGGCCCTCCTCGCCGAGGCCTGGTCCGACGTCCCCGCCGAGCTCCGCCCCGCCGCCGCCCTGGTCATGGAGGCCCACCTGCAGAAGCTCGACGCCGAAGGCCTGCTGCCGGCCGATCTCTGGGAGTGAGCGAGGAGGTCGATCAGCGGCCCAGCAGGTAACGGGCGAGGACGAAGCGCGAGCTATCGAGAACGCCCCCGACCAGCGCGTGGCCCCTTCCGTCGGCCAGTACCACTCGGCCTTCCACTTGCGACTCTGCGCCGAACCTCGTCACCACGGTGCCCCGGTTGCCGGATCGTCGTGCGAGCTTGCCCCGCTCCGTCAGCCGTGCCAGGAGAAGCTTGCGCTTGAACCCGCCCCGCGCTGAAGTCGGCTCGATCACGAGGGAGCCGGCTACCAGGACGCCCCCCGAGCCGGTCGCCGCCAGGCCACCGACGATCACCTCTCCCTTGGGATGGACGACCGTCGCCGTGCCGCCGCGCCCGAAGCCGCGATCGAGCGAGCCGTTCGGCTTGAAGCGCGCAATGCCCGCGCTGCTTCCCTGCCCGTAGATCAGCAGCCGGCCCCCGCGATCGAGCGTGACGTCCAGATCGGTTTCGGAGGTGTCGTTCGCCAGCGCTCGCCAGCCGCCTTTGCCGAAAGTCCGATCGACGGCACCGGAAACGGTGAGGTGTCCAATGACCTTCGGCCGTTCGGCGAATTCCGAGGTTGGGTGCTGAGTGGCGGCGAAGTAGACCCCCGCTCGTCGGTCGATGGCGGGCCGACCGATCGAGCGCAACCCGCCGAGCGGTCTCGCGCCATTCTCGCCGAAGGACGAGTCTCGGCCTCCGTCCTCCGAAAGCCGAGCGACGAAGGCTTCGGGAAAGGGAACGAAGGTCGCGTATTTGGCGGCGGTATGCGTGGCAGCCCGGGTACCGGTGAGCACGATCCGTTCGCCCGAATCCACCGCCACCCCCAGCGCGCGGACTTCCACGGCAGACGTGATCTGTGCGTAGTCCGGGATTTTCGGCGGGCGCGCCGGCGGGGGAAGACCGAGATCGGTGAAGACGATGCCATTGCTGCCGAAACCACCGTCGAGCTCGCCATCCGGTAGGTAGCGCACGATCGCGGCGTAGGTTCCATTGCCCACGGGTACGGTCCCGGGCGCAGGCGCGACCGGGTGCGCGGCACTACCCACGGCGAGGATCCGACCGTGTCCGTCGACGGCGATGTCCTCGATCGTCAACTTCCCTCCCTCGGGCGAGAGCGGCTCCACCGCGCCGTTGTTTCCAAAGCTGCGATCGGGACGGCCATTCCCCCGATAGGCGAACAGCGCGCTCTCAGTGGCCACGACGGTACGGCCGTCGGCCAGGGTCGTCATGTCGACAAGCGTCCAGCGGTGACCGATCACCCTTCCGTCCTCGCCGAAGCCGCGATCGAGGTCGCCCGGCGCCGCAGAAGCCGACGCCGGCATGGTTGCCAAAACGGCGAGAAGCAAGAGCAGTGCGAGCATGCCGATCGAAACAGCGGCGGGTAATGAAAGTATCGGTAAGTTCCTGAAGGCCGGGCTCGGAGAGTCAATTCCTGGCCAGCCAGCCAGTATGGTGGCTGGATGAACGGCGGGCGAGCTATCAGGGCTGGACTTCTGGCTGGGTTGGCCGGCACCGGCCTGCTCGCAGCCGTGATCGCTGCCGCCTGGCATTGGCTGGCGCGGCGGCCGCTGCCGAAGCAGAAGGGGACGATCGAGCTTGCCGGGCTGCATGGCCCGGTGCGGGTGCGGCGAGATCGCTGGGGCGTGCCGCACATCGAGGCCGGCGACGCCGCCGACCTCTGGTTCGCCGAGGGTTTCTGCCACGGCCAGGACCGGCTCTGGCAGATGGACTTCTACCGCCGCGTCCTCTCCGGTCGCGTCGCCGAGTTCGCCGGCGACGAGGGCCTGCCGGTCGACCGCCTGATGCGCACGCTGGGCATGCGTCGCACGGCCGAGCGCGAGGCGGCGAGCCTCGACCCCGAGCTGCGCGCCCTGCTCGAGCGCTTCTGCGAGGGAGTCAACGCCGCCGCCGCGAGCGCCGGGGCGCCGCCCTTCGAGATGCAGCTGCTCGGCCTCGAGTTCGAGCCCTGGCGGCCGGCGGACATCCTCGGCCTCGGCAAGCTGCTCGCCTTCGGCCTCTCGACCAACTGGGAGAAGGAGCTGCTGCGGGCCGACATGACGCGCGAGCTGGGCCCCGAGCTGGCGGCGAAGCTCGACCCCGCCTACCCGGGGGACAACCCGGTCGTCACGCAGGAAGCGTGGTCCGGCGACGGGCTCGGCCTGGCCGAGCAGATCGACGCTGTGCGCCGCTCGATCGGTATGGCCGCCGAGGCGAGCGGCTCCAACAACTGGGCGGTGAGCGGCCGGCTGAGCGCGACCGGCACCCCACTGATCGCCGGCGACCCGCACCTGCCGCCGAGCATGCCGGGCATCTGGTACCAGGTCGGACTCACCCTCGGCGACCGTTTCGTCCGTGGCGCCTCCCTCCCTGGGATGCCCGGCGTCTACATGGGCCAGAGCAACGACGTCTGCTGGACCTTCACCAACGTGATGGCCGACGTGCAGGACCTCTTCGTCGAGCGGGTCGAGGGCGACCGCTACCTGTTCGAGGGCGATTGGCGCCCGCTCGAGATCGTGCGCGAGGAGATCGCGGTGAAGGGACGCGACGCGCCCGAGCTGCTCGAGGTGCGGCTGACCCACCACGGGCCCCTGGTCAACGCGGCGCTCGGCGCCGACGACGCCGAGCCGCTCGCCCTGCGCTGGATCACGCTCGATCAGCCGACCGCCTTCGCGGGCATGTTCGAGCTGCACGAGATCCGCTCCGGGCAGGAGCTGGTCGCCAAGCTCGAGGGCCACAGCTCGCCCGCCTCCAACCTGATCTGGGCAGACCGCCACGGCTCGATCGGGTACAAGCTGATCGGCCGCTTGCCGCTGCGCCGCGGCGGTTGCCCCGACCTGCCGAAGCCGGGCTGGGACGGCGAGTTCGAGTGGGAGGGGGCCGTGCCCTACGACGAGCTGCCCGAGGTCGTCGACCCCGCGAGCGGCTTCCTCGTCACCGCCAACAACCGCATCGTCGGCGACTCCTGCCCGCACCACATCACCAGTGAGTGGCTCGACGGCTACCGGGCGCAGCGGATCGAGCAGCTGCTGCGGGCGAGCGAGGAGCACGACATCGACGGCTTCGAGGCGATGCAGTCCGACGATCTCTCGATCCCCGGCCTGGAGGCGGCGCGGCGGCTGGGCCGGCTGAAGCCGGCGGGGCAGCGGGAGGTCAGCGCGCTGGAGCGCCTGCGCAGCTGGGACGGGCGGCTCGACCCCGACTCGATCGCCGGCACGATCTACCAGGCCTTCCTGCTGCGGCTGGCGCGCGAGTTCGCCCGCGCCGCGATCGGCGACCGCGACCTCTGCGAGCGCTGGCTCGACCGCGCCGACAACGGCTTCATGCCGCACGTCACCTCGCCCTGGCGCTGGCACTCGCACCTGATGAAGCTCTGGGGGGAGGGCGACGAGGAGCTGATCGGCCGCCCCTGGGACGGTCTCGTGCTGGAAGCCCTCTCCGGCGCCCTCGACGACCTCAGCGACCGCTTCGGCCCCGATCCCGAGGGCTGGCGCTGGGGCCGCGTGCACGAGATGGAGTTCCCGCACGCCCTCGGCGAGGCCAACCCGCTGCTGCGCAAGCTGCTCAACCGCCGCCTGCGGGCGGGCGGCGCGCAGGAGACGGTGAGCCAGATCGCCTATGACCCCAACGATCCCTACAAAGCGGTCTGGGCGCCGAGCTGGCGCATGGTCGCCGACCCGACCGCGCCGCGCCGCTCGCGCTGGCAGATGTTCACCGGGCAGTCGGGTCATCCCGCCAGCCCCCACTACGACGACCTGCAGGCGGACTGGTTGGAGGGCCGTACGCAGCCGATGGCGGGCGAGGGGCCTTGGTCCGAGTTGAACCTCGTGCCGCCGATCTGAGCGGTAGGCATCTTGCGGTGCGGCCCCGGGGCGACCGAAACCGCAGCGGGCTGGAATGGTTGGGGGGTAGATGCGGCGCGTCGCTCTATGCGTACTGGCGCTCGTGGCCGTCCTGCCCGCGGGCGCCGAGGCGAAGACCGTCCACTTCGGCGGTCGGGTCGTCGACGTGCCAGATGGCTGGTCGGTCGTGCGGCTCGCCGAGCGGCCGCGCGCCTGCGTGCGGCTCGACCGCCGGGCCATCTACCTGGGCACGCCGGGCTCCCGGCAGCGCTGCCCGGCGAAAGCGATCGGTCGGCGGCGGGCGATCCTCGTCGATCCCCGGGCGGATGAGCGCGCCGCCCTCGCCAGGGCGCAGGCCAGCCGCCTTCCCCCGGCCCGCATCTCCGCCGCCTCGGACTACACCGGTCTCGGCTTCGACGCCTGCACGGCGCCCTCGGGGCGCTCGATGTCGGCCTGGGAAGGCTCGCCCTACCGGGCGATCGGCGTCTACATCGGCGGCGAAAACCGCGGTTGCTCGCAGCCCAACCTGACCGCCTCCTGGGTCGCCGCCCAGATCGCCGCCGGGTGGCACCTGATCCCGACCTACGTCGGCCTGCAGGCGCCGAGCTCGAGCTGCACCTCCTGCGCGACGCTGAGTAGCTCGATCGCCACCGCCGCCAGGCAGGGGAGCGAAGCGGCGGACGACGCGGTCGCAGATGCGCAGCTGGTCGGCATCGGCGAGGGCAGCCCGATCTACTTCGACATGGAGAGCTACGCGCGCACTTCGAGCGCCAGCAGCGCGACGCTGACCTTCCTCGCCGCCTGGACCGGCCGCCTGCACGCGCTCGGCTACGACTCCGGCGTCTACAGCAGCAGTGCCTCGGGCATCGCCGACCTCGTCTCGCGCTGGGGGACGAGCTACCCGGTCCCAGACGACCTCTGGATCGCCAACTGGAACGGGCGCGCCGACGGCGCCGACCCCTACGTCCCGACTGACGCCTGGAGCGACCACCAGCGCATCCACCAGTACCGCGGCGGTCACGACGAGACTTGGGGCGGGGTGACGATCAACATCGACAACAACTACGTCGAAGGGGCGACGGCGGGGTCGGCCTCCTCAGGCGACGACCCGCGCGGCAGCTTCGAGATCGCCGACTCGCCGGCGCCGGGCCAGGTGCAGATCGCCGGCTGGGCGTTCGATCCCAACGCTCCGCTGAAGCCGCTCGCGATCCGCGCCTTCCTCGGCGGCAGGGAGGACGAGGGCGCCTCCCGCTACGAGCTCGGCCCGGTCGCCAACCGGGAACGGTCCGACCTGCTGGCGCTCTTCCCCAGCGCCGGCGCCGCCCACGGCTTCGACGTTAGCTTCCCGGTGATCGGCAGCGGCTCCCAGCGCCTCTGCGTCTACGCGCTCGACATCGGCCCCGGCTCCGACGAGCTGCTCGGCTGCCGCCGGGTGGGAGTGCCGGTGCCGATCACCCTGCTCGGCACGCGGGTGGGCGCCGCCGCGCTGCGGCTCACCCTGCGCTGTGAGTGGCCCGCGGGGACGCAGTGCCCCGGCCAGCTGCTGCTCCGCGCCCGGACCAGGGAGCGCTTCGTCGTCCGTCGCCGCGGCAGGGCGGTGGTGAGGACGAGGAGCCTGCGGCGGGCGATCGGCCACCGTGCCTTCCGCCTCGTCGGCGGCAGCTCGCACACCTTCCGCCTGCCGCTCGACGGCTACGGCCGCCGCCTCAGCGCCGGCCCCGCTCGGCCCTGGTCCCAACTCGTCGTCGCCATCCCGGGCGGCCGCCTGAGCGAGCCGATCAGGCTGAAGTAGGGCCAGTTGACGCGGGCCCGAGGCGATCGGCAAACGCCGCCGGACGTTCTCAATCCCAGACCGCGAGGTGCAGGTGCTCGCGGATCGTCTCGTCCGCGGTGACCAGCGGCGCGTTGGCAACGATCGCGTGAGCGGAGATCAGCCGGTCGAACGGATCGCGCGTCCAGGAGAGGTCCATAGCGGCCTGGCCCAGCTCGGCTGCCGAGACGTCGGTGACCTCCATACCTATCTCCTGGCCCAGGGCGGCCAGCATGACGGGAACCGGATCGCGAGCCCTCTGCACTTCGTGCAGGTATCTCAGCTCGAGCACAGCCACCGGCGAGAAAGCGAGCGTCCTCTCGTCGATCAGCGCCCGCGCCTTGGCTGGCAGCTTCTCGGTCAAGCCCGTGTAGAGCCACAGCGCGATATGGGTGTCAATATGGATCAGGGTTCCACTCCGAGGACCAGTCCATGTGAATCAGCTCGTCGGGATCGCCGACGATCGCGCCCGGGCGCTGCGGAAGGTTGTCCAGCTTCGATCCCTTTTTCGCTCCGTCCTTGGGCAGGATCACCAGCGTCTTGCCGTTGCGCTCGATCTCCAGCGGCTTGCCGGTCTCCAGAACCTCGTCGAGCAGCCGGTAGACGTTTGCCCGCAATTTCGACGCGCTTAGCGCCATCCGATCCTCCAATGAAATCGTACGTACGTAGTTGATATTAAGCGTACGTACGATATCACCGGGCGTCGGTCGGACTGCGGCCGGGGTCTTTGCGACGAGCTCCACGCGGCCACGCTAGATGCCCGCGACGCGCAGGTGGCGCGCAAAAGCAAAAAATTCTGTGGTGCGCTGAGATCAAGGCACGCGCGTGCGGCTGAAGGCCGTCACCGCCTCGACGATCGCGGCCGGGGCCTTCTCGGGAGAGCCGGCGTCGAAGGGCGGGTCGGGGTCGTACTCGATCCCGAGCTGGACGGCTTCGGCGATCTCGGAGCCGGCCTCGCGCCCGACCAGGTGGAGGGCCATGTCGATGCCCGCGGTGACCCCCGCGGCGGTGATCGTCTTGCCGTCCTCGACGAAGCGGCCGCCGACCGGCTCGGCACCGTACTCCCGCAGGCGCTCGAGGAAGAGCCAGTTGGACGTCGCCCGCTTACCCTCCAGCAGGCCCGCCGCGCCGAGGATCAGCGCGCCGGTGCAGACCGAGGTGGTCCACTTCGTCCGTTCGTCGACGGCGCGCAGCCAGGCGAGTACCGCCTCGTCCTCGGCGACTATCTCGCTGCCCTCGCCCCCGGGCACGACGACGATGTCAGGCTCGCTCGCCTGGGCGAGCTCCTTGTCGACGGTCAGGCCGAGGCCGCCTTCGGCGCGCACCTCGCCGCGCCGGGGGCCGACCAGCTCGACCTGCCAGCCGGGCACGCAGCGCATCACTTCATAGGGGCCGACGGCGTCCTGGACGGCGAGCTGGTCGAAGAGGAGGATCGCGATCCGCATTCGGTGCCCATGGTAGGGGCTTTAGAGTGACCGGCCCGATGAGCCGCCGCGACCAGATCGAGCTGAGCGAGGCGGAGCTGCTCGAGCTGCTCGATGCCGAGCGCGTCGCGGTCGTCTCCTCCAACGGCCCGCGCGGCTTTCCCCACTCGATGCCGCTCTGGTTCGTGCCGCGCGAGGGCGAGGTCTGGATCTGGACCTACGCCAAGTCGCAGAAGGTGCGCAACCTGGAGCGCGATGCGCGGGCGACGATCCTGGTAGAGACCGGGCGCGAGTACGGCGAGCTGCGCGGCGCGATGATCGAGTCCGAGGCGGAGATCCACCGCGACTTCGAGACCGTGATTGGGTTTGCGGAGGAGCTGACCGTGCGCTACGCGGAGGGAATCGACTCGGTGCAGGGCGATGCCAAAGCGGCGCTCGAAGCGCAAGCCCCCAAACGGGTGGCGATCCACTTCAAGCCGTTGCGGATCGCGACCTGGGACCACCGTAAGCTGCGCGGGATTTACTGAGGCCAGACCCGAGGAGATGAGCTTGAGAAGGAAGACAATTTCGCTCGCCGCCGCGATCTGCATGCTGGCCCTGGTCTGCGTCGCCGCCGGCACCGCCTCGCTCTCCTCGCCGAGCCTTGCCCAGGCGGCCCCGCGGACCTTCTTCGGCATCGTTCCCCAGGCGGTCCTCGAGGAAGAAGACGTCCGCTACATGCGGGCGGCCCGGATCGGCACGATCCGGCTCGCGATCGGCTGGGACAGCGTGCAGCCGACCCGTAACGCCCCCTTCAACTGGGAAGGCCCCGATCGCGAAATCGCCACCGCGGCCAGCCAGGGCCTGCGTGTCCTCCCCTTCCTCACGGGGGTGCCGCGCTGGCTCTCCCGCCGCTCGACCAGGATGCCGATCGACAGCGTCCGCGCCCGCCAGGGCTGGTCGGCCTTCGTCAAGGCGGTGGTCGAACGGTATGGCCCCGAAGGCGACTTCTGGAACGAGCACTCGCCGTCCGTGGCGAAGGACGACATCGTCATCACCAGGCCGCAGCCGATCCGCGCCTGGCAGATCTGGAACGAGGCCAACTTCTTCTACTTCGCCTATCCGGTCTCGCCCAACCGCTACGCCCGCCTGCTGAAGCTCAGCAGCCGCGCCGTCAAAGCCGCCGATCCGCGCGCCGACGTCATCCTCTCGGGGCTCTTCGGCGAACCCGACGAGCGGGGCAAGCGCGGGATGCCGGCCTCCACCTTCCTCGACCGGCTCTACGCGGTGCCGGGGATCAAGCGCCACTTCGACGGCATCGCCCTGCACCCCTACGCCTTCCACGTCGAGGATCTGATCTCGATGACCGAGGCCGCCCGCGCGGTCGCCCTCGCCAACCGCGATCCCGGCGCCCGCCTCTACATCACCGAGATGGGCTGGGGCTCGCAGAACAACCCCAACGTCGTCGCCTTCGAGCAGGGCATCCGCGGCCAGGCGCGCGAACTGCGCGGCGCCTACCACTACCTGTTGGCCAATCGCGGCCGCCTCAACCTCGAGGCCGCCTTCTGGTTCACCTGGAAAGACGCGCGCTTCTACTGCAACTTCTGCGACTCGGTCGGCTTCTTCCACGAAGCCGCCCGCTACCGCCCGAAGCCGGCCTGGTTCACCTTCGTCGGCCTCACTGGCGGCCGGGTGCGGCCGTAGGCGCGCACGCCGGCAAATAGCATCCCGCCGATGCCCCAGCCCCCGCGACAGGGTCCGGCCTGGCTCGTCCTGCCGACCTACAACGAGGCCGGCAACATCGACGCCTTAATCGAGGCCGTGCAGGCGAACCTCCCCGATTCGGCGCGGATCCTGATCGTCGACGACAACTCCCCCGACGGCACCGGCGAGATCGCCGATCGGCTGGCGGCGGAGGCCGAGGCGGTCGAGGTCCTGCACCGGCCGCGCAAGGAAGGCCTCGGCCCCGCCTACATCGCGGGCTTCGAGCGAGCGCTCGCGCGCGGCGCCGGCCTAGTGTTGGAGATGGACTCGGACTTCTCCCACGACCCCGCCTACCTGCCGCGCCTGCTCGACGCCTCCCAGCGGGCCGACCTGGTGATCGGCTCGCGCTACGTGC
The DNA here is from genome assembly GCA_046733275.1 of Actinomycetota bacterium. Taxonomy (GTDB): domain Bacteria; phylum Actinomycetota; class Thermoleophilia; order Solirubrobacterales; family 70-9; genus VRUE01. Next base: position 20,632 of record JBKPOW010000123.1, read on the forward strand.
CAGGCGGTGGCGTCGGCGACTGGAGCGCGCTGCGGCGGGCGATCAGCCGCGGCGGCAGCGCCTACGCCCGGACCGTGCTCGGGGTGGGGGTGCGCGATCTCACCGGCGGCTTCAAGTGCTTCCGCCGTGAGGTTCTCGAGGCGATCGACCTCGACTCGATCCAGGCCCGCGGCTACGCCTTCCAGGTCGAGATGACCTACCGGGCGATCCAGCGCGGCTTCACGGTGGCCGAGGTCCCGATCGTCTTCCGCGAGCGCCGCGCCGGCGCCTCGAAGATGGACCGCTCGATCGTGTTCGAGGCCGTCTGGCGCGTTCCCTTCATGCGCTTCGTGGACTGAGCTGTGGCCGCAACCGACCGCGACCGCACGGCTCTCGCCTGGCTGCTCCTGGCGGCGGCGATGTGCGCCTCGGCGAGCTGGATGATGATCGCCGGCACAGGGCTCACCTTCGTCAACGACGAGCTCTTCTACTACGCCCAGTACATCGTCTACGGGACCTCCGATTTCAGGCCGTCCTCGGGGGGGATCGAATACTTCCTGGCGCCGAGCAATGGCCACCTGCAGGTGCTGGGCAAGCTGCTCTACCGGGGGGTCTTCGAGACCGCCGGCGCCGACTACGCCGTCTTCCGCGCCATCAACATCGCCGGCCTGATGCTCTGCGTCGGCCTCTTCTTCGAGCTCGCCCGCCGCCGGGTGGGCCCCCTGATCGCGCTCGTGCCCTGCCTCTCGCTGCTCTCCCTCGGCTTCGCCTGGGAGGCCTTCATCTGGGCCTTCGACCTGCACACCACCTATGCCCTCGCTCTCGGCCTGGCCGCGATCCTCGCCCTCGACCGCGGCGACCGGCGCGGCGATCTCGCCGCCTGCGTCCTGCTCGTCCTCTCGATCGCGATGATCGAGGTCGGCCTCGCCTTCGCCGTCGGGATCGCGGTCTCGGTGCTGCTGCGGCCCGATCGCATGCGGCGGCTCTGGATCTTCCTCGTCCCGGTCGCCCTCTACGGTTGCTGGTGGCTGTGGGCGGCGAAGTTCGACTACCCGCCGCTCGAGCTGGCCAACGTCGAGCTGATCCCGACCACCGTGGCCGACTCCCTCGCCGCGATCGCCGGCTCAGTGACGGGCCTCAACCCGACCGGCGAGGGGACCCCCGAGCCGCTGGTCGGGGTCACCGGTTGGGGCTCGGCTCTGGCCGCGCTCGCCGTCGTCGTGCTCGTCTGGCGGTTCTCCCGCGGCGGCGTGCCGCGCACGCTCTGGATCTTTCTCGCCGTCGTCCTCGCCTACTGGGCCCTGATCGCGCTCGGCGGTAGAGCCCCCGACTCCTCGCGCTACATCTTCGCCGGCACTGTGCTGGTCTTCCTCGTCGCCGCCGACGCGCTGGCGGGCAGGCGCGTGCCGACGGTGGCGGTTCTCGCCGCCCTTGGGGTCGTCGCCTTCGCGATCCAGCCCAACGTGGCGAAGCTCTACGACGGCCGCGGCCCGCAGCTGAGCGATGCGACGACCAGCCGGGTCGAGTACGCGATGCTGGACCTGGTCAGGGGGCCGATTCCGGCCGAGTACGCCCCGGGCAAGGATCCCCGCGTCATCGACCTCGGCGGCGGCATCTTCACCCCGATGCCGGCCGGCGACTACCTCGAAGCGGCGGAGCGTTTCGGCCGGCTGGGGATGCAGCTCGACGAGCTCCGCGGCGAGGACCTGCAGCGCCGCGAAATCGCCGATGCCAGCCTGCTCGGCGCGCTCGGCGTCGAGTTGGAGCAGGCGCCGTCGCCGCCCGATCCACCCGGCTGTCCCAGTTCGCTTGACGGGCGCCCCCGCGCCCCTGTGTTCTTCGACGCCCCGCGGGGCGGTGTGCTGCTCGGCTCGCGCGCCGGGAGGCCGATCGAGGTCGCCGTCGGCCGCTTCGGCAAGGGCGGCCCGGGGCTGAGGCTGGGGAAGCTTGCCCCCCGCGCCTGGACGAGGGTCCCGCTGCCGCCCGACTCCGCTCCGGATCGCTGGTGGGTGGTCGTCGACGGCCCCGCTTACGTCTGTCCGCTCGGCGCCGCCGGTTGATCGTCAGGAGCTGGCGCAGGCGCGCAGCGGCGCGTCGATCAGCGCCCGCCAGGGCTCCGGCGCCGCGTCCGGCGGGATCTCGATCCGGCGCCAGGCGCCAGCTGGAACCTCTTCGAGCAGACCGCTCTCGCCGTCGGCGAAACGGCGCAGGCCGAGCCTCACCGGGCCTGCGCCGGTGGCGCCGTAGAGGGTCTTGCCGGGGGGGAGCGGGAACGAGGCTGACTCCGAGCCGGGGGCGGGGGAGACGAGCCGGCAGCGGGCGGCGCCGGCCGGGGGTGGGACCACCTGCGCTTCGAGCCCGAGCGCGCCCGCGAGGGTGACGTCGGCAATGCGGCGCAGCTCCTCGGGCTGTTCGCGCAGCTCCTCGAGCGTGTAGGCGGGCGAGCCGTTGCGCTCCACCGAGTCCAGGTAGGCGCCGGCGGGGATGCCGATGAAGAGGCCGCCGCCGATCGCACTCACGTTGGGATCGGCGGAGGCGACGTACTCGGGGTCGACGCGACCGGCCGCCAGCTCCAGCATGGCGAACTCGGTCCGGCTGACCTTGGCGTCGAGGTGCAGCGTGTCGGCGTCGCCGCCACTGCGAAGCTGGGCTATGTTCGCCGGCAGGGCCAGCAGGGCGACGAGGACGATGCCGACCGCGACCCGCTTGCCCACGCGCCCGGCGATGGCCTCGGCGCCGAGCAGAACGACGCCGACGGCGCCGAAGAAGAGGTAACGCGAGCCTTCGGGCGGGCGGGCGGTGAGGCCCATCGTGACCCAGTAGAAGACGATCATCGCCAGCCAGGCCCAGAGGGCGACGGGCGCCCTGCGGCCGCCGATGCGCAGGGCCAGCGCCGCCGCGGCGAGCACCGCCAGCGCTTTGCCGAACCAGGTGGCGACAGTGGTGTAGGTGGCTGCCAAGACCGGATTCGTGCCGGTGAGGGAGCCGAGCACCGCCGCCGCCGAGTGGAAGACGGTCTTGGGAATCAGGTCGACGTTCTCGATCGAGATTGCGCTCTGGTCCTGCTCGAACTTGCGCGCCCAGATCCACCAGGCAACGTAGAGGAACCCGGGCAGGAGGAAGACCCAGGCGCGGCGCAGGCGGCCGGGTCGCAGCAGGATCAGCACCGCGATTCCGACGAGGATGGTGAGGCCGACCTCGATCGTGAGGATCGAGAGGACGATCAGAATGCAGGCGAGCAGGTCGCCGCGCCGGTCCTCGCGTTCCAGCGCCAGCAGCGCACCCAGGCCCAGCGCGATCGCGGCGAGGGTGTGCACGTCGAAGGGCCAGAGCAGGACCTCACGGGCGAAGCCGAGGAAGAGCAGGAGGACGCAGGGCGCGAGCGCCGCCAGCGGCCCCACCCGCCGCCGTACGAGCTCGAAGAGGAGCCCCACGGCAGCAAACAGCGCGGCGATGTTGACGAGGACGAAGGCGGTGTAGTTGGCGCCGGCGAGGGCGAAGATCGCTTCGTAGATCAGCTTGCCGAGGGGCTGGAGGTGGCCGTTGTAGGGGCCGAGGAGGTACTCGAAGCTGAGCGAGTCGTAGGCGACGACCTGGCCGGAGTCTTCGACCATGCGGCCGAGGTAGAACATCTCGTCGATGCCGAAGCTCTGGCCGTCGGCGGTAACGAGGATCAGGGTCGCCGAGACGGCCATCGCGACGCCCAGCACGAGCCACGCCCTCCTCGGCGTATCGAGGAACTCGATCAAGGCTCTTGGCGGTGGTAGTCGCCGCGGCTTAGGTGGTGCTCGAGGAAGACGTAGAGGACGATGAAGAGGTAGCGGCTGCCCATCTCGTTCAGCCGCAGCTTCGACTCGCCGGCTTTGCGGTTCGTCCAGGAGATCGGCACGATGCCGTAGCTGTAGCCGCGCACCACCGCCTTCAGCGGCAGCTCGACCGTGAGGTTGAAGTGGTGAGAGAGGAAGGGCTGGGCGTTCTCGATCACCTCGCGCCGGTAGGCCTTGAAGGCGTTGGTGGTGTCGTTGTAGCCGTGGCGGAAGAGGACCCGGATACCCCAGTTGACGATCCGGTTCATGATCAGCTTCGAGCGCGGGTAGTCGATCACGGCCGAGCCGGGGACGAAGCGGGAGCCGAAGGCGCACTCGTAGCCTTCTTCGAGCAGGCGCTGGTAGGCGACGAGGTCGCGCGGGCTGTCGGAGCCGTCGGCCATGACGATCGCCACCGCGTCCCCACCGAAGGCCTCGAGGCCGGCGCGCACGGCGAAGCCAAAGCCGTTTTCGTAGGGGGAGGGGAGGCAGCGGACCTGCGGGTGCGCGGCGGCGAACCCCTCGACCACCGCCGCGGTGCCGTCGGTGCTGGAGTCGTCGACGACGATCACCTCGTGCTCGATCTTCTCCTCGTCCAGGGTGGAGACGATCTCCGTCAGCGTCTCGGCGACCGTCCCCTCCTCGTTGTGAGCGGGGATGACGACAGAGAGCTTCACCGCGCCACCCGCTCGAAGCCGAGCGCCTCGGCGACGGCGTCCTCGTGGGCGAGCGTCCACCCGAGCAGGTCGGCGAGCACGTCGCGCGCGCCGCGACGCGGCCGCCAGGAGGTGCGGGCGAAGAGCCGCGAGCAGTCGGAGAGGTAGATCGGCACGTCGCCGGGGCGGGTCTCCGGCTCGGCGCCGATCTCGACCTCGTTGCCGGTCAGCTCGCGGCAGAGGTCGGTCGCCTCCAGTAGCGAGAGGCTGCACCCACGGCCGCCGCCGACGTTGGCGACGCTGCCGCTCCAGCCTTCGGGGTCGCCGAGTTGCTCGTCGACCAGGTCGACGAGGTCGTCGATGTGGAGCAGGTCGCGCACCTGCTTGCCGCCGCCGCCGAAGCCGATGTAGTTGAGCGGCCTGTCGAAGTGGTGGCTGAGCAGCCACCAGGAGAAGACGCCCTGGTCGACCTTGCCCATCTGCCAGGGACCGGCGAGCACGCCGCAGCGGTTGACCGCCGCGCGCAGGCCGAAGGCCTCGGCGTACTCCTCGATCAGCAGCTCCGCGGCGAGCTTGGTGGCGCCGTAGAGCGTGCGGGCGCCGGGCAGCGGGAAGTCCTCGGCGATGCCCCGCGGGCTCGCCCCCGGGATCGGCTGCTCGGCACTCAGCTCGAAGCGGCTCTCGGTCTGCTCGAGCCGCAGCTCGAGCTGCGGTGCGATCGGGTAGACGCGGCTGGTCGAGAGGAAGACGACGAAGGCGCTCTCACGGCGGGCGGCCTCGAGGCAGTTGAAGGCGCCGACCAGGTTGGTCTGGACCGAGTAGGAGGTGTCGGCGAAGCCGGCAAGCACCGAGGGCTCGGCCGAGCACTCGACCATCGCCTCGAAGCCGCCCGCGGCAGCCAGGTCGTCGCGCTCGCGCACGTCGCCGTGATGGAACTCGATGCCGGCGTCGCGCAGGCGCGGCAGGTTCAGCTCGGAGCCGCGGCGCATCAGGTTGTCGAGCGCGACGATCTCCCAGTCAGGGTGGCGAGATGCCAGCGAGACGCCGAGGTTCGCCCCAACGAAGCCGGCTCCGCCGGTGATCAGCACCCTCATCTGGCGGGCATTCATAGCAGGGGCGAGTGAGCGGGCGGACACTCAGCCGCTGGTCTACGCAGAGGGCGCCGAGTAGCTAATCTGCCGCCTCGATGCCGACCGCAATCGTCACCGGCTCGGGCGGCCTGATCGGCTCCGAGTCGGTCCGCCGCTTGATCGAGGACGGCTGGGACGTCGTCGGGCTCGAGAACGACATGCGCGCCCGCTTCTTCGGCGAGGAGGCCTCGACCGCCCACGTCACCGAGGAGCTGCGCGAGGCCCACTCCGAGTTCCGCTCGCTCGACGTCGACATCCGCGACGCCGAGGGGGTCAACCGCGCCTTCGCCGAGCTCTCGGACTCGCTCGAGGCGATCGTCCACACCGCCGCCCAGCCCTCGCACGACTGGGCCGCGCGGGACCCGCAGACCGACTTCGGCGTCAATGCCCTGGGCACGCTCAACCTGCTCGAGGCGGCCCGCGAGCACGCCGCCGACGCCCCCTTCATCTTCTGCTCGACCAACAAGGTCTACGGCGACACGCCGAACTTCCTGCCGCTGGAGGAGCTGGAGAAGCGGCTCGAGCTGCCGGAGTCCCACCCCTATCACCAGGGGATCGACACCTCGATGTCGATCGACCACTCGACCCACTCGCTCTTCGGCGTCTCCAAGGCCGCCGCCGACCTGCTCGTGCAGGAGTACGGGCGCTACTTCGAGATGCCCACCGTCTGCTTCCGCGGCGGCTGCCTGACCGGCCCCCAGCACGCCGGCGCGCAGTTGCACGGCTTCCTCGCCTACCTGATGAAGTGCACGGTCACCGGCACGCCCTACACGGTCTTCGGCTACGGCGGCAAGCAGGTGCGCGACAACATCCACAGCGCCGACCTCGTCGCCTGCTTCCAGTCCTTCCAGCGCGCTCCGCGCGCCGCCGCCGTCTACAACATGGGCGGCGGCCGTCGCAGCAACTGCTCGATGCTGGAGGCGATCGAGGTCTGCGAGCGGATCGCCGGCCGCGAGCTGCGGTGGGAACTCAGCGACGAGAACCGGATCGGCGACCACCGCTGGTGGATCTCCGACGTCTCCGACTTCGAAGCGGACTACCCGGACTGGCAGCCGCGCTACGGGATTGACGAGATCCTGCAGGAGATGTACGACCAGAACGTCGAGCGCTGGATGGCGACCGCGAACTAGCGCGCCGCCTGGCGGTCGAGACCGCAGACCGTCGCGCCGCTGCCTTCAAGCTGCATCTTCCAGGGGACGGTAGAGAGGTCGGGCGGGATCGGGACGGCGATCGCCTCGCCCGCGGCGATCCCCGTCTGGAAATCGACCGGGAAGTCGGGCGCGTCGGCGAAGCGCCTCATCTTGATATCGGCGACCGGCGTCTCGCCGGCGACGATCGCGACGCCGCCGGCCGGGACGTCGAACAACTCGGAGCCCTCGAACTCGAAGCAGCCCCGATCGGGAACGGCCGAGGGCGGCACCGGTTTTAGCCTTACCCGCAGGGCGTTGAGCAGCACCTTGTCGGCAGCGAAGCGCGCTTCGGCGGGGCTGGCGCGCAGCTCCTCGATCGTATAGGCGGGCGAGCCGAACTCGTCGACGGCGGAGAAGTAGGAGCCGGCGTCGATGTAGGCGAAGCCGGTGTCGGCGAATTCTTCGTCGAGGAAGAAGCTGGGGTCGACCGTGTCGCGGGCGATCTCCATCGCGGTCAGGTCGGCGCGCACGATCTCGGTGCTGTGCAGGTAGCTCTTGTAGGCCTCGTGGAGGAAGAGGCCGTTGCTGGCGACCGCGGCGACGAGGACGACCAGCGCCGGCGGCAGCAGACGACGGTCGAGCCGCACGCCGCGCAGCAGCTCGGCGGCGACGAGGAGGATGAAGGTCGCGCCGGGGAGCTGGTAGCGGCTCGCCCATGGCACCCGCCCCTCCTTGAGCGCGAACGCACCCAGGATCCAGAAGGAAAGCCCGATCGCGAGCACGACCCAGAGCGAGCGCGGGATCCGCTCCAGCCGGTAGGCGCGCCAGAGCGCGAGCGCGGCGAGGAGGACGGCGAGCGGCCGCCCCCAGTCGAGCCCCGCGGGGGAGGCGATCCCCTCCACCGGGGTGGCGAGGCCGAACAGGGCGGCGATCGCGGCGGCGAAGGAGTCGAGGACGAAGAGCGGCGAGGCGGCGATGTTGTGCAGCGAGATCGAGCTTTCCGCCTCGTGCCCCCAGCCGAGCCACCAGAGCACCCAGAGGACGACCGGGACGACGATGACATAGGCGCGACGCCGCCACTCGCGCTCGCCGCGCCGCAGGGCGATATCGACGAGGGCGCCGGCGGCGAAGGAGATCCAGAGGCTGGAGAAGAGCATCGAGCCCAGCAGCCAGGCGCAGGCGAGCAGGTCGCCGGCGCGGTCGCGCCGGTCGAGGGCGACGAGCATGCCCAGCCCGCAGGTGAGCGAGCCGAGGAAGGTGATCGAGGCGAACCAGAAGAAATCCTCGAAGGCGGCGCCGATGAAGAGCACCGGAAGGGTCGCGAGCAACGCCGGCCAGGGGCCGAGGCGGCGCCTGGTCCAGACGAAGAGGAACCAGGCGCCGAGCACGAAGATCGCCGTCGAGACCACCCGGAACGGTGCCGTGGAGCCGATCCCGGCGCCCGAGAGCAGCAGCTTCCAGGTCGCCACCGCGCCGCCGACCAGGTGCTCGTTGGCCGGCATCAGGAAGGCGTCGGCGCTGAAGTCGCGCCGGTAGAGGATGTAGGTCCAGTCGTCGAGGATGAAGGTCAGCCGCGAGCCGAGCACGACGAGGATCGCGGCGGATACCGCCATCGCCACCGCGAGCAGCAGAACAGCGGGTTCTCGCAGTCGGTATGCCCCGCCCACGCCGGTAACCTATCTGCCCCCCTTGACGCCCCCGGCCCCCCCTCTCGACCTCCGCGCCGGCAAGGAGACCGCCGCTGATGAGGGCACCTCTCCGCCGATAGCGATCGAGGCCAGGGGGGTCGAGAAGACCTTCCGCATCCCCACCCACAAGGTCGACTCGCTGAAGGAGCGCCTGACCACCTTCAACAAGCAGGACTTCAGGGCCCTGCATGCCCTGCGCGACGTCTCTTTCGAGGTGCGGCGGGGGGAGTTCTTCGGCATCGTCGGCCGCAATGGCTCGGGCAAGAGCACGCTGCTTAAGATCCTCGCCAGCATCTACGCGGCGGACGCGGGGCGGGTGAGGATGGCCGGCCGCCTCGCCCCCTTCATCGAGCTCGGCGTCGGCTTCAACCCGGACCTGACCGCGCGCGACAACGTCGAGCTGAACGGCGTGATGATGGGCCTCACCCGGCGTGACGCGCGCGCCCGCCTCGGCGCCGTGATCGAGTTCGCCGAGCTGGAGGAGTTCGTCGACCTGAAACTGAAGAACTACTCCTCGGGGATGCTGGTGCGCCTCGCCTTCTCGGTGATGATCCAGTCCGACGCCGAGATCCTGCTGATCGACGAGGTGCTAGCGGTCGGCGACGCCTCCTTCCAGCAGAAGTGCGCCAACGTCTTCCACGAGATCCGCGATTCCGACCGCACGGTCGTCTTCGTCACCCACGACATGGGCGCGATCGAGCAGTACTGCCACCGGGCGATGCTGCTCCACGACGGCGCGGTGAAGGCGATCGGCGACTCGGGCGAGGTGGCGCGCAGCTACCTGCGGCTCAACTTCGAGCAGGCGCCGGGCGGCGAGGTCGACATGGGCGGCCTCGCCGACATCACCCTCGCCGACGTCTGGCTGGAGGACGGCGAGGGCAAGCGGATCGTCAACGTCGAGCAGGGCGCCCAGCTGCGCTTCGGGGCGACGATGGAAGCCCACCGCCGGGTCGAGGGGCCGAGCTTCGGCTTCGCCTTCACCAATGCCGACGGGGTCGAGGTGACCGGCTTCGGCCTCGGCCTCTCGGGCGACGTGCCGGATCGCCTCGAGCCCGGCCAGAGGGTCCGTCTTGGCGGCCGGATCGAAAACCGCCTGGCGCCTGGCCGCTACCTGGTCAAGTGCTGGATCCACCGCGAGCACAACTACGCCAACCTCGTCCTGCACTCGCCGCAGGTGCTCGACTTCGTCGTCTTCGGCGACTCGACCCCGGGCGTCGTCTCGCTCGACCACGAGGTGAAGGCCCAGGTGGAGGACGCGTGAGCGCGGGCGCGGGGTCTTCCGCGAGCGCCGCAATCGCCGGCGCGGCCGAGCTGCGCGAGGTGAAGGGCCCCTCCGCTGTCGGCGGCGGCTGGAGCCGTTTCTTCGAGCTGCTCTGGCTGATGTCGGTGACGGAGTTCAAGAAAACCTTCTTCGGCACCGCGCTCGGCTACCTCTGGTCGCTGGTCAGGCCCCTGATGCTCTTCGCCGTCCTCCTGCTCGTCTTCACCCAGGTCTTCAAACTCGGCAGCGAAGTCCCCCACTACGAAGTGCTGCTGCTGTTCAACATCGTCCTGATCAGCTTCTTCCAGGATGCGACCGGCGGCGCCGTCGGCTCGGTCCTGCTGCAGGAGGGAATCGTCCGCAAGACGCAGTTCCCGCGGCTCGTCATCCCCCTGGCGGTCGTGCTCACGGCCGTCTTCACGCTTGCGCTCGACCTGATCGTCGTCTTCGTCTTCATGCTCGCCTTCGGCGTCGGCCCGCTGTGGACCTGGCTGCTCCTGCCGGCGATCCTGATCCCCCTGCTGGTGCTGATCTGCGGCCTGGCGCTGCTGCTCTCGGCGCTCAACGTGCGCTTCCGCGACGTCTCGATCATCTGGGTCGTGATCGCGACCGCGCTCACCTACGGGACGCCGGTGATCTACCCGCTGAGCATCGTGCCCGACGGGCTTAAACACGCACTGATGGCCAACCCCCTGACGCCGCTCTTCCAGCAGGCGCACATCTGGATGATCGACCCGGGTGCGGAAAGCCTCTCGACCGCGGCCGGAGGCCCGCTGCCGCTCGTCCTCGCCGGCCTGATCTACGTGACCGTGTGCGTGCTCGGCGTCTGGATCTTCAACCGCGAAGCGCCGCGCATCGCCGAGCAGCTCTGAGGCCCGGGCCGCTACTTTCCCTCTGGGATGCGTTTCAGGCTGATGCCGTGATCCGGAGGTCGATCTCACTCGTTGTCGTGGGGGTGGCTCTGCTCTGCCTGCCTTCGTGCGCCAACGCCCTGGCGCCCCCGGGCTTCGTCGTCGGCATCTCGCCCCAGACTCCCGCTGGCGACTCCGACTACGGGCTGATGGCCGAGGCGGGCCTGCGCAGCCTGCGCCTGCCGCTCGGCTGGCAGAGCGTCGAGCGAGAGAGCCCCTATTTCGCCGAACCCGACTGGACGGAGTTCGACCACGCGGTGGCGCTGGCAGCCAAGCACGGGATGAGGGTCTTCCCTTTCGTCTGGGGATCCCCTTCCTGGATCGCCGGCCAACCCCATGTCGAACCGGTGCGCAACGCCTCGGCAAGCCGCGCCTGGGCCGGCTTCCTCAGGCGGGCGGTCCGGCGCTACGGCCCGTACGGCGATTTCTGGAACGAAAACCCGAACCTGCCCGCTTACCCGATCCGGCAGTGGGAGATCTGGAACGAGGAGAACATCGTCACCTTCTCGGCCAACCCCGACCCTGAGCGCTACGCCCGCCTGCTGCGGGCCAGCGGCCGCGCCATCCACGGCGCCGACCCTGGCGCCGACGTGATCCTCGGCGGCCTCTTCGGCCGCCCCCTGCAGGTGCCGCCGAACATCGCCTCGGGAGATTTCCTCAATCGCGTCTACCGCGCGAGCCGGGTGAAGCGGCACTTCGACGGCGTTGCGCTGCACCCCTATGTCGCCGATGCCGGCGCGATGCGCCCTCAGATCGGCAACCTGCGGCGCATCATGCGCCTTCACCACGACGCCTCCACGCCGCTCTACGTCACCGAGCTCGGTTGGGGGTCCGACAGCTTCCAGACCCGCTGGGAGCGCGGGCTCTACGGCCAGGCGCGCGAGCTGGACCAGGCCTTCTCGCTGCTCGCCCGACATCGCGAGTGGCGGGTCGCCGGAGCCTGGTGGTTCTCCTGGGCCGACGCCGGCCGCCTCTGCCAGTTCTGCGACTCGGCCGGCCTGCTGACCGAGCGGCGCGAGGCCAAGCCCGCCTGGTACCGCTTCACCACCTGGACCGGGGGCGACCCGGACGTCGTTCCGCGGGCCGGCTTCGGCGAAGACCCGCCGGCGGTCATGCCCGAGGAGCCGGTCGCGCCCGACTCAGCTGGCGCGGCGGAATAGGTTGACCGAGCCGATGCGCCGCATCGTGTACTGGTCGTAGGGAAGGTCCCCGCGCCAGCGGTTGTGCGCCTCGGCTGAGACGAAGTAGGTCTCGGGATCGCTCTCCATCTCCGCGATCTTCTCGGCCAGCTCCCGCTCGGGGAGGCCGAGGGCGGCGACGATCCGGTCGAGTTTCGCCCGGTGTTCGTCGGCCCCCCAGCCGGAGAGGACGTGGTCGACGGCGTGGATCGAGCAGCCGCCCAGCCTGGCGACCAGGGCGTGCCCGGCCGCGACCACGTTCTCGATCTGGTCCATCGGCACGTGCTCCAGCACGGAGATTGAGAAGACCGCGGCGAACTCGTCGCCGAGCGGCTCGCTCGGCGGGAAGAGCTCGCGGACGAAGCGCAGGTCGGGGTAGGCGGCCTGGAAGCGCTTGAACTCGCGCGGCCCGTTGCCACCGCCCTGGTAATCGTCGACGACCGTCACCTCATAGCCGAGCCGGGAGAGCGTGCCGGCAGCCAGCGGCTCGCCCGCGCCGATCTCGAGGATGCGCGAGCCGCGCTCGACGTTGCCGAGGATCGCCTTCACCATCCAGCAGCGCTGCAGGTCCTTCATGTCGAAACTGGCGCCGGCGAGGCCGCGCATATGGTCGACGCTGTCGGCGAAGTCGCGCACGGTGCCATAAGAGATCTCGGGCAGGGGAAAGGAGCTGGCGTAGCGCTCGGCCAGTGGCCAGAGAGCCCCGTCGGACAGCGTCCAGGCC
>JBKPOW010000124.1:0-39112 GCA_046733275.1 Actinomycetota bacterium
CCCCAGGCGAGGTCGGCGACCGCGGGTGAGTCCCAGGTCGTCAGGTCCTTGTCCTCCCCCCAGGTCGAGGCGTGCAGCGGCTGGGAAACAGGCTCGTGCTCGGCCAGCGCCTGCGGCACGGTCAGCAGGCGGATGCCGGCCGCCGCGGCGCCCTCCAGCACCCCGCGCAGCCAGATCGGCCCCTCCGACCACCAGTGGCCGAGCAGCTCGGTGTCGATCGCGAAGACGAGCAGGCCGCGGCGGCCGCGCTTGGCGGCGAACTCGCGCAGGCGGGCGGCGACCGCGGCGAGGAACTCGGCCGCCTGGCGGCGAGTCGCGGCCTCGGCGGCGGCGGGCTCGTACGCCCCTCCCCCCACCTTCCAGAGCCGGATCCCGCGCAGCGATTTGCCGGCGAACTGGGCGTGGGCGGGGTCGGAGGGATAGCCGTCGAGCAACCAGAGCCACTGGATCGCCTCCCAATCGATCGGCAGGGCGACCGGGCCGGCGGCGGTGGCGACCGGCATCAGCGCGTCGAGGGGGTCCTCGTCGTGGGCGCTCTGGTCGATGCAAAACCAGCGCACGCCGTGCTCGGCCAGGCGCCGCTCCAGGCCCGGCGCGTAAGCGCACTCGGGCAGCCAGAGGCCGCCGTCCCAGCCGAAGCGCCGCCGGTGGGAGCGGATGCCCGCGTCGAGCTGCAGGCGCAGCCCGGCGCGGGTGGCGAGCAGCGGCAGGACCGCGTGGGTCGCCGCCGAGCCGGCGAGCGCAATTCGGCCCTCCGCGACGGCGTCCTGGAAGGGGCGCAGCGGGTCGCCGCCGGCCGCGTCGAGCAGCTCCAGCGCATGGCTGTAGCGCGCCAGCTCGGCCTCGCAGGCGGCACGGCACTCGGCCGGGACCTGGGCGATGTCCTTCTCCGCCGCTCCGACCCGCCACTCGAGCAGGAACTCGCGCAGGCGCTCGGCCGCTCCCCGGTCCTCGAGCTGGTCCGCCAGCACGGGCGTGATCGTCATCGTCAGATCCCGAGCCACCTCCAGCACCGGCAGGTAGGAGCGGATCGCGGCGTCGAACAGCCACTCCTCGCCGAAGGGGTAGGTGCCGAAGCCCTCGACGTAGGGCATGTGGCTGTGCAGGACGATCGCCAGGTCGCCGATGGTCTGTGGGCCGGCGGGTCCTGTCACGGGCAGCTGCGCATCACACATGACAAACGGCTACGAAGTCCAGGGCGGCATCGAGGTTCGTCTTCCTCAAGCTGAAGTCCCGCGCCGAGATCGATGGGGTGAACCGGCCGTAGAACCGCTCAGTCAGACCTAGTCGTTTGTGTATTGAGTCCCAGCCGAGCCCGATCGCCAGCTCGTGCGCGCGCAGCTTGCGGGCGTGGAAGAGGCCGAGCAGCTCGACCCGCTCGAAGTGGGCCTCGCAGAGCCGGCGGAACTCGTCGGCGCGGTACTCCTTGACGTGCCACGGGTTGTCGGACTTTTCCGCCCCCGGCGGCGCCAGGGTCAGCAGGTTCGGGGTGGAGATGTAGGCGATGCCGCCCGGGTGGCCCTCGCCGACCGGGCCCGGCGACCCCTCCCCCTCTTTCCCGCCGGGCGCCAGCATCGACTTGAAGTGCTCGAGGATCGCGCCGGGGTCCTGCACGTGCTCGATCGTCTGCAGGAAGACGACCGCGTCGCAGGGCTCGGCGAAGCTCTCGACCAGGTCGCGCTCGAAGCGCAGGCTGGGCCGGGCGTAGCGCAGTCGCGCGTGCTCGTGCGCCTCGGGGTTGGCGTCGACGCCGACCACGCTCGCCGCGCTCGCCGCCAGCACGTCGGAGCCGTAGCCCTCGCCGCATGCCATGTCGACGACCCGCTTGCCGCCGACCCGCGCCGCGATCCACTCGTAGACCGCCAGGTGGCGGCGAAACCAGTAGTTCTCCTCGGGCACGTCGGGCAGCGTCCGCTCTCCGGTCAGCGGCAGCGGCGGCACCCCGGGCGGCTGGTTTTCCTGCACGAACTCGCGCTCCACGAGCGGGGACGCTATTGCGGCGTCCCGCCGGGTGCGTTGCGCCGATCCGTGTACCTTTCCCGCCTCATGCCCGCCTCTTCCACGGCCACGCCCGAGCACATCAAGGACGTCAACACCCGCTACCACGACGCGGCGGCCGACGAATATGACGCCAAGTGGGGCATCGACTTCGGCGCCACCGGCCAGCGCCAGGTGGCCCTGAAGCTGGCCAAGGCGCTGGGCGAGCGGGTCGAGGGCCTGCGCTTCGGCGACGGGCTGGAGATCGGCTCGGGGACCGGCTACTTCTCGCTCAACCTGCTGCAGATGGGGACGGTCGAGCGGCTCACCGCGACCGATATCTCGCCCGGCATGCTGGGTCGCCTCTCCGCCACCGCCGAGACGCTCGGACTCGAGGTCGAGACGGTGGCGACCGAGGCCGAGGAGCTGCCCTTCGAGGACGAGAGCTTCGACCTCGTCTTCGGCCACGCCGTCCTCCACCACATCCCCGACCTGAACCGCGCCTTCGCCGAGTTCCGCCGCGTGCTGCGGCCGGGCGGGGCGATCGCCTTCTGCGGCGAGCCCTCCCGCTACGGCGACCGGCTCGCGGCGCTGCCGAAGCGGGCGGGCCTGCTTGCCGCGCCCGCCTGGCGCCGCGCCGTCGGCGCCGACGAGCGCGCCGTCCCCGAGATGGAGCAGTCCAACGGCCACGCCCTGGAGGGCGAGGTCGACGTCCACGCCTTCGCCCCTGCCGACCTGCGCCGCCTGCTGCGCGACGGCGGCTTCGAGCACCGCCGCGTCGGCGGCGAGGAGCTGCTCGCCAATGCCTGGGGCTGGGGCCTGCGCACGGTCGAGTCGACCGCCGAGCCCGAATCGGTCTCCTTCGGCTGGCGCCGCTTCGCCTTCAACAGCTACATCGCCCTGCAGAAGGTCGACACCCGCCTGCTCGAGCCCCGCCTCCCCGCCGAGCTCTTCTACAACCTCCTCCTCTCGGGCCGCAGGCCGGCTTGATCCTGAATCTCGCTAGGCCATCTGGGCACCGCCGATTGCTGCTTTTTCCCCACGGGAGGTGGGGAAAAGCGACAACATCGAGGTCCTCAGCGGGAGGAACCTAGCTCGATCCGGCCGATGACGGCAGCGAGGGTCTGCCGCACGTAATCAGGCTCGTAGCGAACTTGGTCTTCGCCGAAGCGAATGGTGGTTAGGCCAGAAGCCATATGAGCCTGGTCCCGACGACGATCTGTCGACTGCTCACCCGACGTGCGGTGATGGCGCCAGCCGTCCGTCTCCACTACCAGCCCGAGGTCGGGCCAGTAGAAGTCAACCCGGTAGCCGTTCACATAGATCTGTGTTTCCGGGGCGGGCAGCCTTGCATCTCGCACGATTGCCAGGAAAGCGCGCTCGAGACCGGTGTCCGTGAGGGCTTCCAGGCCGAGCAATTTCCGCATCCGCCCCATTCCGGGCCTTGGCCCCAACCCGCCAACGGTGCGGCGGAACTCTTCGGGATCGACCAGATCGAGTCGATCAGCCTCGTTGATCGCCCCCTCCACCTGCCAATCCGGGGCACATGAGGCCATGTCCACCAGCGTGGAAATCGGATCCGTCACCGGTATCGCCGCCACCTCGCGCCGGTGCTCCGGTCCGAGATCGCGCCGTCGATGCACTCTTACTCCGGCGCGTCGGCGAAAAACGCAGGCAACCACTTCGATCGATCCCGTTCGAGGGACCGGCGCTATTCCCCAGAGCGCCGCCGCGCTGCGGTGACTGAGCAATGCCGACGGTCCACAGGCCAGTACAGCCGCCATCCACCGTCCCTTTTGGCTCACTTCCCGTCGTCCGACGGCGTAGACGCCGCGCCACAGTGGGTGCAGGCGACGCTTTGCGATGCGGTGCTCGATCGATCGGGAGCCGATCCCGAACCCAAGCAGCTGCGACCGAGTCACCACTCCGTGCTGCCTGTGGACCAGGTCCCAGACCATGCCCGCCGGATCTTGCTCCTTTTTCCCCACGATCATGGGGACAAAGCTTCAATCGATTCGAGTTCGCCCCCCTCAGTTCGTTGGCTTTCCGCTCTTTGCGGCGCGTGAGTGGGCGAGCGGGGGTTAGGCGATGCTGGAGAGGGCGGTGGCCACGGCGAAGCCGAGGGTGGTGACGAGGCCGGCGACGCGGCCGGAGTCGCGGGTTGCTTCGGGGATCATCGAGTCGACCAGCAGGACCAGCAGGGCGCCGGCGGCGAAGCCATCGATCGCGGCCCGCAGCTCGCCGGAGACGGCACCGGCGATCGCGTAGCCGGCGCCGCTGGCCAGGGCGCAGATCGTGGCCACTACGAGCCAGAGGGCGAGGACGCGTCCCTTGCGCACGCCCGATTCCTCCATGTCCGCGGCGGAGCCGATCGCCTCCGGCAGGTTGGAGACGAAGATCGCGACGACGAGCCCGATGCTGACCGCCTCGCCCGAGGCGAGACCGATGCCCAGCACGAGCTGCTCCGGGATGCCGTCGAGGAAGGCGCCGAGTGCCAGCGCGCTGCCGGCGTCGGAGCCGGTTGCCCGCCCTCTCCGGCCGCGGCCGGCGGAGAAGCGGCGCGCGATCAGGCCGTCGAGGAAGAAGTAGGCGAGGGCGCCGGCGCCGAGCCCAACCGCCACCGACTGCACGCTGCCGACCTCGATTCCCTCCCCGGCCAGCTCGAACCCGATCGCGCTGATCAGCGCGCCGGCGCCAAAGGCGAGGATGAGGCCGATCTCACGCGACGGCCAGCGGCGCACGCCGGCAAGAAGGGCGCCGGCCACGAGCGCGGAAGAGGCCACAGCGCCCCAGGCGAGCGCCGAGGACATGGCCTAGGCGCTCCCGGGGCATACGCTCGCCGTGGCCACCCGCTAATCGTCCTCGGGACGGCGGGCGCGGTAGAGCTTGCAGCGCGAGTCGAAGCCCTTGAGCCGTTTCTCGCCGGCGAAGGAGTAGCTGAAGTCCTCGCCCGCGGCCCGCTTGGTGGCGGTGTCGACCAGGACGCTGCCGGGTTTGGCGATGCCGGTGAGGCGGCTGGCCAGGTTGACCGGGCGGCCGTAGTAGTCGCCGGCCTGTACGTGGACCGAGCCGTGGGCGATGCCGGCGCGCAGGCGGGGGAACTCGTCGCCTTCTTCCTCGGCGGCCTCGACCATGCGCAGGGCCGCCTCGACCATCGCCGCGGCGTCGTTGGAGACGAGCATCGCCGCGTCGCCGATCAGCTTCACCAGGCGCACCGGCGGCTCGGCCACCGCCGTCGCCAGCTCGTCCAGCCGGCCGGCGATCAGGCCGAGCTCTTCGGTCTCCACCTGCTCGCCGAGCTTGGTGAAGCCGACCAGATCGGCGAAGCAGACGGTCAGCTCCGGCGCGGTCCCAATCTCCCCCGCGGCGAGTTCGGCGGTGCCGATCACGTCGCGGCGGATCTGCTCCAGCATGTGGGCGCGGAAGGCGTAGGCGAGGGTCGGCTCGAACAGCGGCAGCATGTGCTCGGCCGCGGTCGCGAAACGCAGCGCGAGGTCGCGCTCAGTGTCGCCGGGCTGCATCAGGGTGCGGACCACAAGCTCGCGGTTGGCCTCGGCGATCCGCGCCGTCGCCATCCCCACCGTGCGCGCCACCTGCAGCATCCCGTCCTCGGGCAGGCCGAGGTCGTAGAAGGCCTTGACCCGCTTCGCCGCCTCGAGGTCGACCTCGGTGACCGAGCGCTCGTCGGGGTCGGGATAGGGGACGCCGAAGGCGGCGCTCGTCCGCTGCAGGGTGTCGAGATCGAGCCCGACCTTCTCGGCGACTTCGCGCGGGGTGTAGCGGTTGCCCCCGCCGGCGATCGCGCGCTCGACCGGCAGCAGGGTGAGGCGGCCGCCGTCGACCGCGTCGCGCAGCTCCTCCAGCGGCACGCCTTCGCCGGCGAGCCGCTTGAGCAGCTGGAGGCGCGCCTCGCGCGCCTCGCCCTGGAGCCCGTCGAGCAGGCCCTCCGCCTCGAAGTCGACCGTCATGCGACCGCCACGCTACCGCCGCGGCGCGGATCGCCGCCGCCGCTGAGCTCGCCGCCGGCGGGATCGCGAGCCACCGCCTGCACTCCGCCGAAGAAGAGGTTGATCCGCGGCCGGCGCAGGACCGGGATGCCGCGCGACTCGATCCGCGCCAGCGCCTCCTCGTCGATGCCCGGCTCGGCCTGGACGATCCCCTGCTCGTAATGGAGTCGCGGCGCCCGCACCGCGGCGCCCACGCCCATCCCCTGGTCGATCGCGCGCACGACGGTCTGCACGATCGCCGAGCGAATCCTGTTGGAGCCGGCGCTGCCCAGCCCGAGCTCGATCTCGCCGTCGCGGCGGACCAGAGTCGGCGCCATCATCGACGGCACCCGGCGGCCGGGCGCGATCGCGTGGAAGCCGAGCGGGTTGAGGTCCTCCTCGCCCAGCATGTTGTTGAGGACCACGCCAGTGCCGGGGACAAGCACACCCGAGCCGGAGCCGTTCGAGCAGGTGACGCTTGCGCACATCCCGTCGGCGCCGAGCACCGAGATGTGGGTGGTCGAGCCGAGCAGGTCGCCGGCGCGCAGGTCGAGGCGCTGCGGCTCCAGCAGCGCCCGCTCCAGCCCCTCGCCGTAGAGGGCCTCGGCGAACTCCTCGTCGCGGGCGCGGTTGGCGGCGTCCATCGCCGCCACCAGCTGCTCGGGGCCGGTCTCGGCGCCAAGCCGCTCCAGCAACCCCAGCGAGTAGGCGATCAGGATCCCGCCCGAGGACGGCGGCGGGTTGGTCAGCACCTCGGTGCCGCGGAAGGAGGCGGCGACGGGGCGCCGCTCGATCGCCTCGTACTCCGCGAGGTCGGTCGGGCCGAGCGTGCCGCCGCGCTCGCGGACGTGGCCGGCGAGCGCCGCGGCGACCTCGCCGCGGTAGAACGGCTCGGCCCCCTCGGCGCCGAAGCGTTCCAGCGCCTCGGCCAGTTCGGGGAAGCGGAAGACGTCGCCCTCGCCGAGCTTGTCGCCCCCCGGCGCATACAGCTCGCGCGACTCGGGCAGCCGCTCCTGGATCGGCCAGAGGATGTCGAGGATGTAGCCCTGCTCGGCGTTGACCGGGGCGCCCTCGCGGGCCAGCCTCACCCCCGCCCCGACCAGCTCGGCCGGCGGCATCGTGCCGAAACGGCGCAGCGCCAGCTCGAGTCCGGCGGGCGTTCCCGGCACGCCGCAGGAAGCCGGGCCGACGTAGAACGTCTGCACGGTCTCGGCGTCGAAGTGGACGGGAACCGGCGCCAGCTCGACGCCCCGCTCGACGCCGTCCTTGCCCGGCGCGGCTACGAAGAAGTCGATCAGCGTCGTCTCCTCGCCGTCGCCGACCATCATGAAGCCGCCGGCGCCGAAGCCGGTCAGCGGGCTCTCGACCGCGAAGGAGGCGAGCACGGCGGCGACCGCCGCGTCGACCGCATTGCCGCCCGCGCCCAGCACCTCGGCCCCCGCCTCGGCGGTAAGGGGATGACCCGCCGCGACGACGCCCTTCATGGCGCGGCGGCTAGCCGGGGAGAAACTCGGGGACGTCGAGAGAGCTCAGCTCGCCGGCCTTCTCGTTGCGCGGCGCGCGGCCGCGACCGGCGTCCTTGGTGCGGCGGATCGTCGGCTCGGCGGCGCGGCGCGGCGCGGTCTGGCCGTCGAAGCGGGTGGCGACGACGGTGACCCAGATCTGGTCGCCCAGCTCCTCGTCGATGTTGGCGCCAAAGATGATGTTGGCGTCGGGGTGGGCGGCCTCGCCCACCAGCTTCGCCGCCTCGCTGACTTCGACCAACGAGAGGTCGGGGCCGCCGGTGATCGAGAGCAGGATCGCCCGCGCGCCCTCCATCGAGGTCTCCAGCAACGGCGAGGAGATCGCTTTCTCGGCGGCGAGCAGGCCGCGGTTCTCGCCCGAGGCCATGCCGATGCCGAGCAGCGCCCGGCCGGCGTCGGACATGATCGTGCGCACGTCGGCGAAGTCGAGGTTGATCAGGGCCGGCAGGGTGACCAGGTCGGAGATGCCTTGCACACCCTGGCGCAGGACGTCGTCGGCGACCTGGAAGGCCTCGACCATCGAGGTGTGCTGGTCGAGCACTTCGAGCAGGCGGTCGTTGGGGACGACGATCAGGGTGTCGACCTCGGCGGCGAGTTCCTCGATGCCCTTGTCCGCCTGAGTACCGCGGCGCGAGCCCTCGAAACTGAACGGCTTGGTGACGATGCCGACAGTCAGCGCGCCGATCTCGCGGGCGAGGCGGGCGACGACCGGGGCGGCGCCGCTGCCGGTGCCGCCGCCGGCGCCGGCGGCGACGAAGACCATGTCGGAGCCCTTGAGCAGGCGCTTAATCTTGTCCTGCTCCTCGAAGGCCGAGCGGTGGCCGACCTCGGGGTCGGCGCCGGCGCCGAGGCCGCGCGTCTGCTCGTCGCCGATGTGGACGGTGACGTCGGCGACGCAGAGCTGCAGCGACTGAAGGTCGGTGTTGACCGCCATGAACTCGACCCCGGGCACGTTGGCGTCGACCATGCGGTTGACCGCGTTGACGCCGGCCCCGCCGACGCCGACAACGCGGATCACAGGCTGGTGCGGCTCGCCCGAGCCCGGTGGCTCGTACTCAGGTTCCTCCCGCCCGTAGCGGGGAGTGTCCGTGGGCCGATCGTCCCGCGGAACGGGCTCCTCCTCGAATACGCGCTTCAGCCTTTCGGGCGGCGACTCAGACGTCTCACCCGCGGGTGGCGCGGGGGAGGGCGGGGTCGAGGACGTGGCCTGCCCGCCCGCAGACCCCCCCTCCCCCGCGTCAGGACCCGTGGCTGAGGGGTCGGAGCCCTCATCAGAGGTACTGCGAAAGAGGTCGGAGAGAGGCCCCTCGCGCATGCTCGCCCGCTTACGCCGACTCATTCGCCAAGACCTCCTTAGCCAAGTCTCGATAGTAGCCCGCGGCGTTGCTTTGCGGATCGTACTTGAGCACGCTGGCGCCTTTGACCGGCGCCTCGGCGAATTTGATCGCCTTGCGGATGCGGGATTTGAAGACGAGGTCGCCGAAGTTCTCCTCGAGGATCTCCACCGCCTCCTTGGCGTGCACGGTGCGCGAGTCGAGCATCGTCGGCAGGATGCCCTCGATTCGGACGTCCGGGTTGAGGTTCTCCTGGATCATCTTCAGCGTGTTCTGCAGCTGGACCAGTCCGCGCATCGAGAGATACTCGCACTGAACGGGGACAATCACCTTATTCGCCGCGGTCAGCGCGTTGATCGTCAGCAGACCGAGGCTCGGCGGCGTGTCGATGCAGACGAAGTCGTAGTCGCCGGCGACCTCCTTCAGCGCCTTCTCCAGCGAGCGCTCACGGCCGATCTTGGTGCTCATCGCGATCTCGGCGCCGGCCAAATCGATCGAGGCGACGGCGATATCGATCTCGCGCTTCTGGATGATCTCGCTGATCGGCATGTCGTGGACGAGCACGTCGTAGAGGCTCTTTTCGACCTTGTCGGGATCGACGCCCTGGCTCATCGTCAGGTTGCCCTGCGGGTCGAGGTCGACGCAGAGCACCCGGTGCCCGGACTCGGCGAAGGCGACGGCGAGGTTGAGCGTGGTGGTCGTCTTGGCGACGCCCCCCTTCTGATTCGCGAACGCGATCACCTCAGCGTGCTCGGTCGGCGTCTCCGCCACCGGCTCTTCGACCACCGCTTCGTGCCGCGCCGGCGCGATTAGATCCCGCGGCATGAACCGCTCGGGCTGCCCTGGCTCCTCCACCGGCTCTTCGGAGACAGGCTCGGGCGCCGGGGGCTCCGGAATAGGCTCGGGCTGAGGGGTCTCGGGCACCGCCTCCTCCATCGCCTCCAACTCCTCGACGATCGGGTGGTCCTCTTCTACAGTGGCGGGCGCGGGCTTGTTCTTGCGGCTAAGGAATCCCATTGCGCGGGTATTCGCAAGGCCCCTCGCTTTTCCTGCCAGGCCGCGAAATTGCTAGGAATCACCCGATCCCGCCCGACTTTCTCGACAAGCGCCTCATCTTCGTCACCGGCAAGGGCGGGGTCGGCAAGACGACCGTCGCGGTCGCCCTCGGCCTGCGCGCCGCCGAAGAAGGCAAGCGCACGATCGTCTGCGAGGTCTCCTCGCAGGAGAACGCCTCGCGCATGTTCGACCATGCCGAGGTCGGCTTCCACGAGGTCGAGATGGCGGAGAACCTCTGGTCGATCTCGATCGACCCCGACGAGTCGATGCGCGAGTACGTCCTCCTCCAGCTCAAGGTCCGCGCGATGCGCGACATGCTCTTCCGCAGCCGCATCTTCTCCTACCTCGCCGCCGCGACCCCCGGCCTCAAGGAGCTGGTCACGATCGGCAAGATCTGGGAGCTGGCGCAGCTCGACCGCAAGGTGAAGAGCGGGCGCAAGTACGACCTGGTGATCGTCGACGCTCCCGCCACCGGCCACGGGATCGGCTTCCTGCAGACGCCGCGCACCTTCGCCAACATCGCCCGCGTCGGCCCGATCCACTCACAGGCGCAGACGCTGGACCGTTTCCTCAAAGACCACGAGCACACCGGCACCGCGATCGTCGCCCTGCCGGAGGAGATGCCGGTCAACGAGTCGGCCGCGCTGGAGGGGGAGCTGCGCTCGGAGGTCGGGGTCGCCGTCGACCGGGTCTACCTCAACGGCCTCTACCCGGAGCGCTTCTCCGGCGAGGAGGCGGAGCGCCTGGCCGAGATCGCCGCCGGAGAGAACGGCGCCGTGCGCGCCGCCGCCCGCGCCGCCGTCTCCGAGCACGGCCGCGCTCGCTCGCAGCGGGCCCAGCTGGCGCGACTGCGGCGCCGGGTCCAGGCGCCGGTCAAGACCCTGCCCTTCCTCTTCGAGCCGGAGCTGAGCGTCGAGGCGACGCGGCAGCTCGCCCGGAGGCTCAACTGATGCCCGCGGGGGGAAGCCGCTGATGCCC
Organism: Actinomycetota bacterium; assembly: GCA_046733275.1. GTDB lineage: Bacteria > Actinomycetota > Thermoleophilia > Solirubrobacterales > 70-9 > VRUE01. The sequence goes on from JBKPOW010000124.1 coordinate 10,855, forward strand.
GCCGTCGACGAAATTCTCGAAGGCAAGGACATCTGCATCTGCGCCGGCTCGGGCGGGGTCGGCAAGACGACGACGTCCGCGGCGATCGCGACGGGCATGGCTGCCCGCGGCCTGCGGGTCTGCGTGCTGACCATCGACCCGGCCAAGCGCCTCGCCGACTCGCTCGGCCTGCGCGAGCTGGGCAACGAGGCCAGGCGGGTCGACCCGGCGCTGTTCGAGCGGCACGGGGTCGAGATGAAAGGCGAGCTGTGGGCGATGATGCTCGACGCCAAGGCGACCTTCGACGAGTTGGTCGCCCGCCAGGCGCCCGACGAGGAGTCGCGCGACCGGGTACTGAACAACCGCATCTACCAGCAGATCTCCAGCGCCCTGGCCGGCTCGCAGGAGTACATGGCGATGGAGAAGCTGTTCGAGCTGCACACCGAAGGCCGCTTCGACCTGCTCGTGCTGGACACGCCACCGACCCGCAACGCGCTCGACTTCCTCGACGCGCCGAAACGCCTTACTCAGTTCATCGAAGGTCGCTCGCTGCGCGTCTTCATGAAGCCGACCGGGATCGCGGCGCGGGTGGCGGGCCGTGGCGCCACCGTCGCCCTGGGCGTGCTCAAGCGGATCGTCGGCTTCGACCTGCTCGCCGACCTGGCCGAGTTCTTCAACGCCTTCAGCGGCATGGTCGACGGCTTCCAGGCCCGCGCCAAGCGGGTCAACAGCCTGCTCGCCGACCCCCACACCTGCTTCCTCGTCGTCTGCGGGCCACAGGGCGAGCCGATCGACGAGGCCGTCTACTTCCACCGCAAGCTGGTCGAGGCGAAGCTCCCCTTCGGTGGCGTGATCGTCAACAAGGTCCATTACCCGGCCGAGCGCCTGCGCGGCGATGGCGAGGCGGGCGGAGAAGAGCTGGAGGCGGCGCTGGCCGCGAAGGTGGCGGACGGCAACGGGCCGGGCGACGAGGCGGCGCGAGACCTGGCCTCGCGCGCCGCCGAGAACTTCGCCGACTACCAGGCGCTGGCCGAGCGCGACGCCCGCAACATCGAGCACCTTGCGGCCGAGCTGCGCACCAAGGGCGTGATCCGCGTCCCCTACCTCGACGAGGACGTGCACGACCTCGGCGGCCTCGCCGAGATCAACCGCTACCTCTTTGCCAGCACCGAGCAGCGCGAGGCGATAGCCGCCGGCCGCGCTTGATGGTCGCCGGCCGCCCCTAATCAGTATTTCCTGATCAAATGGTCGGGACGATCGCCTCTCCCTGGCGATCTCGACCGAAGGAGACCCAGATGATTCGCAGCATCAAGCTGTTCGGGCTCGGCATGCTCGCGGCCCTCGCGATGAGCGCCGCCGCGGCTCCCACCGCATCGGCCGTTCCCCTATTCCATTCCGAATTCGCCGGCGTCACCCTCACAGGCACCCAAGTCGGGATGGCGGCCAATACGTTGACGATCGACCAGGGTCAGCTGAAATGCAACGTTGCCACCTTCAGCGGCGTGCAAGGCGCGATGACAACGACGACAATGACACTCAAACCGCATTACACAGAATGTCAGCTGGCCGGTGAAGCCGCCGCTGTGACAATCAACGGCTGCCGGTACACGTTCCACCTCGAAGAACAGCTAGAACCGATCGAGGCACGGATGGGTATCGAGTGCCCGGTGAACCAAGTGATCGTAATCGACACGGCCGTCTGCACGGTCACAATTCCGGCGCAGCAACCGCGACAGACCGTCACATTCACAAACGAGGGAGCGGGAACGACACGCGCGGTCGTCGCTGATCTGAACGTCTCCGGCCTGGACTACGTCGAACACGGGGCGGGTTGCGCGAGCCAGACACAGACAACAGAAAACGGCATTTACACCGGCCAGATCACAGTCAAAGCCGAGGCGGGAGAAGAACACGTAGGGCTCTGGGCCGAATAGACCCGATCCCATCGGCTTCTAATCACGGGGCGCGTTGGTCGGCTGTCCCGGCCGGCGCGCCCCGTTCCTAGCCCGCGCGGCGGTCGTAATGGTCGTAGTTGAGCTCGCGCACCTCCCAGTCGGCGTCCTCGGGGACCGGGAACAGATGGCGGACCCTGGGGGTGTCGATGCGCTCCCGGTGGGTGACGTCGCCCTCGATCGCGGGGAAGTCGAGGGTGCTCTCGTCGACCTCGACCTCCTCCAGCCAGTTGGTGGCGGTAATGCGGATCTCGTCCTCGGCCGGAACCGGCTCGAGGACGCGCGTGTCTTGGTCCATGTCGTGCTCCTCCTCGATGGTCGGCGGGTCGTTGGTCGGCGTAGCCGACTTTTCCCACACTGGGGTGGGGTCGATGTCGGATTCGATTTCGGCAAGTGAGTCTGCGGCGGGGAGCGGGTCCTCGGCCACGGCGATCTCGACGTCGCCGGCGTCGAGGCCGGTAGCGATCAAAGTCTCATCGGCCGCCTCGTTGAGGTCGGCGCCCAGCGTGCCGAGGGCGGCGTCGCGAAGGATGCGTCGCACGCTCCCCTCCACCCAGGCGGCGAGCTCGCCTGCGCCGGACGCGGCCGCGCCGGTCATCTGCGCCCGCTCCAGCTCCATCGCCGCTTCGACCCGCTCGCGGGCGGCAAGCCGGTCGTTCGAGCCAGCGATCAGCGCCGCGGCGCGCATCGGCAGCGACGCACCCACCGGCCCCTGGCCGTCGAGCACGGCGCGCAGCGCCAGCAGGTGATCGCTTAGCCCTTCCAGGGCGGAGGGACGCTCGCAGCCGAGCTCGAAGCGGCGCACGGCCCAGGCCAGCGACCCGGCCGGGTCGGGCCTCGCGGTTAGTGTCTCGGCCAGCTCGACCAGTTGGGCCGCCTCCTCGCCGCTCAGCTTGTAGCCCTCGGCACGGGGCGCTGGGGCTCCGGTGGCGATGCGGCGCCAGCTGCCCTCGCCGGTGGGGGCGAAGGCGTAGGGACCGAGGCCGACGCCGCCGGCCTTGAAGAGACGCATGACGCTGATCAGCTCGCCCAGCTGGTCCAGCGCCTCGGCGGCGCTGTCGGGGCCCTCGCCCTGCTCGGCGATCGCCAGCAGCTGCGGCTCCCAGGCCGAGCGGCCCATGCCCTCGCTGCGCATCGCCTCGATCGGCGCCTCGAAGCTGTCGGCGCGGACGATCTGCACCCCGTGGGGCAGTCGCAGCCGCGCGCCCTGCATCTGCAGGCCGACGATCGGCACGACGACGATGTCGGCCTCGTCGACGTCGCCCGCCTCGGCGTCGAGCACGGCCAGCGCCTCGTCGAGCCGCTCGCGGTCGAGGGCGAACTCGGTGCAGCCGTCCCAGAGGGAGGCGAGGAAGACGGTCAGCAGGCGCGCCGCGCGCTCGCCGGGATCGGCCGGTACGACCTCGCCGCGCTGCTCGAGGTAGGGAGCGGCGACGCCGCCCAGGGCGACCGCCTCGCGCGCCGGCTCGAATGCCGGCAGAATGCGCAGCTCGCTCTCGCGCTCACGCACGTAGCGCGCGGTGAGCGGCACGTAGCTGTGGAAGAAGGACTCGTCGGGACCCTCCTGCTCGGCGACGTCGAAGGGAAGCTGGTCCCCGCTCGCCACCAGCGTGGTGAACCGGGTGGCCGCCTCGGCGGCCAAACGCCGCAGCGCCTCGTTGAGCAACGGATCTCGCACGCCGCAGCCTTCCCGCCCACGCACGGCGCTCCTGCGTATGCACGAACGCTTGCAGCTAGACGGCGGCGGGCTCCGCCACTTGCTGCTCTTCGAGCAGCCAGCGGGTGCCGTAGCGGCGCATGTCCTCGATCAAGGGGACCAGCGCCCTGCCCTTCTCGGTCAGCTCGTACTCAACCCGCGGCGGCACCTCGGGGAAGGTGTTGCGAGCGACTATCCCCTCTTCTTCCAGCGCCCGCAGGCGGAGCGAGAGCGTGCGCGGGCTGATCCCCTCGAGCGAGCGCTCCAGCTCGCAGAAGCGGCTGCAGCCGTCGGCGAGATCGCGGATCACGAGGAGCGTCCACTTGCCGCAGACGACGTCGGCGGTGCGGCAGACAGGACAGCGGGAGTTGCTCTCGGCGCTCATATTCGGGCCTTGGCGCGCACCGGATTGCATTAGAACCGGCTCGCTACAGCGAGTTTAGCGCCATGGCTTCACTTACTGAAGTTTTGGAAGCCTTCGAGGCTTCCGCGCCCGCCCGCGGCCGAGGAGCCGGCCGGCTTCGGACGGTCCACTTCGACGAACTCGATCTTGACCACGTCGAGGCGGAAGGTCCGCCCTGGCACCGTGGTCATGATGTCGACGGCCTGGCCGGCGCGCAGGAAGAGCAGGCTGCATTCTTCTTTGCCGCCGATGCACTGGCCGGGGCCGCGCACCCAGGTGACCTCGCGTGACACGTTGAAGGCGACCCGGTTGCCGCTCTCCGAGACCCCCATGAAGGCCATCACGGGTTTCTCCGAAGGCAACAGCTTGCCCAGCGGCAGGTCCTCGTAGACCTTCAGCTCGCCCTCGCCGGCGGGACCGAAGCGAATGGTCGGCCGATAGGCGAAGAAGTGCTGATCGTCGTCGTCGGCGCCCGACGGCGAGGTACCGCCGGCGCCGCCCGAGCCCGGCGTGGCGCCGCCGTCGTTGCCGCTCGCCCCGCCGCTACTGGGCGCCGTTTCGATCGTTTCACCGCTGCCTTCGACTTCGACCGCGGAGCTCGACGAGCTGACCGAGCTGGATTCCGCTTCGACCTGCGCCGACTCGGGCAGACCGGTGTAGCGCTGCTTGAAGGGATCCGTCGCGGTGCGGCTGCCGAGTCGCTTGCGGTAGTCGCGCAAACCGGGCTTCGCCTCGACCACGGCGAGGCTGGCGGACGCGCTCGCACCTTCGCCTCCGCTTTCGACCGCGACCGGCGGCGGTTCGACCGGCTCCGAGTCGCCGAGGAGGAGCGGCACGGCGCCGATCGCGACGAGGACCAGCGCGATCGGCAGCAGCAGGCGGCGGTCGCGCAGGTCGTAGTAGAGGTCGGCGAGGAAGGCCGGCGGTTTGACGCCAGGCCCTTTCAAACCGGAGCCCTTCAGGCTCGGCCTCCCCAGCTTGGGCATCTTCAGCTCCGGGCCCTTCTTCAACCAGTTCATGGCGCAGCTCCAGTCGTCGTCGCCGCCGGCGTCAGCGTTTCGGTACCAGGCGCGCCCGGGGTCACGCCGCCGATCACGCCCTCCCCCGGCGGGGTGAGGTAGGTCGTCAAGGCGAAAGTGGCCGTCAGCGCCGGGAAGCCCCGCGCCGGATCCGCTTCCAGCCCAAAGCCGTCGATCGTGACCAGGCGGCCGTCCACGACGACTCCTTCGTCGTCGGTGGCAACAAGTGAGTCGATCCCTTTGATGAAGTCGGCGATCTGGAAGAAGTCGCCATCGAAGGTGACGGAGTAGGGCATGACGGCCAGGCCGGCCGGTCCGATCGTCGCCCCGAGGGGGAGTAGAGACGCCGCCACCTCGGTCGCGGAAGCGGGCGTGCCTGCGCCGGTCGAGGGCACAGCGGCAGCTTCTTCGCCTCCTTCGGCCGTCAGCTGGAGGTTGCTGAAGGTGCCGCCGGCACCGTCCGCCAACCGGTTCATCTGGACCAGCAGCGAGGCGATGTCATCGTCGCCCGGCACGGCCTTGCCGACCACGACGAGGCGCTGGTAATCGGTCGGGAACTCCTCCCGCGCCGCTTCGGCTTCGGCGATTTCAGCCTGGTGCTGAACCAGCGAAGTTTCAAGTTGCTCCACTTGGGCGCCCAGCTTCTTCGCTTCTTCGCGCTTGGGACTGAGCAGCTGGGTCCAGAAGACGAATGCGAGCACGGCCAGCGCCACGCCCACGACGATCGCCCGGTTGTTCGAGTTCATCTCCAGTTTCATCTCAGCCTTCTTCTTCGGAGCCTTCGGATTCCGAGGACTGAACCGGTTCGGTCGTGGCCACGGGCGCTTCTCCTTCGGTGGCCGACTCGGCGACCGGGGCCGCGTCGAAAGCGACGACGATCTCGAACTTGGCGATGAACTTGCGCGTGCGGCACTCCTCGCCGGACTCCGACTCACCCTCCCCGCCGTCTCCTCCACCGCCTTCCTTTTCTTCCGGCAGTTCGGAGGACTGCACGCCGACGCGGGTGACCGCGTCGATGTCTTCCAGGGCAGTGACGAAGCCGGCGACCGCCTCCTGGCCGTCGGCGCAGCCGCTGAGCTGGAGCGCCGGCCCCGGCGCCGCCGCCCGCATCCCGGAGTCTCCGCCGGCGCCGCCCTCGACTGCCACCTCCGGCGCCGCGGTCGCCGTCAGCCCCACCAACCAGACGTCGCTGGGCAGGACTAGCGCGAGTTCGCGCATCACCCGCTCCCAGTCGAAGCGGCTGTCGGCGAGTTCGCTGACCGTCGCTACGCGCTGTTCGCTCATTGCGCTGAACTCGGTGTAGGCGGCAAGTCGTTGCGCCTTGGCCGCGGCCTGGGCGTCTTCGCGCTCGAGCGTCACCACCTCGCCTTCGCGTTCGGAGACCTGGTTACCGACCAGGACCAGCGCCGTGATCCCGGCCAGAAGAGCGACGAGCGCGCCGACCAGCACGTAGGGCAGCGGGCCGGTGCGCAGCGGCGCGCTGCCGCCGCGGCGGTCCTCGGGTGGGATCAGGTTGACGGGGCGCACGCTCAGTCCTCCAGCGCGAGGCCGAAGGGGACGGTGAGCCGGGCCGCCGCGGACTCCTCGAAGCCACCGAGGGCGGCGGGACGGGCGGCGGAGATTGGCAGGCCGAGACCGGCTTCCATCTGCGCCGCCAGACCGGCGATGGCGCTGCCGGGCCCGCAGAGGACGATGCGCTCGACCGGCAGCGCGCCTTCCTGCGCGCCGTAGTAGTCGAGCGAGAGCCGCAGCTCGTCGGTCAGCGAGGTGACGCCTTCCTCGAGAGCGCGCCGCGCGGCTGCGGCGGTCTCGAGATCGCCCTCCACCTTCTCGATCGGGGCCTCGAGGCCGACGTACGTCAGCCACTGAGTGGCATGCTCGGGAGCGATGCCCTGGCTACTGGTCAGCTGAGCGGCGATCGAACCGAGGCCGGCGTAGGAGACTCGGGTGAAGAGGCAAGCGCTACCGCGGGCGACGGCGAGGTTGGTGATGTCGCCGAGGTTGCAGTAGAGCACGGCGCCGCCCGGGGCGACCTGGGTCTCCGCGTCGGGCTCGACGTCGGCGTCGGCTGCGGCCTCAACCGCCGTCCCCGCCAACGCGCGGATCATGCCGAAGGCAGAGAGATCAATGCCGACCGGGTCCAGTCCCGCTCGTCGGATCGGCTCGATGAAGGAGGAGACCATGTCGCGCCGCGCGGCGACGACGACTACGTCGACCTGGGCCGGTCCCCCCTCCTCGGCCGCAACGCCACCGACCACCTGGTGCTCCAGCACCGCCTGGTCGAGCGGCAACGGCATCTGCTCCTGGGCACGGAAGCGGACCGCGGCGTCCATCTCCTTCGGGTCCTCGATAGCGGGCAGGCGCACCGTGCGGACGACCACCCGCTGGTTGCCAATCCCAAGCCGCACGCGCTTGGCGAGCTTGTGCTCGGCGAAAAGGTCCTTGAGGGCGGTGGCGAGATGATCGGCGTCGAGCACCTCGCCCTCGTGAAAGGCGCCGGGATCGAGCGGGGCGATCGCCGATGCCTTCACGCGCGCCACGCCGTTCACCGCGACCTCGGTCGCGGCAATGCTGCCGGCCTCGATGTCGAGGCCGACCAGCCCGTCGGTCTTCTTCTGCCTGGCGAGAGAGAGCACGCCCCCCATGGATCGACAGGAAGAGGACAAACCTTTCGCCCTGCAACTACTCAGTTATTGAAGAACCTGGACGGACCTATGAGGCCGGCTCAGAACGTGCCCAGGTACCAATCGATCAGCTCGTCGCCCGCGAGCAGGGCGACGACGCCGCCGAGGGCAAGGAAGGGGCCAAAGGGGATCGCGCGCTTGCGGGCGGCGGCGCCGTGGCGGGCGATCATCGCCAGGCCGATGAGGGAGCCGGCGAGCAGGGCGACGAGGATCGCCGGCCCCACCTCGCGTCCGAGGAAGAGCCCCATCGTCGCCGCCAGCTTGACGTCACCGAGGCCCATTCCGCGCGGGTAGGCGAGGGCCGCCGCGAGCAGCAGGCCTCCCGCAGCGGCGGCGGCAATTGCCCGTTCCGGCAGGCTGCTCGGATCGGCGACCGCGACGATCGCCAAGCCGCCGATCGCCGCCACGAGCAGGATCTTGTTGGGGATGATTCGCCGCTCGAGGTCGGTCAGCGTGACGGCCACCAACATCGTCACGAAGACGATGCCGAGGGCGACCTCAGCCGCGTCGTCCCAGAGGACCAGGGCGGTAGCGGCATAGAGCAGGCCGACGGCCAGCTCGGTCAGCGGGTAGCGCGGCGAGATCGCCGCGCCACAGCAACGCGCCCGACCGCGGAGGAGAAGCCAGGAGAACACCGGGACGTTGTCGTAGGCGGCGATCTGGGCGCCGCAGGCGGGGCAGCGCGAACGCCCGCCGACGACGGACTCACCCCGCGGCAACCGGTGCGCCACCACGGTGAGAAAGCTGCCGATCAGCAGACCAACGAGAAAGAGGAGGATCGTCGCCGTCGCCTGGTCCACGTCTGAGGCATCATCGGCCCATGAGAGGACGGCGGTTAGCGGCGCACAGAGGTTCTCAGGGGCAGAGGCCGCTCGAGCGGAGGCGCTATCAGGGGGCGGGAGGCGGAGCGCCGGTGGTCGCCACTTCCAGCCGGCTGTCGAAGCTTGGCGTGTCGTAACGCAGCTGCAGCGCGTCTTTGCTGTCGTCGCCGACGCTCAGCGCCAGGCCCAGCCGCGACCCAGGGGTCATCGGCAGCGCTCCACCCTCGTCGGCGTAGCCGAAGCTCAGCGGCAGCGAGATCTCGGTCCAGACGGCGCTCGGCCAGGACTGGGCGAAGTGCTCGAAGTGAGTGCTCAGTGGCGGACCGAGGTTGACCGCGAGTTTGTCGATGACGGTCTGGCCCGACTGGGACCGCACGAAGAGCCAGGCGCAAATGCGGCCTTTGTAAGGGGTGCCGCCCATCGTCTGCGTCCAGAGGTTGAGCGTGCCTTCCCCGGTCAGCAACAGGTCTTCGGAGACCCCGGTGAGGGGCGGCGAAAGCCAGCGATGGACTTTCTGAAACGCATCGGGGTTCGGATCCGGAGCGGTCGCGACGCCGCTCGCGAGCTTCGTAGCCGCGGATGAATCGCAGTCGAGGCCTGGCATCAACTGCAGGCCTTCGTCGGTGAATCCGCTGAGCTCGATGTCGGTCGAGAAGTCGTATTTGTAGTCGGTTTTGGCTCCTACTGGTCCTACGCCCTCTTCGTCGCCTGCGGGCACATACCACATCAGGTCGGGGGCTCCGGGCACGCTGCCTCCTTGCGGACCGTCGACGCAGTTGCCGCGCGTGTTGTGGGCCGCGTGGTTTCCATTGCTCGACGGCAGCGGTAGGCGCGCTGCCTGGCTGCATGGCGTATCCGTCAGCCACAGCGTCCACGGCTCCGTTTCGCTGCCGCCGGGTTCCTGCGAGGGGAATTCCGCCGGTTCTACTTCTGGGTCGACGAACTGCCCCTGGATTTCCTGGTAGCGGCGGACTCCACCCGAGCCCGTCTCGTCGAGGCGGGCGACCACGACGGCGCGCTTCAGGTGCCTGCCGTCCTGGCAGAGCGCCGAGGGGCAGGTGTCCCAGACGAGGTAACGGTAGATGCTGCCTTTGATCTCGCCGACCTGGAAAGGCGTCGGTCCCGGATCGACCGTGCCGCCTTCGATCGTCTCCCCCCCGCTGGTGCCGCCGTTGTAGACGAGCTGTTTGAGGCCGGTGCCGTTGCGGCCAGCGTAGAAGAAGGTCTCGCTGGAAACGCGCGAGTTGGGGTGTTCGGGATCGGACACCTGGACCGGCAGTTCGTCGAGCGCCAGCTCTTCGTAGGGGATCTGACGCAGTTTCTCCATCTCGCCCTGCAGCAGGTTGGCCACGACTTGGCTCTGCTCGGCGCGGAAGGTGTTGCGGCTGGCGGCATCGACGATGCCGAGCACGCCCAGCCCACCGGCGATCAGGATCAGGCCGGCGACCAGCACCTCGACCACCGTCATGCCGTCCTCGCGCCTCATGCTTCTTCGTCCGGGTTGCGCAGGGCGACGCCGTCCCTCAACGTGACCGGGTCGCCGCCGGTCGCGAGGGAGAAGGTGACGCCGATGTAGGTCGGGTCGGTCGAGGGAGTCCAGGTGAAGACGTTCGAGTTGGAGAGGCCGCTGACGACCTGCACCGCCGGGCCCGACGCGCTGCCGTCGGGCTGGGCGACGGTCCGGGTGCAGTTCCCGGCGGAGCAGACGTAGGTGACGCGGCAAGGGATCGCCGTGCTCGCCGGGGCGCCGCCACAGCTCGTCGCCTTGACGTAGGTGGAGATTGCCAACTGGCTCGAGGTGGGGGTCGTCGGCACTTCCCAGCCCTGGCGCAACTCGCGCACGATCCGGTCGGCGGTGAACCGGGCTTGCTGGATCGCCGCCACTTTGGACGTGTTGCGCGGCTCGCTGCGGATCGCGCTGATGAAGATGCTCAGCCCCGCACCGACGACGAGCAGACCGAGCATCGAGGCGACGAGCAGCTCGACCAGGGTGAGGCCCCGCTGCTCGCGCAGGAGCGCCCCGGCGACTTTGCGCGCCCGTGCCATTGGCTCAGCATCCCGCGTCGGGCGGGCTCGCCGTCACCGCGCTGCATTCGACGAAGCGGTAGGGCGTGTAGTGGGCCGGCGTCTCCGGGATTTCGACTCCCGGCAGGTTGAAGTCGTCCGTCCCGCTGGCGGTCCAGATTTCGGCGTTGGAGTCGAGGTGGACGGTTTTGCCGGCAACGGCGCCGCAGAATTTCGAGTTGCTGTCGAGATCGACGTCGGAACGCGGCGCGTAGATGACGAAGTTCTGCTCGCAGGGCCCGTTGACGGAGGTGTTGCTGTTGAGCTGGATTTTGGTCTGACGAGTTTCCGAGCCGACGAAGAGCATCGCGACGTCGATCGGATCCCCCGTGGAGGAGGTGATCCGCGAGTTCGACCGCAGGTCGAGCTGGGTGACGCCGGGCGAGTACCCACAGGCCTCCGGAGAGTCGAAGTAGATCGTCACTTTCTGGCCGGAAGCGATATAGAGGGCGCTGTTGCTGTCCAAGGAAAGCTTGCAGAAGCTGTAGACCGAGCCGCCCAGCGTTACCGCGCTGTTGTTGTCGACGCGCAGCTCGCGCGTTTTGCAGTTGCTCGTGGTCTGCCCGTCGGCCCTTTTGCCGCTCCAGCAAGCGTCGGCTTTGTTGCCACTGACCGTGTCGAGCGCGAAGAAGCGGGCGTTGTCGTTGTTGGTCGCGGCGTCGCCCTGGTTGACCGGCGGCAGGGTCAGCTCCTGCTGCAAAACGGTGCTGTATTGGCTTTTGCAGTCGGCGTCGGAGTAGTAGCCGGCGTTTGAGCTCGTTTCCATTTTTTTACCGAGGCCGACGCTCGCCTGCCCGCACTGTTTGGCATTCGATTTGAGGATCAGGTTGCCGTTGGTGGCGGTGCCCGTGTGGATCATCGAGTTCGAGTCCAGTTCGATCGTGTCGAGCGAGAGGACACTGGCGCTGGCGAAGGGGCCGCCGCCGGCCGAGTCCTCGGTGGGAACGGTCGAGGCGTAGACGTCTACGCGGCGGGTGACGCCGCCGACGGTGCCCTGCGAGACGATCTCGACGCATTCGACTTCGTTGCCGACGGCGCACTCCTCGCCACTCGCCAGGCGCGACCAGTAGGAGACGGTGCCTCCGTTCACGGACATCCCCGTGACCGGCCCGCACCAATCGCCTTCGGTGGCCGGCACGCAAGGGGAAACGCCGCGGTTGTAGTGGAGCAGGGCTTGGTCGACGCCCGACTCGGCGACCGCCAGCGCCGTCTTCGAGCCCTGGTCGCGCACGGTGCCGCTCTGCCCTTCGATCGAGGCCATCACGCCGACGGTGGCGATGCCCATCGCCGCGACGGTCAAGAGCAGCACGCTCGGAACGGCGAAGCCGCTCTCCGAATTCAGGAGTCGTTTGAAGATGGCCATGCGTCCAGCCTTAGATCGACGCCAGAGCCGCTTCCTTGAGGGATTCCCCCAGGGCTGCATGAAAAGCCTGCATTCGTGGACATATCGACCATGCGTCCAGACGAAAAACTGGGTAATGAAAAGGGCGGGCCCAGGGGCCCGCCCTTTTCGGCCGAAAACGCCGGCTGCGGATGCTTCAGAAACTATTTGTTCCAGGCCCCGCCTTTCGGACAGCCACCTTTACCGGCGACTTTTTCGCTGCAGTCGAAGGTGATGGCACCCCCGGCTCGCGTGATGCTGAACGTAGTGCCGGTTCCGGATTCCGACGTCACCGTGTAGCCGGTACCCGAAAGGTTCGAAACGGTAATGACATTGTTTTTCGTACCCGAATCGACCAGGGTTGGCTCGATTCCCTTCAGGATTGCTGGCGTGGCTTCGGTGTAGCTACCGCCATGTTCGGTCGCGTACGTCTCGATCGCGGTCTGGGCGGTTCGCGCCGCGGCCTTGGCCTGAGCGTCCGTGCCCTTGTCCCGCTGGTTGAAGAACGCGGGAATCGCGATCGCGGCGAGAATGCCGAGAATCAGCATGACGACGAGAAGCTCGATCAGCGTGAAGCCCGCCTCCCGATCGCCGTTGAGCCGGGCGCCAATCTTGGCCCGGAGATTCTGGAGAAACATTAGTGACCTCCTATGGTCCTAATCGTTTGCGCCAGAGCCCCGTCGCTTGAAGCCACGTGGTGTCTGTCGACCCCGGTGGTAGCCCGGCCGGCTCCGCAAGCGGAGCCCCGAAGACTTTGCGCCCCCGCCTCGCGGCGGGTTTGCCTTTTGCACCGAAGCACTGGCAGATTCATCACCCTCCCCTATTCGGCAGCGCCTCGAAACCCTTGATCCCCGAAATTTGGGCGTCGTCGTGCCAAAACTCAGGCGGACGACAAACTCCGGACCGACGGCCTACGAAATACCTCGTAAAAGGACTGAACTGTTATGTAAACGCCGCCAGCGCGGGAGGGCGCTTGGGGAACGGACCGCCGCCTAGTGCGGTGGGCGATCGGCCGGTTTGCCGGGGGCTTCGTCGCTGCGGCCCGGGCCGTCAGGCTGTTCTTCGGGAGCGGGGGACGGCGCGGGCGCGGGAGCCGGAGCCGTGGCAGTCGGTGCGGGCGCCGGGGCGGGCGTTGCCTTTGGCTTGGAGGAGCTGGGTTTGGACGCGGCGGTCTGGTGAGTCGGCTCGATGGCGGCCTCGCCGGACCCGCCGCTCTGGCCGGTAGCTGCCTTGTCGCTGCCGCGTCCACCACTCGCTGCGCCACCGTCAGCCGCCTGGAAGGTCGGAGCCGACGTCGATTCCGCCGCAACCGCCTCTCCCGCGCTGCTGGCAGTAGTCGTCGACCCTGCCGCGGTCTTCTTCTCGACCCCCCGCTTCGCCGCTCCGCTCTTCGTCTTGCCGCCGTTGGCCGGTCGTCCGCCGCGATCCGCTTGCCCAGCGCCTTTCTCGGTCGTCGCTCCGGCAGCGGGACTGACAGTCGTCGGTCGATCGTCTCGGGTGAGGGCCAGGGCGACACCGGCGAGGAGAAGCAGCGTTACGGCCGAGGCAGCCCCGAACGTCACCCGACGGCGCGCCCTGCCGCCAGCGGGTGCCGCCGGACCGGACGCTCCCACAGTCGCTTCCTGAGAGGCCGTTCCCGGCGCCCTCCCGGCAGCTCCGCCCTTCCTCTCCCCTGAATCCGTCCCAGCTGCGAGTGCCGGCGCCAAGAGGAAGGCGGCGGCAGCCGCGCGCATCTGCTCCTCGCCGAGCCGGCAGCGGCCGCATTCCGCCAGGTGAGCCTCGATCCACTGCGTGTCGCCCGACGAGGGCTCGATCTGTCCGTCTTCGCCCATCGCGATCAGCGGCAACGCCCGTTCGCAATCGGGTGACGGGACCACCGAGGCCAGGGGAGTACCGCGAAGCTCGTCGTAGAGGTTGATCCGCGCGCGGGCAATCAGCTGGGCGACCGCGTCGCGGTTCGTTCCCATCGCTGCCGCGATCTCCTCGTACGAGCGGCCGCCCGTGTCCAGTGTCAGCGCTTCTCGCTGGCGCTCTGGCAGACGCGTGGTCGCCTCGCGAACCTCGCCGGCATCGCCAATCCCGCCCCCACCGGGGGTCTCACCCTGCCGGATGTGAGGCGCCGCGCCCATCATCGATTGACGGTACTCCCTCATAAGGCGACGAACGCATGCTTTGAACCAGGCAGGCCAGGAGCTGGCCGAATGACGTAGGTGCGGCCTCAGCCGATCTTGTCGTAGAGGCTGAAGATCGGCAGGTACATCGCGATCACGATGAAGCCGACGACGCCGCCGACGAAGACGATCATCAAGGGCTCGATCAGCGAGGTGAGCGCTTTGACCTTGGCATCGACCTCGGTCTCGTAGAAGTCGGCGATTTTCGCCAGCATGTTTTCCAGCTGACCGGTTTCCTCGCCGACGGCGACCATATGGCCGACCATCGGCGGGAAGATCGGGTTGCGCTCGATCGGCCCCGCCAGCGAGCCGCCCCGCTTGGCGGCGGAGTAGAGGTCTTCCATCGCCTGCTCGAGCACGACGTTGCCCGCCGTTTCGCCGGTCAGCTTGATCGACTGCAGCATCGGCACACCGGCCGAGACCGAGCCGGAGAAGGTGCGCGACCAGCGGGCCAGGGCGATCTTCTGGATCACGTCGCCGATCGTGAAGGGAAAGCGCAGTTTGGTGCGGTCCCACATCTCCTTGCCGCGATCGGTCTTCTTCCACTGGAAGAAACCGACGGTGAGGCCGACGAGGAGGGGGATGAGAATGAACCAGTAGCCGGTGATCGCGTCGGAGGCGGCGACGCAGGCCTGAGTGGGCAGGGGCAAGGACGCTTCTTCTTCGGGATGGTCTTCGGCGAGTTCTTCGAAGACGCCGACGAAGACGGGAATGATGAAGGCGACCACGCCTAGCAGCGCCAGGGTGGCGAAGCCGAAGACGAGGATCGGGTAGGTCATCGCCGATTTGACCTGGCGGCGCAGCGCGTCGGCTTTCTCCACCTGGTAGGCGACCCGGTCGAGCGATTCCTCCAGCCGCCCCGATTCCTCGCCCGAGCGGACCATCGCCCGGTAGAGGCGGTCGAAGACTTCGGGGTGGCGCTCCATCGCCTGCTCCAGCGTGCTGCCCGCCTCGACGTCGGCGCGCACGCCCGCGACCGCCTCCTTGATCTTGTCGTCCCGGGTCTGCTCCTCCAGCGTGTGCAGGGTGCGCAGCATCGGCATGCCGGAGGCGACCAGGGTGGCGAACTGGCGCGAGAAGACAGCGAGCTCGCGCACGTCGACCGACTTCCAGCGCTTGAAGGCGTCCTCGATCGCGAACGGCGCCTTTTTCTCGCTGACGTCGAGGACGATCAGCCCGCGTTGGCGCAGCTGCTCGGTGACCTGGGCCTTGGACTCGGCCTCGACCTCGCCGGCGGTGGCGGCCCCGGCGACGTCCATCGCGCGGAAGGCAAAGGTGCTCGCGCTAGCCATCGACTATGCCCCCGGGGTGAAGGTCGGCGCGGGCGCCCCGGCTGGGGCGCCCCCTCCCATGGCGCCGTCGCCTTGGAGCGCGGCCGGCACCACCGGCGCCGAGCCGAGCAGGCGTTTGAGCTCCTCCGGCACCGAGGCGCGCTGTTCGGCCAGCGAGCGGGTGATTGTCCCCGCCCGCACCAGGCGCGCCAGGTCGGCGTCCATCGTCTGCATCCCCACCGCGCCGGAGGTCTGCACGGCGGCGTAGATCTGGTGCGTCTTGCCCTCGCGGATCAGATTGCGGATCGCCGGCGTCGGCACCAGCACCTCGGTGGCGACAACGCGGCCGGTCCCATCGGCGGTTGGCAGCAGCTGCTGGGTGACGATCCCCTGCAGGGCGATCGAGAGCTGCGTCCGCACCTGGCCCTGCTGCTGGGGCGGGAAGACGTCGATGATTCGGTCGACCGTCTGCGCGGTCGATTGAGTATGTAAGGATGCGAAGACAAGGTGCCCCGTCTCAGCAGCGGTCAATGCCGTGCTGATGGTCTCGAGGTCGCGCATCTCGCCGACCAGGATCACGTCGGGGTCCTCGCGCAGGGCGGCGCGCAGGGCGAGGGCGAAGTCGGGCGCGTCGCTGCCCACCTCGCGCTGGTTGACGATCGAGCGCTTGTGCTGGTGCAGGAACTCGATCGGGTCCTCGATCGTGAGGATGTGGTCCTGGTTCTCGGAATTGATCACGTCGATCATCGCCGCCAGGGTCGTGCTCTTACCCGAGCCGGTCGGCCCGGTGACGAGGACGAAGCCGCGCGGTTTAGCCGCCAGCTCGCGCAGCACCTGCGGCACCTTGAGCGAGTCGAGCGAGGGGATGTCCTGCGGCACCAGGCGGAATGCGGCGCTGACCGAGCCACGCTGGAAGAAGCAGTTGACGCGGAAGCGCGCGACCCCGGGGATCGCGTAGGCGAAGTCGAGCTGTTTGGCGTTCTCGAAGCGTTTGCGCTGGTCGTCGTTGAGGATGCTGAAGACCACCTCGCGCGTCTCCTGGCCGGAGAGCACCGGGAAGCCCTCCATCGGCACGATCTTCCCCTTATCGCGCATCGACGGCGGCACCCCGGGCGTGAGGTGCACGTCGGAGGCACGACTCTCGACCATGCGCGCCAGGACCTCTGAGAAATCGAAGGTCATGATCAGCTAGATCGACTCCCGAAGTCGATCTCTTTAGGGCCGTCGATTGCTGCATTTTCCCCACCGGGGTGGGGGGAAAACGGCGATATCGGCTCAGGTCGTGACACGGACGACCTCCTCGAGGCTCGTCAGGCCGGCGCGGACCTTCTCTAGGCCGTCCTCGCGCAGGGTGAGCATGCCCTCCTCGCGGGCGACCGCGGCGATCTCGGCCTCGGAGGCCTGGGCGACCGCCATCTCCTTGATCCGCTCGCTGAGTTTCATCACCGAGTAGAGCCCCACCCGGCCGCGGTAGCCGCTGTGGTTGCAACGCGAGCAGCCGACCGGCTCGTAGCCCTCGACCTCTCCCCCCACCCGGATGTCGGCTTCGGTCAGCGCCTGGGGCGGCACGATCGTGCGCCGCTTGCAGTGGCTGCAGAGCTTGCGGGCGAGCCGCTGGGCGACGACGCAGTCGACCGCCGAGGCGATCAGGAAGGCCTCGATCCCCATCTTGGTCAGGCGCGTGATCGCGCCCGGCGCGTCGTTGGTGTGCAGGGTCGAGAGCATCATGTGGCCGGTGAGCGCGGCCTCGATCGCGATCCGCGCCGTCTCGCCGTCGCGGATCTCGCCGACCATGACGATGTCGGGGTCGGCGCGCAGGATCGAGCGCAGGCCGGTGGCGAAGTCGAGCCCGGCCTTGCGGTTGACGTTGATCTGGTTGATCCCGTCGAGCCTGTACTCGACCGGGTCCTCGATCGTGATGATGTTCTTCTCGACTTCGTTTAGCTCCTGCAGGGCCGCGTAGAGGGTCGTGCTCTTTCCCGAGCCGGTGGGCCCAGTGACGAGGACCGCGCCGTAGGCCTGATGGAAGGCGCCTTCGAACCGCTCGCGGGCGCCGCCGTCCATGCCGAGCTCGTCGAGCGAGCGCTGCGCGTTGTCCTTGTCGAGGATGCGGATCGTCGCCCCCTCGCCGCGCTGGGTCGGCAGCGTGGTCACACGCAGGTCGACCCGCCGCTCCTCCACCGTGACGCTGACGCGGCCGTCCTGCGGCACCCGCTTCTCGGCGATGTTGAGGTCGCTCATGATCTTCACCCGCGAGACGACCGCGTTGACCATCCGCTTCGGCACGTGGGCGGCCTCGCGCAGGACGCCGTCGACGCGGAAGCGGACCCGCATCTCCCCCTCGCCGGGCTCGAAGTGGACGTCGGAGGCCCCCTCCCCCACCGCCTGGCCGAGGATGCTGTAGACGAGCTTGATCACGGGCGCGTCTTCCGCGCTCACCTCCATGTCGGCGACTTCGGCCAGTTCGTCCTCAGCCTCGGCCTCGCCCTCGCTGATCGACTCGCTGACGGCGCTCTGCAGGGTGTTGAGGCGGCCGATCAGCGCTTCGATGTCCTCCTCGGCGGCGACGGCGACGCGGCAATCGAGCGCGGTGGCGATCTGAATGTCGTCGACCGCAAGCACGTTGGTCGGGTCGGCCATCGCGACCAGCAGCGTCTCCTTGTCGACGAAGCCGACCGGCAGCGCCCGGTAACGGCGCGCCGTGTTGACCGAGATCAGGTTGGCCGCCGCCATGTCGACCTGATAGGCGGAGAGGTCGACGTGGTCGAGGCCGTAGCGCTCGGCGACGGCGCGTGAGAGCTGGTCGGCGGTGATCGAGCCCTGCTCGACCAGCAGCCGCTCGGGCGGGCGACCGGCGGTGCGGGCGGTCTCGATCGCCTGGCGAGCGACGTCGTCGCCGACGTAGCCGAGGTCGACGAGGACGTCGGTGACGAAGCCGCTATGGCGCCCCCGCACCTGCGGCGGGGTCAGCCCCGGCGTGCCCTGGGCGTCGGGGTCGAGCGCAGGCGCGGTCGAGTCGCCGGAGTCGGGGACCGGCCGCAGGTGACTCGGGAAGTCCCCCCGCGAGTCCATGCTCAGCTGTCGCGCCTTTCGCTCATCGGATAACCCGGACGGCTCATACGTCCGTCTATCTTGGTCGACAGCGAACGAGGCAGGCTTGAGCGCCGGGCGACCTGCAGCCTCCCGCCCAGGAGCGCGGCGAGGGCGCGGGAACGACGCGACGGGCTAGCCAGCCGACTTCAGGTACACGGCGACGACTTTGACCGGCGACTTCCCTTCCAGTTCGACCTGGGCGGTGAGCTCGCGTATGACATCGAGCGTGAGCTCGTCTTGCGCGTCGACTATCGCTTCTTCGTAGTCCGGCCCCGCTTCGTCGATTGCGTCCTCGTTCGTCATCCAAAACACGTTGCCGGCCGCCATCCGGTGTTGCTCGTCTTCGAGCAGCACGAGCCACCTCTTCTCGCTGGCCAGCCGGCCATCGGTGTTGGTAAGAACGATGGCATCCGTTTTGCCGCTCCTGAGGGCCTTGTAGAGCGACCCGACGTCGTCGACCGCAGAGAACCCTTCGAAGGTGATTCCATAGGCACGTTCGAAGCTGACCAGGCATAACCAGTTAGGACACGAGACTCCAGCCACTAACGCACGCATCCGGGCTGAGGGTCCCTTGAGGTCGGCAAGGGCCTCGAGCCCGCTCTCTTCGGCCGTCTCTTTCCGCACTCCGATCACGTTGGCTCGATCGAGCGATGCGGGCGGGAATGCCACGAAGCCCGTTTCGCCGGCCTGTCTCTTCACTTCCTGGTAAGCGACTTTCGCGGACACTGGTGCGTCTTCTAGTTCGAGGGACGTTCTCTCGGTCAGGGCAGTATCCAGATGGTCTGGGTACCCCGCGATAAGCCCTTTTTCCATTTCCTCCGGTGGCAACCCCCCGGTGCTGCGCCGTTTTACCTCAAACCCAGCTGCCTCCAAGCTCTGCGCGTAGATCTCGCGCAGCACTTTCTCTTCGGCGTAACCGCGTGAAGCGACCGTAAGCGTGATCTCGCCGTTCTCCTTCGCATCGGCACCACCGCAACCAGAGACGATGAAGCCAGAGGCCACGATCAATGCGATCAAGGCGGCGAGCCCCCTCCAATACAGCCACCCCCCGCGTGCGAACTTCCCTTGCTCCACGCGCAACAGCTTACCGATTGCTAAGAAGATTTAGATTTACGGTCTATCAACTTGAGACAGGTATTGGGCAGCGACCTCAGCGGGCTCCATGTCTTCGAGTTCCACCTTCGCGTCAAGCCCGCGCATGATTTCGAGCGTCAGCCCTTTCTGCGCCTCGAGGATCGCCTTTTCATAGTCGGGACCCGCTTCATCGATCACCTCCTGAGTGGTTAGCCAAAACGCGTTGGCGGCCGGCAAACGATGTTCCGTGTCTTCGAGCAGAACGAGCCAATCGGCCTCCCGCGCCAATCGTCCATCGGTAGCGAAGAACACCGCGGCGTCCGTTCCCCCCTTCCTCAATTCGCGGCGAAGGCGAGCGGCTGGTTCCATAAGCGAAAATCCTTCGAAGACGACCCCGGCCTGCTCGAGCCCGGAGAGGCATGCCCGCCCGTGGCAGTAACAGAAGTATTCGCCGCCTGCTGCGTTCATCTCCGACGCCAGGCGCTCAAGGTCCGAGAGGGTCTTGACGTTGCCTTCGTCGGCCGTCTTCTCCGATATTCCGATCACTTTGGACCGCGCAAAGGACGAAGGGGGCAAGGCGATGAGGCCGTTCGGACCGAGTTGCCGTTTCGTCGCTCGATAGGCAGCTTTGACTTGGCCGGGTACAGCTTCGGGGTCCATCGAGCCTATTTCGATAAGGGCCGAATCCAGGTGCTCCGGATACCCGGAGATCAACCCCTTTTCCAGTTCCTCCGATGGCACCCCCGGTCCGCGGCGCCGCTCGACCTCGAACCCAGCTGCTTCCAGCGAGCCGGCGTAGATCTCGCGCAAGATTTCCTCTTCCTCGTACCCCCGCGAGGCGACCGTGATCGTCACGTCACCGCTTCCCGCTGCACCGGCGTCGCCACAGCCGGCGGCAACACAGCCGAGAATGAAGGCCAGCAATACCGCTACTGCCGGCCGGCTCCAGTCGCGACAGATCCCTGCTGGAAGTCGCCGGCTCGACATATGCCTGTCACGGCGCCTTGTAGTGGATCGACTTCAGATATTCAGCGGCGACCTTGACTGCCGGTTTACCGTCGAAATTCACTGTTGCGTCGAGCTCCTGCATGAGCTTCAGGGTCAGGCCCTTTTGGGCGGTGACGATCGTCTTTTCGTATCGAGGGCCGGCTTCCTCGACCAGGTCCTCGGTGGTCAGCCAGAAGACCTGACCAGCCGGCATCCGTTCCTTGTCGTCCTCGAGGATCACGAACTTGCTGTCCTTCCCCGCCAGCTGCCCTTCGGTGCTGAGGAGAATCGAGGCGTCCGCTTCACCGTTCTTCAAGACTTTGTAGCGTTCGTTCTTTTCAATCGGGGAAAACGTTTCGAAAGAAATTCCGTAGAAGCGCGTCAACCCTACGAGGCAGTCGGTCAGGAACCCGCAGTAGTCATCGGCTCTGACGCTCATTTCGCCGGCCTGCTCCTTCAGGTCCGACAGCGTCTCCAGGTTCCGTTCCTCGGCCGTCTTCCTCAGCATCCCGACTGCTTTGAAACGGGAGAGGGAGGCGGGAGGGAAGGCAACCAGGCCTTTCTCTTCAAGGCCCTCTTTCGCCATTTCGTAAGCCTTCCTGGGATCGCCCGGCACATCCTGCTTACTCCTGAGGAGATCCTTGATGGCGATGTTGAGGTGCTCCGGATAGCCCGATATGTGCAGCTTTTTCTGCTCGAATGGCGGGAAGCCGGCGGGAATATCGTGGTTTCTCTTCACCTTGTAGCCGGCCGCTTCCAGCGCCTGCGCGTAGATCTCGCCGATGATTTCTTCTTCGGTGGTGGCTTTGGAGCCGACCGTGATCGTCGGGTCGCCATTCTCGGTTGCCTCGGCACCGCAACCGCCTGCGATGCAGGCCAGGAGAAGCGCGAGTATGACCGCAACCGTCGGCCAAGTCCGACCTAGGCGGCCAGCCGCTGTGAGTCCCCGATCCCCCACGACCACCCCAGCTTAGCGTTTGCTAGGGAATTCTGTAGCGCTTATCGCGGGAGCGCGTCAGGGGTGGTAGTCGAGCGTCTTGCCCTTGTAGCCAGCGTCGATCACGGCCTGGGCGATGCTCTGCCGGCTGCGGAAGCCGTAACTGACCGAGGCGGTGGGCACCGTCCTCTTCAGGTTCTTGGGAGTGACCACGACCAGCGCCGGCACCCGGTCGACGCCGACCCCCTCGGCGATCGTCGCGTAGCGCGAGATCTTGGCGGCCGGGACGACGAAGACCGCGGCGTCGCGGAAGCCCTCGAGCTGATCGGTGGCAGCCTTGACCAGGCGATCGTCGATGCCGCCATCGCGGACAAAGAGCAGGACGAGCGTCTTGTTGGCCTCCCAAGCGTCGAGGACTGGCTGCGGTGGCGGCGGTGCCGCAAGGGGAGAATCGCCAACAGGCGAGAGTGCCGAGGAGAGCGAGTCGCCGCCGCTCGCTTCGGTGGGCGTGGTGGTGCTCAGCGTCGCTTCGGGAGCAGCCGGTTCTTCTTCGCCTCCACCACCGGACATGAGGAATACAGCGACGCCGACCAGCAGCACGCCGACTATGGCGAGCTGTACGAGCGGATTGCTGTTGAGCTGCTCCCTCATGTGTTCGCCAAATAGCTCGACAGCAGGTGACCCAGGCTTGAGTCGCGGGCGGTTTTCGCCGGAACAGACGTACATCCGCGACTCTGCTCCGAGGTGCGATCCCAAAGATTCCCTCGCTGGTTCCCAAAGAGGGCTGCTTCATGTCACAATCCCAGGCAGGATGTCGGGGCACGACATCAGGGCGAGGAGGCACAAGATGCGCGCGGGCGCGCGGATTCTGCTGATGGCCGCGGACCCGATCAACCGCGGCATCCTGCGCTCGGTCCTGGAGCGACCGCTCGAACTCGAGCCTGGCCGCTTCTACCAAGTCAGCGCCGGTGGCCAGGAAGCCCTCTACGCCGGCTTCGTCGTCGAGCGCTGGCTGCAGAGCGCCCCGCACGGCCCACTCGACTTCGAGGGGGGAGAAGCGGAGGACGCGGTGGGGGCGCTGGCCGAAGCGTGGTCGGCGACTGTGGTGCATGCGCTGGCCCGCGAACCGCTCACCTTCGTCGAGCTGGAGAAGGCGGTGGAAGACATCAGCCGGGGCGAGCTCAAAGGACTGATGAAGGCGATGGACGATGCCCGCCAGATCGAGTCCCTCCCCGGCGGCGGCGAACCGCTCTACGCGCTCACCGACTGGATGCGCCTGGGAATCGCACCATTGATCGCCTCAGCCCGGCTGGAGCGGCGCAGCCCGATGGAGGGCATGGCCCCGATCGAGCCGCTCGACGTCGAGGCGGGCTTCCGCCTCAGCCTGCCGCTGATCGAGATGCCGAAGGAGCTGACCGGCACGTGCAGCATGGGGCTGAATCTGGCCGAGGACGAGAGCGAAGCGCTCACCGGGGTCACGGCAAGAATCGAGGAAGGGCGGGTCGTCGCGGTCACCTCCGGGCTCGATCGCAAGGCGAACGCGTGGGCTGCCGCGACCGCGACGCAGTGGCTCGACACGGTGATCGAGCCCGACGCCAAGCACGTGCGCGCCGGCGGCGATCGCTGGCTGGCCGAGGCCGCGGTGGAGGCCCTACACCGAGCGCTGTTCGGCATACCAGTCGCCTGAGCCTTGCAAGGGGCGCCCGAGAGCGACGGCGGCGCGGGCGGCTTTCGGGCGCGGGCGGGAGCGCTCACCCTCCTTTACCTCGCCAGCCCAATGGAGCGCAGCCTCCTGCTGGCGCTGCTGGCCGAGGCCGCGACCGGGGCGGAAGTCGTCGATGAGTTCGAGCCGCCCCAGCCCGATGACCCAATCGACATGGCGATCATCACCGACCCCTACCTGGTCGAACCGGCGGATTTCGACTTCGGACCCGATGACGTCATCGACGAGGACACCCCGTTGAAGCCGACCGCTGCCGGCCGCGAACTGCTCTTCGTCGCGGCGGTGCTGGAACGATGGCTCCGCCTATGCCCGGAGGGGCCGCTGGGGATCGGGCCGGAGGCCGGCCCGGCGCTCTCGGCCCTGCTCGGCGGCTGGTGCTCGACCGTGGTCCACGCGCTGGCGCCAGGGCCGCTGACGCTGACGGAGACGACCAAGGCCGTCTACGTCCTGGCGGAAGAGACGGTCGAGGCACGGATCGAGGAGATGATCGGCGTCGGCCTGGTCGACGCGCAGGAGGATGGTCGCGGTGAGGAGCGCTTTGCGGTGACAGAGTGGCTGCGCATGGCAATCGCTCCGCTGGGGGCGGCTGCGCGGCTGGAGCTACGCCATCCGAATGGCGACACGGCGCCGATCGCGGCGCGCGATGTCGAAGCGGCGCTCCACCTGACACTGCCCCTGCTCCACTTACCGCCGGAGGTGTCTGGCACCTGCTCTCTCGCCGTCGACCTCGACCGGGAGGTGCCCGGCAGCCCCGCCGGCCTCACGATCCGCGTCGCGGAGGGCCGCCTCGCCTCCTGCGAGTCCGGCCTGGAGGAGGTGGTCGATGCCTGGGCGGCCGCCTCGGCCGGCGAGTGGCTCGACACCGTGATCGAGCCCGACGTCGTCCATGTGCGCACGGGGGGCAACCGCGACCTCGCTCGGCGCCTCCTCCACGAGCTGCACCAGCTGCTGTTCCCCTCAGCGGCCGCGTAGGGAAGAGCGCGACCGAAGCTGCAAACTCGATCAGTACTCAAAAACGGCCGATGGATGACATAATGGGCCCGTGGCTGCACGGGAGGCCACCGACGGGGAGTTCAGGGCGCGGGCGGGGACGCTGACGCTGCTCTTCATGACCAGCGAGGAGTCCCGCGAGGAACTTCTCGGCCTACTTGAGCGGGCGCTCCAAGGCGGGCTGCTGGGTGAGATCGACCAGGCGGAGCTCGAAGAGGAGCTCGAGGACCGCGGGCACGAGAGACCTGCGGAGGGGCCGATGGCGAGAGTCGACGTCAGCGAGTTCATCGGGCCCCACGCCTCGATGAAAACCACCTCCAAGGGCGAGCTGTTCCTTGCCGTCGGCCTCGTACTCGAACGCTGGCTGCGGAGCTGTCCCGACGGGCCGCTGCGGATCGGCCCGGAGGGCGCCGACCCGCTCGCCGCCCTCGTCTGCTGCTGGTCGGCCACGGTCACGCACGCGCTCGCCACCGAACCGGTGACCCTGCCCGAGCTGGCCGCGGCCGTGCCGCTCGACGACGAGACCACGGAGGAACACCTCGATGCCCTGCTGCGCAACGGCCTGGCCGAAGCCGACGGCGGTGGCGGGGAGCCGCGCTACACGCCGACGGCCTGGCTGCGCGAAGGCATCGCCCCACTCGCCGCGGCGGCTCGGGCGGAGACCCTGTTCCCCGAGGAAGACGTCGATCCTCCCGACATCCTCGACGTCGAGGCGTCCTTCCAGCTGACGCTGCCGCTGCTGCAGCTGCCGCCCGACCTGCGTGGCACCTGTCGGCTCGGTGTCCAGATCCCCGGCGGCCCACCACTCATCGCCGGCGCGACGGCGCAGGTCGAGGGCGGTTACGTCGTCACTTCCTCCACCCTGCTCGAGCAGGAGCCCGAGACCTGGGCGACCGGAACGCCGCGCGACTGGCTCGACACGCTGATCGACCCGGCGGCCGCGCGGGTGGAAGCCGGCGGCGACGTCGAGCTCGCCAAAATCCTCGTCGAGAGCCTGCACGAGAAGCTGTTCGGCAAAGTCGAACCTCGCCAAGTCCCCAAATAAAACTGATTAATGACATAATGACCCTGCTTGACTGGGAACACGGTCAACGGGAGCGGGAATGGGGCGCGCTCCGGAGCGCATACCCTTGTGCTGCTCTCCGCACCGCTGAATGTGCCGATCTTGCGAGCCCTCGCGGAGGGCCCGAAGCAGCAGGTTCAGCTGCGCCAGGAGACGGGATCTCCCGCCCAGACCACCCTGCGCGCGCAGCTCAAGCGTCTGGAGGAGATCGGTGCGATCGAAAAGCAGCGACGCAACCGATTTCCCGGGGTTCTCGAGTACGAGCTGAGCGCCGCCGGCCGAGGTCTCCTCTTCGTCGCCGACACCCTCGAGCGCTGGCTCGAGCTGGGTCCTAACGGCGAGTTACCGCTCGGAGGCAACGCCGCCAAGTCTGCGATCAAATCGCTCGCGGAGGGCTGGTCGACGACCATGCTGCGTGTGCTGGCGACCGCTCCGCTGTCGCTTACCGAGCTCGACCGCGTGATCACCCCGCTCAGCTATCCCTCCCTGGAGAGGCGCCTCGCAGCGATGCGCCTGGCCGGACACGTCGAGGCCTGTGCGAGCAACGGGCGCGGGACCCCCTACACGCCGACCACCTGGGCCCGCCAAAGCATTGGTCCACTCGCAGCGGCGGCTCGCTGGGAGCGTCGCCATATGCCGAAGAGCACGGCTCCGGTCGGGCGGATCGACGTCGAGGCCGCGTTCTTGCTGAGCCTTCCGCTCCTGAGCCTGCCAAGCAACCTCTCCGGGTCGTGTCGGATGGCGGTTGAGCTCCCTGGCGGCAAGGAACAGCGTCTTGCCGGCGTGGTCGTCGGCGTCAAGGATGGTCGAATCGAGTCATACACCACGCGCTTACAGGGCTCGCCGAAAGCGTGGGCCCTGGGCTCGGTCACGGCTTGGCTCGACGCCGTGATCGAAGCCGACACCGACCGAATCGAGCCCGGCGGCGACAGTCATCTCGCGCGTGCGCTGCTCGACTCCCTGCATCGCAAGCTCTTCGGCGCGCAAACGCCTGCGCCCCGCTCACGCATCCATTGATCCATGCTTCGCCGGTTGCGCTAAACATATTTTTCTGGTACAAGTTTTTATTGCTTAGGGAACGGCGCGGTCTTATACAGGACCGATGGGAGGAGCTTTTCGTGGCACCTAGGGCATTTTGAGAGCCCTTCAGCGTCGAGCCATGGCCGCACGCCATCGCCGACGCCGCCCTGCCGTTACCACGAAAAACAATCGAAAGGATCCAGTCAATGAGAAGGTTATTCATTGCTGCGGCACTGATGGCGACGATGCTGGTACCGGCATCGTCGGCGATCGCCGCATCGCACAGTCCAACAGGGGAATTCGCCCAGTTCAAAGAGTGCCCCCTCAGCCGAGCAACGCTTTTCGGCTGCGTCTACTCGGAATCGAACGGCGGCTACTTCCAGATTGGGAAAAAAAACACCCCGCTGGTGAACACGGTCATCCTGCAGGGTGGGATCGAGCCCAAAGTGGGCGGCGAACCAGGCGAGTTCTCGTTCTTCGGCGCTGAGAACGGCGACACCCTCTCGAAAACGCCGCAACCCGTGCCGGGTGGGCTTCTGGGTATCGAAGCGCCGGCGTGGTGGCCTAAATTCCTCCGGGATCTGTTCAACGAAACGATCAACAACGGCTTTACCGGCGTGCAAGCAACGGTCGAACTGGCCGCTCCGGCGACGTCGATCAAAATCAACACGTTGAACATCCTTCTCGAACAGGGAATCGCTCTCTCGTTGCCGGTGAAGATCAAGCTGAGCAACCCGTTCCTCGGTAACAACTGCTACGTCGGTTCGAACTCCAAACCGATCGTGATTGACTTCACCAGCGGCGAAACCTCGCCGCCTCCGCCGAACAAACCGATCAAAGGCAGCGCCGGAACGTTGACGGTCAACGGAACCGGAACCCTGATCACGTTGAGTGGCGGCTCACTCGTGAACAACTCGTTCGCGGCACCGGGAGCCAACGGCTGCGGAGGGCTCTTCTCCTTCCTCGTCGACCCGTTCGTCAACTCGATTGTCGGCCTGCCCTCTCCGGCCGGCACCAACGCCGCGGTCCTCCAAGGCAAACTGCAGACCGCGGACGCCGCAGCGGTTCGCGCCAGCGAACCATAGAAGTCGGTCTGTCTGAATCAAAGAAGGGGTCGGGCTTGCCCGGCCCCTTCTTTTTCGTCTCGCCCGTTAGTCAGGTGACTTCGCGTAGTTTCTGCGCTTCGCCAAGCTGCTGCAGCTTTTTCAAGCTCTGGTTCTCGATCTGACGGATCCGCTCACGGGTGACGTTGAACGTACGCCCGACCTCGTCGAGCGTACGGGGGTGCTCCCCGCCGAGGCCGTAGCGTAGTTCGAGTACGCGGCGCTCGCGGTAGGAGAGGTTCTCCAGCGCCTCCTTGAGCGCCTCTTTGGTCAGCAGGTCCGCCGCCCGGTCGAAGGGCGACTCGGCCTTCTCGTCGGCGATGAACTGGCCGAACTCCGACTCCTCCTCATCGCCGACCGGCTTCTCCAGCGAAACCGGGGCTTGGGCCGAGCGCTTGATCGAGTCGACCTCCTCGGGGTCGATCCCGGTCACCTCGGCGATCTCCTCGGGGGTCGGCTCGCGGCCCAGCTCGGTGACCAGCTTGCGCTCGGCGCGGCCGATCTTGTTCAGCTTCTCGACGACGTGGACGGGAATGCGGATCGTGCGCGCCTTGTCGGCCAGCGCGCGGGCGATCGCCTGTCGGATCCACCAGGTAGCGTAGGTGGAGAACTTGAAGCCCTTGCGATAGTCGAACTTCTCCGCCGCACGGACCAGACCCAAGGTCCCCTCCTGGATCAGGTCGAGGAAAGGCAGGCCCTGATTGCGGTAGTTCTTCGCGATCGAGACGACCAGGCGCAGGTTGGACTCAACCATTTTCTGCTTTGCGTCGAGGTCGCCGCGCTCGATCCGTTTGGCGAGTTCGACCTCCTCCTGAGCGGTCAACAGA
>JBKPOW010000125.1:0-1198 GCA_046733275.1 Actinomycetota bacterium
GCCTCATCCAGATCGTCAAAGCTCTGATGCGAAACATCAGGCCCCTCCCGAATCGTCAGCTTCCAGCTCACCCGCGCAGCGTAGGCGCTCATGAGGAGGGGTCGGGGTGTCCCTCCGGCGCAGCCGCGTCCTTTTTTTATCCCCGACCACGATCTTGGATTGCCGCAAAGTCCGAGGCGAAAAACCCAGCAAGCGGGAGGGACACCCCGACCCCTCCTGTGACTACCTACGCCCCGCGCCGCGGGCGTTTGGGCCTGCGCGCCGGCGGGCCGACGATTTTCTCCGGCCCCTCGCGCTCCTCGACCGGCACGTACCGCCGCTCGCGCTCGCCGGTGTAGATCTGCCGCGGGCGGGCGATTTTCTGTTCGTCGTCGTCCTTCATCTCCATCCACTGGGCGACCCAGCCCGCGGTCCGCGGGATGGCGAAGATCACGGTGAACATGTCGGTCGGGATCTCCAGCGACTCGTAGATGATCCCCGAGTAGTAGTCGACGTTGGGGAAGAGCTTGCGCGAGGTGAAGTACTCGTCGTCGAGCGCGCGTTTCTCCAGCTCGCGGGCGATCTCGACCAGGGGGTTGTACTCGGTCGCCTCGAAGACCTGCTCCATGTGCTGCTGGATGATCTTCGCCCGCGGGTCGTAATTCTTGTAGACGCGGTGGCCGAAGCCCATCAGTTTCTCTTCGCGGTTCTTCACCCGCTCGAGGAAGCCGGGGATGTTGTCGACCGAGCCGATCCGCCGCAGCATCCGCAGCACCGCCTCGTTGGCGCCGCCGTGCAGCGGTCCGTAGAGCGCCGCCACACCCGCCGCCACCGCCGAGTAGGGGTCGACGTCGGAGGAGCCGACGCCGCGCACCGCGTTGGTCGAGCAGTTCTGTTCGTGGTCGGCGTGGAGGATGAAGAGCACGTCGAGCGCCCGCGCAAGCCGCTCGTCCGGCTCGTACTTGACCTCGGTCTTCTTGAACATCATCGAGAGGAAGTTCTCGGGGAAGCTGAGGTCGTTGTCGGCGTAGACGTAGGGCAGGCCGCGGTTGTGACGGTAGGAGAAGGCCGCCAGGGTCGGCATCTTGGCGATCAGCCGGACCGCCGCCATGTAGCGCTCTTCCGGGTCTTCGATCAGCTTCGCGTCCGGGTAGAAGGTCGAGAGCGCGCCGACGCCGGCGAGCAGCATCCCCATCGGGTGGGCGTCGTAGCGGAAGCC
>JBKPOW010000126.1:0-2546 GCA_046733275.1 Actinomycetota bacterium
TACGTCCCCGCCGACGACCTCACCGACCCGGCGCCTGCCTCGGTCTTCGCCCACCTCAACGCGACGACCGTGCTCTCGCGGGCGATCTCCGAGAAAGGCATCTACCCCGCGGTCGACCCGCTCGACTCGACCTCGACCAGCCTCAAGCCCGATGTCGTCGGCGAGGACCATTACCGCACGGCGACCGAGGTGCAGGAGGTGCTGCAGCGCTACAAGGAGCTGCAGGACATCATCGCCATCCTCGGCATCGACGAGCTCTCCGACGAGGACAAGCAGACGGTCTCCCGGGCGCGCAAGATCGAGCGCTTCCTCAGCCAGCCGTTCTTCGTCGCCGAGCAGTTCACCGGACGCAGCGGCGAGTTCGTGCCGATCGCGGAGACGGTGCGCGGCTTCCGCGAGATCCTCGACGGCGAGCACGACGACCTGCCCGAGGGCGCCTTCTACATGCAGGGCTCGATCGACCAGGTGACCGAGAACGCGAGCTCGGCGGCCGCCGCGTAGGAGCCCGGTGGCCGGCGAGACCAAATTCGAGGTCGAGATCCTCACCCCCGAGGGCGAGGTCTTCAGCGGCGAGGTGAGCCAGGTCTCGACCCGCACCGCGGGCGGCGAGATCGGCATCCTCGCCAACCACGCGCCGCTGCTGGCGGCGCTGAAGCCGGCCGAGCTGCGCCTCTACGAGGGCGACGGCGAGCCGCGCCGCTACGCCCAGGCGCACGGCTGGCTGCAGGTCTTCGGCAACCACGCCCGGCTGCTGATCGAGGAGGCGATCGCCCCCGAGGACCTCGACGCCGGCACGCTCAAAGAGCAGCTCGCCGACGCCGAGCAGCGCTTCGGCGAGGCGGAGGAGGGCAGCGGAGCGCGCAAACGCGCCGAGAAAGACCGGGATCGGGCCGAAGCGTTTCTCGCCATCGCCCAGGGGTGACGGCCCGGTGCCCCTCCCCCGGAGGCCGTTGCGCAGCAGATCGCTAGTCGAGGTTCGGTTTGTCCGTCCCTGAGCCTCCGTGGGAGGGGCACCCGACCGTCACCCTCGCATCGCGGTTGATCGGATACGACACCGCCGAGGCCGATGGCGTGCTGGAAGCTGCCGGTTTCGTGGAGGGTTGGTTGGAAGCGCGGGGGATTGGGGTCAGCACGGACGAGGTCCGTGGATTACCCGTTCTCAAGGCGGAAGTTGGACCCGAGGATGCCCCTACCGTCGTCTTGCATGGGCACTTGGACGTGGTTCCTGGGCAGGCTGGGCAGTTCGAGCCTCGGTTGGACGGGGATCGGTTGTATGGGCGCGGGGCGTATGACATGAAGGGGGCGTTGGCGGCGATGCTCTTGACCACGGTCGCGATGCGCGAGCATGGGGGCGTGCGGGTGCGGTTGGGGATCGTGGGGGATGAGGAGTCCGAGGAGGAAGTCGACCGCGGCAGCGACCGCCTGGTCGACGCCGGCTTCGTCGGCGACTTCGCCATCACCGGCGAGCCGACCGACCTGCACATCGGTGTCGAGGCGAAGGGCGTGCTGGCGCTGCGGCTCGAGGTGAGCGGGGTCGCCGCGCACGGCGCCACCCCCTGGCTGGGCGACAACGCCGTGCTCAAGGCACACGACGTTTTCCGCAGTATCGAGTCGCTACCGTTCGCCAGGCACAGCTCCGAGCTGTTCGACCGCCCTTCGATCAACCTCGGCCGGATCCTGGGCGGCGACGCGCTCAACAAGGTGCCCGATCGATGCGCAATCGACGTCGACATCCGCTACCTGCCCGACCAGGACCCCGCGACCGTGCTCGAGCAGGTGCGCGCCCTGCCCGACGTCGAGGTGACGCAGCTCTTCACGCGGCCGCCCGCGGTGGTCGAGCGCGACTCGCCCTTCGTCCTCGGCCTGCGCGAGGCCGCCTCGGCGCACCACGACGGCGAGCCGATGAGCGTCGGCCGCGACGGCGCCTCCGACGCGGTCTCCTTCCTGCGGGTGGGGGTGCCGGCGGTCGAGTTCGGCCCGGTGGGCGAAGGCCACCATGGCCCCGCCGAGTGGGTCTCGGTCCCCTCGCTGCTCGCCTACCAGGGCGCCCTCGAACGGTTCCTGCGCGAGCTCCCCGAGCGGCTCGAGGGCTGAGCGGGGGGCGATGATCGAGGAGCCGTTCAAGAAGCCGCCGCCCGAGGGCGACCACGAGTCGCCGCCGAAGCCGAAGCGCTACTGGTGGCGCTTCACCCTTGCCTCCTTCGTGATCGTCTGCGCCACCGCCTCGGCGGTCGCCGCCAGCGGCCTGATCAAGATCGACAACATCGCCGAGGCGCTCGGCCACAACAACAAACTGAAGAACCTGGTCGCGGGAGTCCTCAGGGAGACCAAGGGCGGGGAGGCGCAGAACATCCTCATCCTCGGCTCCGACAAGCGGGCCAACGAACCGGAAGACCCGGGGCGCTCGGACACGACGATCCTGCTCCGCCTCGACCCGGACAACGACGCGATCGCGCTGATGTCGATCCCGCGCGACCTCGAGGTCGAAATCCCGGGGTGGGGCACGGAAAAGTTCTCCTCCGCCTATGCCTACGGGGGCCCGAAGC
>JBKPOW010000127.1:0-8219 GCA_046733275.1 Actinomycetota bacterium
CCGCAAAGCTGCGAGTCGCCTGGTCGACGGCGCCGCCGCGCGCCGCCGCGCCGCCCACCGTGGACGAGGTCGCCAGGGGCGCGGTCGCCGACACCGCCGAGCTGCTGCGCTCGCTCGGCCACGACGTCGCGCAAAGCGACCCGGCCTGGGGCGGGATCGGCAACAACATCACGCCTCGCTACCTGCGCGGCATCGCCGAAGACTTCGCCCGCGTGCCGCATCCCGAGCGGCTCGAACGGCGCACCCGCGGCTTCGCCCGGCTCGGCCGGCTGATTCCCGACGGCCTCTTCGAGCGGGCGCGGCACGCCGAGGCCGCCGACACTGCGCGGGTCAACGCGATCTTCGATTCCCACGACGTGCTGATCACGCCGGTGATGGGAGGCACGGCGCTGCCGGTACGCCGCTGGGAGGGCCGCGGCGCGCTCGCCACCGTCCTCGGCATGAGTCGCTTCTATCCCTACTGCGTCCCCTGGAACCACCTCGGCAACCCGGCGATGTCGGTGCCCGCCGGCTTCGCCGCCGACGGCATGCCGTTGGCAGTCCAGCTGATCGGCCGCCCCGGCGACGAGGTGACCCTGCTCTCGCTAGCCGCTCAGCTCGAGGCCGAGCGGCCCTGGGCGGACCGCCGCCCGCCGATCTCCTGAGCGCCTAGCGGAAGACTTTGCGCAGGCGGGCGATCTCGCGGACCGGGCCGCGCGGGCGGATGCGACGCTGCAGCACCATCTTCAGCGGGCTCGCTTCCGGCTTGCCCATCGCGACGAAGTCGCCCCAGCTCGTCTCCAGGGTCAGCGTCGGGTTGGGCGCCTCGCCCGGCTCGGCCCTGGTCGAGCCGTTGTCGAGCGTCAGGTGCCACGGGTCGGCGTCGCTGAAGCGGTACTGGTAGACCAGCGGCGAGCCGTTTGCCGCCGCCGGGTCGGCGACCCGCTCGATCACGTCGAAGTAGAGGCGCTGCGTCTCCGGCGAAGCGTCGGGCGTCGCCCCGTTCGGCGGACCGAGCACGCCGGCCTCCATCAACTTCACCTGCCGCGCCGCGACTTCCTCCGCTGTCGCTTCGGGGTCGAAGGGGAAGACGCCCGGCGGCATCTCCTCGGTCGGGTAGCCGATCGTGCGCCAGCGCTGGCGGATCAGTTTGAGGCCGAAGGCGAAGATGTCCTCGAGCGAGAAGCCGTAGCACTCGGTGTATTCGCGGTCCATCCCCGGCGGGTAGAAGACGGCCGGCCCGTAGGGAAGCGTCTCGCGCAGCAGCTCGGTCACGGCGGCTCGGTTCTCCTCCCAGCCGGGGTGCCCTTCGCCGAGCAGCTCGGAGAGGACCTTGACGCCGAAGCCGATGTGGCGCTGCTCGTCCTTGGAGACGTTGCCCATCCCCGCGCTGAAGCCAGGCATCGTTTTCTCCGAGGCGAAGAAGTCCTCGATGAAGTGCTGGCCCGGCTGGGCGAGGCTGCCCTCGACGATCAGGTGGTAGAGCGTGATCGCCTGCGCGTACTTGGGCAGCGAGCGGTCCTTGCGCAGTTCCTCCGCCATCCGGTCGAGCCGGTCGAAGATGCCGCGGTAGCCCCAGTTGAGCTGCGGCATGGTCGAGGAGAGGGTCTGCTGGATCGAGTCGCCGCCGACCCCGATCACCTCCTTGAAGAAGCGATGGAAGAAGATCGAGTGACGGACCTCGTCGACCTGCTGGGTGGCGAGGAAGTAGGACTGCTCCTCGGTCGGGGCGGCGGTGATGTAGGGGGCGAGGGTGTCGGCGACCCGGTCCTCGCCGTAGTAGAACATCGAGTAGATCCACATCGCCGAGCGGCGCTGCATCTCGCTCAGCCCCTCCCAGCCCGTGCGGTCCTCGGAGAAGTCGATGTCGTAGGCGCTCCAGTTGCCGTGCTCCCAGCGCTTGTAGAGGTCCTCGTAGGTGACGTTGTCCATCAGGCTCTGGGATGCGACGCTCATGATCCTCCTTGGATTGCTGGCTGCGCAGCAGGATACCGCCATCCTGGCTGCGCAGCCAGTTTCGCCGCTATTTAACGAATTCGCGCACGCCTTTGTAGACGGTTTCGTCGGACAAGAGGCCTAGGTGCGAGATGCAGGCGGTTTTCGTGTTGGTGGCGCCACTGAGGATGACGCTTTCATCGGGGTTGATGAATTCGTCGCAGGGCGACCACCAGGTGCCGTAGTTGACCGCGCCCGGAGTCTCGTCGCCCGCGTTGAGTTCGCTGAGGAATTTCGAGCCGGGCCGCATCTCCACACAGGACGTGCTGAAGCATGCGTTTGCCGCGGTCGTGCCGTGGTTCGGCCCGCCGAGCGAGACCCAGTCGTCGACGTTCGCTTCGCCCCCTTCGACGAACTTGATGTACCAGCGGCTGTTGAGGCTGCCCATCGAGTGGGCGATGATGTCGACCTTCGACGCGCCGTTTTCGCTCTTCAGTTTTTCGACTTCGCTTTTGACGATCGTTTCCGCGGTCGTTTT
This sequence comes from Actinomycetota bacterium, assembly GCA_046733275.1. Taxonomy (GTDB): domain Bacteria; phylum Actinomycetota; class Thermoleophilia; order Solirubrobacterales; family 70-9; genus VRUE01. The sequence continues at coordinate 2,453 of JBKPOW010000127.1, forward strand.
GTTCGATTGCGAGGTGTTGTACGTGTAGGCCCGCAATTGTTTTTTCGTGTAGCCGTCTTTTTCGAATCGGCCGATCATCGTGCTCCAGTTGGACGCGCTACCGGACCAGCCGTGGACGAAGAGAATCGGGTCGAGCGCCATCGCGCCGGCGGGTGAGAACGCCGCACCGCTGACGCAGATGCCAAGTCCGGACAGCAGAACCGCAAGCCGCTTCTTAAGCATGGTGCCTCCTCTGCAGGTAGTGATCTGGCTTACCTTTGAGACGCTCCGGCCGGCCGACGAAGGTCGGCCGGCCGGACGCCTTGGCTATTTGACGAATTCGCGCACCTGGCCGTAGACGGTGGCGTCCGTCGTCAGCGCGGTGTGCGAGATGCACGCGGTTTTCGTGTTGGTGGCGCCCGAGAGGGAGACGCTCGAATCCGGGTTGATGATGCTGTCGCACGGCGACCACCAGGTGCCGTAGTTGACCGCTCCGGGCGTCTCGTCGCCGGCGTTCAGTTCGGAGAGGAACGTCGAGCCGATTCGCATCTCCGTGCAGGCGGCGCTGAAGCAGAAGTTAGCGGTGTCGGTGCCGTGATTGGGCCCGCCGAGCGAGACCCAGTCGTCGACGTTCGCTTCCCCGCCGGTCACGAACTTGATGTACCAGCGGCTGTTGAGGCTGCCCATCGAGTGGGCGATGATGTCGACCTTCGACGCGCCGTTTTCGCTCTTCAGTTTTTCAACTTCGCTTTTGACGATCGTTTCGGCGTCGGTTTTGTTCGATTGCGAGGTGTTGTAGCTGTAGGCCCGCAATTGTTTTTTCGTGTAGCCGTCTTTTTCGAAGTTGCTGATCATCGTGTTCCAGAGCGAGGCGCTCTCGGACCACCCGTGCACGAACAGGATCGGGTCCAGCGCCATCGCGCCGGCGGGCGAGAAAGCCGCGCCGGTCACGCAGATGCCCAGCGCAGACACGAGGACCGCAAATCGCTTCTTCAGCATGCTGCCTCCTTGTAGTCAGGGCCTGGGCACCTCCCCACCCAACCCACCTATGCATTGATCCGCGTAATCTTAATCAGATTAGGCTGAGCAGTAGGGGCTGCCGAAGGCAGCCGGCGCAATCAGGCGACAGTCGGCGTCTCTATCTCGCGCTTGAGGATCTTGCCGGTCGGGCCCTTGGGCAGGTCGTCGAGGAACCAGACGACCCGCGGGTACTTGTAAGCCGCAATACGGTCCTTGACGTAGGCGCTGACCTCCTTCGGGCTCAGCTCCTCGCCCTCGTGGAGGACGACCGCGGCGCCGATCTCCTCGCCCCACTCGTCGTGGGGGACGCCGACGACGGCGGCTTCGCGGATCTTCGGGTGCTCGTAGAGGACCTCCTCTACCTCGCGCGGATAGACGTTGTAGCCACCGCGGATGATCAGGTCCTTCTTGCGGTCGACGATGAAGAAGTAGCCGTCTTCGTCGGTGCGGGCCATGTCGCCGCTGTGGAACCAGCCGCCCCGCATCGCCTCCTCGGTCGCCTCGGGGCGCTGCCAGTAGCCCTTCATGATGTTGTGGCCGCGGATCACGATCTCGCCGACCTCGTCCTGCCCGACTGGCTCGTCGTTCTCGTCCACCACACGCATTTCCACTCCCTCGATCGGGGTGCCGATCGAGCCGGGCTTGCGCTCCTTGTCCGGATGGTTGGAGGAGGCGACCGGCGAGGTCTCCGAGAGGCCGTAGCCCTCGAGCACGATGCAGCTGAAAGCCTCCTCGAAGCCACGCAGGACCTCGACCGGCATCGAGGCGCCGCCGGTGATGCAGGTGCGTAGCGAGGAGGTGTCGTACCGCTCGCGCTCCGGGTGATGGAGGAGCGCGCCGAACATCGTCGGCACGCCGTAGAAGTGGGTGACACGCTCGCGCTGGATCGTCGCCAGCGCCTCGCCGGGGTCGAATTTCGGCACCAGGGCGAGGCAAGCGCCGACCCGCAGCGAGGCGTTCATCGCCACCGTCTGGCCGAAGGAGTGAAAGAGCGGTAGGCCGCCGAAGACCACGTCGCCAGGGGCGATCTCGCAGGTCGTGCGCGAGGAGACCTCGGCGTTGCGGGAGAGGTTGGCGTGGGTCAACTCGGCGCCCTTCGGCTTTCCGGTCGTGCCCGAGGTGTAGAGGATCACGGCGGTCTCGTCCTCGGCGCTCTCGGCGACGTCCGGCGACGGCTCGTGCTCGGCCAGCGTCGCGGCGAAGGGCTCCGGCTCGACCTCGATCGGCTCGGCGCCGGCGTCGGCGGCGCCGTCCCGCGCCTCCCCGGCGAAGCCGTGCCAGGCGAGCAGCAGCTCGGCCCCGGAGTCCTCGAGGTAGAAGGCGATCTCACGCCGCTTCAGCAGCACGTTCATCGGCACGACGATGCCGCCGGCGCGCAGCACGCCGTAGTAGGCGACCGGGAACTCGAGCACGTTGGGCAGCATCACACCGACCCGATCGCCCCGCTCGAGCCCCTTCTCGCGCAGCAGCGTCGCCAGGCGGGCGCTGCGATCGTCGAGCTCGGCGTAGGTGAGCTCGGTCTCCCCGAGCCTGGTCGCCGGCGCATCGGGCGAGCGCTCGGCGCTCTCGGTGACGATCGATGCCAGGTTCATCCCCATGCCGCGGACGAGTCTAAGCGCTCATTTGGGTTCGAGTGCCGGAACCGGGGGCGACACCGCGGTCCCCGCACCGTTGCGCCTGCTCATCGCCCAGGCGAAGCCGCTGCCGGTGAAGAGCATGAAGGAGGCGTAGACGGCGGCCGGGATCGTCAGGTCCGGCGCCAGCGAGCCGCCGACGGCAATCGCCAGCGCGGCGTTGTGGATGCCAAGCTCGAGCGAGATCGCCGTCGCCTGGCGGTCGTCGAGCCGGGCCAGCTTCGCGATCGCGAAGCTGGCCGACATCGCGGCCACGTTGAGAGCGAGCGCCGCGCCGCCGACCGCGAGCGCGTTCTCGGCGACGGTGTCGTGCTCGCTGGCGATCGCGCCGAGGATCACCAGGCCGAAGAGGGCGAGCGAGAGGTCGCGGAAGCGCGGGTAGATCGCGTCGACCCACTGCGGGTTGCGCCGGCGCAGGGACATCCCGATCGCGACCGGGACGATCGTGATCGCGAAGACGCGGGCGACGACGCCGAGCATGCTCGCCTGGGCGACGTCCTCGGCGCCGAAGTGCCCCGCGGCGAGGGCGAGGAAGAGCGGCACGGTGACGATCGCGCCGACACTGCTGATCGCGGTCATCGATATCGAGAGCGCCGTGTCCCCCCGCGAGAGGTGGGTCAGCATGTTGGCCATCATCCCGCCGGGCGATGCCCCGAGCAGGACCAGGCCGACGGCCAGCTCGGGCGCCAGGTCGAAGAGCTCCGCCATCGTCAACGCCAGCAAGGGGGAGATCAGCGCCAGGTTGAGCATGCCGATCGCGATGCCGCGGGGAGCGATGGCGACGCGGCGGAAGTCGCCGGGCGTCAGGCCCATGCCGAGGCTGCACATGATCACCGCGATCGCCGCGGGGAGGATGACCGAGGTCAGCAGCGGGCTGTCCATCGTCCGACCTTACCCTCGCAATGCCGGCTCGGCCCGTGAATGCTTAAGATGCCCGCAGCATGAAGACCATGATGCTGACGCTTGTCGCCTGTGCCGCGCTGGCTTTGGCCGCCTGTGGCGACGACTCCTCGGACGGGTCGGCGAGCGGATCGGCCGACGGAGACAGCTCGGCACCGCTGGAAACCAGCGGCGATGCCTCGAACCGCGGCAAGCCGAAAGTCGTCCTGCCGCGGGGAGCCGCGCCGGAAAAGCTCGAGAAAATCGACCTGATCGAAGGAACTGGGCCGGAAGCGAAAACCGGCGACAAAGTGACCGTCCACTATGTCGGCGTCGGGATGGAAAGCGGCAAAGAGTTCGATGCCTCCTGGGATCGCAACGAACCGTTCTCCTTCACCCTAGGCGCCGGCGAAGTGATCGCCGGCTGGGACCAAGGAATCGTCGGGATGAAGGTCGGCGGTCAGCGTCAGCTGATCATCCCGGCCGAACTGGCCTACGGCGAAGAAGGCCGTCCGCCGACGATCGGGCAGAACGAACCGCTCGTCTTCGTCGTCGACCTGCTCGCAGTCGGTTAGCCGCGCATCGGCTGATGCCGGTGCCACGAAGCTCGCTGCTCGCAGAACGCTTCACCTCGCAGGGTCTCTCGGGCCCCCCGCTGGCAAGCCCGGCCGCCGTCGCCGAGCGGCTGCTCGCCGTGCAGGGCCAGGACCCCCGCGGCTTCCGTCTCGCCGTGCGAGCCCGCACCGCGGACCTGACCGCGGCGGACGTAGAGCGTGCGCTGGCCGAGCGAAAGCTGGTCGTCACCTGGCTTAACCGCGGCACCCTGCACCTGGTCGGCAGCGACGACTACCCCCTGCTGCAGACGCTGACCACGCCGCCGCTCTTCACCTCCAGCGTGCGCCGCCTGCGGCAGGAGGGCGTCAGCGAGGCGGCGGCGGACAGGGCAGTTGCGACGATCGGGCGGGCGCTCGCCGAGGAGGGACCGCTGACGCGGATCGAGTTGCGCGAGCGGCTCGACTCGGCACGGGTGCGGACGGAGGGGCAGGCGATGATCCACATCCTCTTCCTGGCGGCCCTGCGGGGCGTCGCCGTGCGCGGGCCGATGATCGGTAAGCAGCACGCCTACGTCCTCGTCCGCGACTGGCTCGGAGAGTGGCGGCCGCCAGATCGCGAGCAGGCGCTGGCGGAGCTGGCCCGGCGCTACCTTGCCGGCCACCAGCCGGCGAGCGACCGCGATCTCGCCAGGTGGGCCGGCCTGCCGCTGCGCGACGCCCGCGCCGGGCTGAAGGCGATCGGCGGCGAGCTGGAGGAGGGGGAGGACGGCCTGCTCCGCCTCAGCGGAAGGAGGGAGCCCCAACCCGTGCCGCCGCCGCGCCTGCTCGGCGCCTTCGACCCGGTGCTGCTCGGCTGGACCTCACGCGAGGAGATCCTCGGTCCGCACACGACCCTCGTAACCCGCAACGGCATCTTCCATCCCTTCGCCATGGCGGATGGCCGCGCCGTCGCCAAGTGGGGTCTGGCGGGCGGCAGGCTGACCGTCGAGCCGCTCGAGCGCCTTCCGGCGCGGGTGACCGCGGCCCTAGAGAGCGACGCCGCCGACGTCACCCGCTTCCTCGGCGCCTGAGCTCTCGTCCGGCGGCCCGACCGGGCCGGTCGGCACCCAGCCCCGGTACATGCGCAGCAGCGCCACAACGCCGACGACCCCTGCCAGGGCGGAGAGGCCGCCGGCGTAGGCGAGCGTGCCGCGGGCGCCGATCGCGGCGACGAGCAGGCCGCCGGCGGCGAAGGCGCCCAGCTCGGCGGTGTTGCGGATGCCGTTGTAGGCGGCGAAGGCGCGTCCGTGCAGGTGGTCGGGCACGCGGACGTGGATCAGGCTGCGGAACATCACGTTCTTGAGGCCGTGCGAGACGCCGCCGAGGAACGAGCAGGCGAGGAAGAAGCCGAAGCTGAGCCAGAGCGCCGGCAGGGCGAGCGCCGCTCCCTGCGTCGTCGCGGCGACCAGGCCCGCGGCTGCGACGGCGCCGACCGCGACCCGCCGCGAGAGCAGCATCGCGCCGAGCGCCATCCCGGCGGTCCAGATCGAAAGCATCGCCCCGTAGGAAACCTCGCCGCGGCCGAGCACGTCCTGAACGAAGAACAGCTCGCCCACCCAGACGGCCGACATGAAGAGGAGCGAGGCGAAGGCGACGGTCATCACCAACGCCAGCAGGCGATCGCCGAAGAGGAAGGCGATGCCGTCGCGGGCGCGGGGAGTG
>JBKPOW010000128.1:0-7058 GCA_046733275.1 Actinomycetota bacterium
GTCTCGGTGCCGCTGGTCTATCCGCTGCTGCTCTACCTGCTCGGCCGAGCGCTGTGGATCGGGTTGCGCGGCGGCGGGGCCGGGATCCGGCCGGTGTGGCCGGCGGCCTGGCTGCTGGTCGCCGCCCTCTTCCTGATGGGCTTCCGCGTCGGCCTCAACATGAGCGACTCCGGCGTAATCGATGTCGGCTACGCGGGTGTCGTCGGCGCCAACCGGATCGCCCACGGCGATCCGGTCTACGACAACTTTCCCCCCGACGTCTCGCAGGGCGACACCTACGGGCCCGCCAACTACCTCGCCTATGTTCCCTCCGAGTTGATCTGGCCGTGGGAGGGAAGCTGGGACGACCTCCCCGCCGCCCACGGCGCCGCCGTCGCTTTCGACCTGGCGGCCTTTGCCCTGCTGATCTGGCTCGGCCTCCGCATCCGCCCCGGGCCTGCCGGTCGTAAGTTGGCCGCAACCCTGGCCTTCGGCTGGGCGGCCTACCCGTACACCGCCTTCGCCCTCGAGTCGAACTCCAACGACACGCTCGTGGGCGTCCTCCTGCTGGCCGCCCTTCTCACCCTCGCTCGTCCCGCCGCCCGCGGCGCCTTCGCCGCCCTCGCGACCCTGACCAAGTTCGCCCCGGTCGTCCTGACCCCGATGCTCGCCACCTACCGCGTCGGCTCGCGGACGACGCTGCTCTTCGCCTCCGGATTCCTCGTCCCGGCCGCCCTCCTCTTGCTCTGGCCGGCGCTCGATCCGGGCCTGGGCACCGTCTACGACCGCACCGTCGCCTACCAGTCGGACCGCGACTCCCCCTTCAGCATCTGGGGCCAGGTGGATGGCCTGGACCCCCTGCGCATCGCGATCCTTGTTGCGGTCGGCGCCATGGCCGTCGCCTTCGCCTTCTGGCCAAGGCGGAAGACGCTCGTCCAAGTGGCGGCGCTGAGCGCCGCCCTGCTCATCGCCCTCCAGCTAACCGCCCAGCACTGGTTCTACCTCTACATCGTCTGGTTCTACCCCCTGCTCCTCGTGGCCCTGGCTACGAGTCCGCGGGAGCGGGGAGCATGATCTGCTCGATCGAGTCAGCCAAGCCGCCCTCGTTGACCTCGACCACAGCCCCCATCACCCAGACGTCGTCCTCGGCGGTCTCGAAGCGGACCGGCATCTGAGTCTTCATCGCCTCCAGCACCTGCTCCGGCTTGACGCCGAGCACGCTGGTGCGGGAGCCGGTCATGCCGACGTCGGAGATGAAGGCGGTCCCGCCTGGCAGAACGCGGGCGTCCGCCGTGGGCACGTGGGTGTGGGTGCCGAAGACGGCGGCGACGCGGCCGTCGAGGTGCCACCCGATCGCCACCTTCTCGCTGCTTACTTCGGCGTGGAAGTCGACGACGACGCAGTCGGCCTCCAGGCGCTCGAGGATCGCGTCGACCTCGTGAAACGGCAGGCGCGCGACCTGGAGGCCCACGGCGCCGCTGAGATTGACCACGGCGGCGCGCCTTCCACCCGCCTCAATGACAACGTGGCCTCTGCCCGGGTTGGCGTGTGCGTAGTTTGCTGGGCGGATCACCCGCTCGGTCCGGTCGAGGAAGTCGTAGGCCTCGCGGTGGCGGTAGACGTGGTTGCCGGTGGTGATCACGTCGGCGCCGACCTCGAAGAGGGCGTTGGCCGTCTTCTCGGTTATCCCCATCCCACCGGCGGAGTTCTCGCCGTTGACGATCGTCAGGTCAGGCCGGTGCCGCTCGCGCAGCTCCGGCATCGCCGCCTTCAACCCCCGCCTCCCCGGTTTGCCGACGACATCGCCGATAAACAGAACCCGCATCATGTCGAGGACCCTACCCCGCGACCCGCTCTAGACCGCGGCGAAGCGGCGCAGGGCGAAGCGGGCGATCGCCAGGTAGGCGACGACGAGCATCGCCAGGTGCAGCAGCGGGCCGCCGATGCCGGGACCGCCGGAGTCGAGCGCCGCGGTCATCGCCTGCAGCGTGGGCTTGAAGGGAAAGAGCGCCGTGACCACACGGATGGCGTCGAAGAGCGCGACGCCGACGGCGCCGGAGGGGACGAGGGAGAGCAGCGCTACCGGCAGCGAGACCATGAAGGCGAGCAGCGAGACCGAGCGCACGTCGCGCGCTGCCGCGCCCAGCGCCGCCCCGGCGGCGGCCAGCCCGGCGCCGCCGGCGAGGATCGCCGCCAGCCAGAGGGCGAAGCGGTCCCACTCGAGCGCCACGAACAGCGCCACGCCCGCCAGCATCAGCAGAGTCACGGCCAGGCCCACCGCCATCCCCAGGCCGACCTTCTCGCCGAGCAGGGCGGCACGCGAGACGAGCCCGCCGGTGAGCCGCGGGAAAGTGTTCTCCTCGCGCTCCAGGGCAAGCGAGCCGGCGACGAGCAGCAGGACGACGAAAGTGAGCGTCAGCGTTGCGGCGACAGCGACGGCGAAGACGTCGAGCGGCGGCGTCCGCGCGCTGACCGATTGCTTATCGATCGCGATCGGCTGCGCTAGGCGGTCGATCAGCGGCGAGGCGACGTCGAGATTGTCGCGGGCGAGAGTCGCGAAACGGATCACGCGGTCGAGCGACGGGCGCTCCGCCGCCGGCACCGCCGAGCGCAGCGCCTGCAGGGTCGACGCCGCGCGCCGCAGGCCGAGGATCTCCACTCGGGTCCCAAGCACGTCGACGTCGCCCCCGTCGACGACGAGGCCGAGGTATCGCCCGCCTTCCTCGGCGATCTGGCGGGCGATGAAGAGGTTGGCGCGGGCAAGCAGCGCTTCGATGCGGTCGTCGACGACCCGCGCCTTGAGCGGATCCTCCTCGTTGACGATCACCTCGACTTCCGGCCTTTCCGGCTTCGGCGTCGAGAGCGAGTTGAGCCGGTCGATCAGGTCGGCGGGCAGGACCAGCGCCGCCAGGACGTCGCCGTCGCGGACCTTCGCCTCGGCCTCGACCCGGCTGCCGACGTCGACGCACTCGACCTGACGGCACACCCGGTCGCGGACGCCGACCGCCGGGAGCCTGCCGCCGCTGCCGGCGGTCACCCTCGATCCCGGCGGCACTTCGTTGAGGAAGGCGACGCGCGGGTTGCCCGGTTCGCGCGAGATCGCAAAGCCGATCAGCAGCGCGATCAGCACCGGATAGGCGATCAGCAGCACCGCCTGCAGCGGCGAGCGACGGAGGATCTGCAGGTCCTTGAGCAGCAGCCAGCGCATCAGTGCCCCCGGTGGTGGAGGAAGGCGACGAAGGCGGTCTCGAAGTCGCTGCCGGCGGCCTCCGGTGCCTCGCCGCGGACCGCCCCGCGCAGCTCCTCGGCCGAGCCGTCGAAGAGGCTCTCGCCGTCGGCGAGGACGAGCAGGCGCCGGCCGTAGCGCTCGGCCTCCTGGATGTCGTGGGTGGAGAAGACCACCGCGGTGCCACCCCCCGCCAGCCCGCCGACGAACTCCCACAGCCGCGCCCGCTGCCGCGGGTCCAGACCGACGCTGGGCTCGTCGAGCAGCAACACCGCCGGCTGCGCCAGCAACCCGATCGCGATGTTCACCCGCTGCTGGTTCCCCCCGGACAGCCGCGCCACCAGCTCCCCCCGTCGCTCCGCCAGCCCGGTCAGCTCCAGCATCTCCTCCACAGCCCCCCGCGGCTCCTCGCGCTTCTCCAGCCGCGCAAACAACAACAGGTTCTCCTCGACCGTCAGGCGCCGATACAGCGCCGCCTGCTGAGGAACCCAGCCAACATCGCCGTTGGGCGAGCTCACCTCGCCCTCGTCCGGCCGCACGGTTCCAGCCAGAATCGAGAGGAGGGTGGTCTTTCCTGCCCCATTGGGCCCAATCACCCCCACCAGCTCCCCCGGAGCTGCGGCGAAGTCAACTCCCTTGAGTGCTTCCCGCTCCCCGTACCGCTTGACGACCCCCCGCGCTTCCACGGCGGGAACGGTACTGGGAGGGATGGGGATACCCCTGAACGGGCGGATACTCAGAGCGGGCGAAGCCCGCGAGTCCGGGCAGGGGTATCCCCATCCCTCCCCCTAGAATCGCTCTCGATGCCTTTCCCAAGCACGCGCCTGCGACGACTCCGCCGCACGGACACCCTGCGCGGCCTGGTCCGCGAGACCGAGCTGAGCCCCGCCCACCTGATCCAGCCGCTCTTCGTAGTAGCCGGCGAGGGCGTGCGCGAGGCGATCCCCTCGATGCCGGGCGTCGAGCGCTTCTCGATCTCCGAGCTGGTCGGCGAGGCGACCGAGATCGCCACCGCCGGCATCGCCGCCGTTCTCCTCTTCGGCGTCCCGGCCGACAAGGACGAGACCGGCTCGGGCGCCTACGACGACGAGGGCGTGGTGCAGATGGCGGTGCGGGCCTTGAAGGAGGCGCATCCCGAGCTGACCGTGATCACCGACGTCTGTCTCTGTGCCTACACCTCGCACGGCCACTGCGGCTTCGTCCGCGACGGCGAGGTCGACAACGACCTGACGATCGAGCTGCTGGCGAAAACCGCGATCTCCCACGCCGAGGCCGGCGCCGACGCGGTCGCTCCCAGCGACATGATGGACGGCCGGGTCGGCACGATCCGCCACCAGCTCGACGAGGAGGGCCACGCCGGCACGCCGATCATCGCCTACAGCGCCAAGTACGCCTCGGCCTTCTACGGGCCCTTCCGCGACGCCGCCGAGTCGAGCCCCGAGTTCGGCGACAGGCGCGGCTACCAGCTCGACCCCGCCAACGCCGCCGAGGCGGTGCGCGAGGCGAAGCTCGATCTCGAGGAGGGCGCCGACATGCTGATGGTCAAGCCGGCGGTCCCCTACCTGGACGTGGTGCGCCGGGTGAAGGAGGAGACGGGGGCGCCGCTCGCCGCCTACCATGTCTCCGGCGAGTACTCGATGCTGAAGGCGGCAGCCGCCAACGGCTGGATCGACGAGCGGGCCGCGGTGCTCGAGACCCTGACCTCGATCCGCCGCGCCGACGCCGACGCGATCGTCACCTACTACGCGAAGGAGGCCGCAGCTTGGCTCCGGTGAAGGTTCCCCGATCGAAGGCGCGCTCGCGCAAGGGCGGCGCGGCGATCCCGCTCGACGAGACCGACAAGCGGTTGATGAACCTGCTGCAGTCGAGCTTCCCGCTCGATCCCGAGCCCTTCGCCCTGCTCGCCTCCGAGGCGGAGCTCGAGCTGGACGACGTCCTCGCCCGCACTCGCCGCCTGCTCGAGGGCCGGATCATCCGCGAGATCACGCCGATCTTCGACACCCGCGCGCTCGGCTACGAGTCGATGCTGGTCGCCGCCAAAGTCGACGGCGAGCACCCGCAGCGCGCGGCGGCCGCGGTCAACGCCCACCCCGGCGTCTCGCACAACTACCTGCGCACCCACGACTTCAACCTCTGGTTCACGATCGCCGTGCCGCCCGACTCGGAGCTGGGCATGGAGGGCACGCTGGCGGCGCTGATGCGCGAGACCGGCGCCGAGTCGATGCGCCAGCTGCCCACCCTGACCCTGTTCAAGATCAACATGAACCTGGAGATGGAGCAGGGCACCGAGGCGCTCGCCGCCGCGGTCGAGGCAGCGCCGCCGCGGGAGCTGGAGCGCCAGCCCTACGACGAGGACGATGTCGCCACGATCAAGGCCATGCAGGGACCGATGGAGGCGGTCGAGCGTCCCTACGACGCGACTGCTGCCGAGCTGGGCATCGCGACCGAGGAGCTGCTGGAGCGGCTGCGCGGCATGATCGACCGCAAGCTGCTGCGCCGCGTGGCGGCGATCCTCTACCACCGCCGCGCCGGCTTCTCGGCCAACGGCATGGGTGTCTGGAAGGTGCCCGAGGAGGAGATCCTCGAGACCGGCCGGCGGATGGCCGCCTTCCGCGGCATCTCCCACTGCTACCAGCGGCCGACCTACGAGGACTGGCCCTACAGCGTCTTCACCATGGCGCACGGCCGCTCGAAGGAGGAGTGCGACGCGATCCTCGACTCGATCGCCGCCGAGTGCGGGATGGGGCCGGACGACCGCGCCACCCTCTACTCCTCGACCGAGTACAAGAAGATCCGCCTGCACTACTTCACCGACGAGTATCGCCGCTGGGAGGAAGAGCATTCCTAGCGACGAGCGCTCGGCGGAGCTTTACCGCCGTGCGCTGCAGGTGCTTCCCGGTGGTGTCAACAGCCCCGTGCGGGCGATGCGGCAGATCGGCCGCGACCCGGTTTTCGTCGAGCGCGGCGAGGCCTGCGAGCTGGTCGACGTCGACGGCAACCGCTACCTCGACTGGGTCTGCTCCTGGGGCCCGCTGATCCTCGGCCACGCCCATCCCGACGTGGTCGCGGCGGTAAGCGAGGCCGCCGCGCGCGGCACCAGCTACGGTGCCGCCACCGAGGCCGAGGTCGAGCTGGCCGAGGAGGTCGCCGCCCGCGTCCCCTCGGTCGAGATGCTGCGCATGACCAGCTCCGGCACCGAGGCGGCGATGGGGGCGGTGCGCCTCGCCCGCGCCGTCACTGGGCGCGAGGTGGTGGTCAAGTTCGCCGGCGCCTACCACGGCCACTCCGACGGCCTGCTCGCTGATGCCGGCTCGGGGCTGGCGACGCTCGCCGTCCCGGCCACTCCCGGCGTCACGGCCGCCCAGGCGGCCGACACCGTGGTCGTCCCCTGGAACGATCGCGAAGCGCTCGGCCGCGCTCTCGCAGAGCACCCGGTCGCCGCCGTGTTGGCCGAGCCGCTGCCGGCCAACATGGGCGTCGTCCCCGCGTTGGGGGGCTTCCTCGAGCTCCTCCGCGACGCCAGCCGCGACGCCGGCGCGCTGCTCGTCTTCGACGAGGTGATCAGCGGCTTCCGCGTCGCCGCCGGCGGCGCCCAGCAGCTCTTCGGCATCGAACCGGACCTGACCGTGCTCGGCAAGGTCCTCGGCGGCGGCCTGCCCGCCGCCGCATTCGGCGGGCCCGCGGCGACGATGGAGTGGGTCGCCCCGGCCGGCGATGTCTACCAGGCGGGCACGCTCTCGGGCAATCCGCTGGCGATGGCCGCGGGGATCGCGACGCTCGCCGAACTCACGCCCGACGTGCACGACGCGATCGTCGAGCGCACCGCGCGGCTGGTGCAGGGGCTGCGCGAGAT
>JBKPOW010000129.1:0-1850 GCA_046733275.1 Actinomycetota bacterium
CTTCAAAGAGATCTACTTCGAGGCGCTCGATTCGAACCCGCCGATGATCGAGCTGATGCGCGAGCTCAAGCAGGGCGGATACCGGATGGCGATGCTGACCAACAACGTGCGCGAGTGGGAGCCGTGGTGGCGGCCAATGCTGCCCGTCGACGAGATCTTCGAGACCGTCGTCGACTCCGGCTTCGTCGGCTGCCGTAAGCCCGAATCGGAGATCTACGCGCTCACCCTGGAGCGGATCGGCCTGCCGGCCGAGTCCAGCCTCTTCGTCGACGACGTCCTCGTCAACTGCGAAGGCGCTGAACGCGCCGGCATCGCTGCCGTCCACTTCCAGGACAACGAACAGGCGGTCGCCGAGATCCGCGGCGCGCTCGCCTAGTTGTCCGAGCCCGCTCTGTCCCAGACGTAGAGGTCGACGGCCTCGTGGGCGAGCTCCATCAGCCTCGGTTGGGAGAGCAGCTCGAGGACCAGCTCGAGCGCGTCGTCTTCAGTGACCCCGGCGTCGACCGCCTCCTCGCCGCGGAAGCCGGCGGCGAGTTTGAGCGCCTCGCGGCGGTTCTCGCCGAGTGAGCCGAAGGCGCCCATGAGGAAGTCGCGGTTGGGAACGGGCTGGCCGATCTCCAGCGAGCCGTGCCAGGCGGCGAGCATCGAGAGGTCGTGCTCGTCGAGCTCCGAGAGCGCTTTCGCGTAGTGCACCTCGAGCTCGTCGTCAGGGATCTCGTCGACCCAGGCGCGGACGGCCTCTCCAAGCAGCTGGCGGCGAGCCTCGCGTCCGATCGAGTCGGCGATCGCGCGGATGGCGTCGGCGGGGTCTACGAAACAGAGGGCCATTGACTGCGCTCAATCTAGAGGGGCCGCAAGACGGCAAAGCGAGGGGCGGAATCGCGCCATTTGCGGCTTCACGCCGCGGCTCGCGGGCGCCGGAGCGCGCCGGTGCTCGACCTATTCTGGGTTGCTTGCCGCTGAAGCTGATCCACGGGCCCCCCAACTCCGGTCGCGCCGGCCGGATCGAAGGGCTTTTCCGCGCCGCGCTCGACCGCGACCCCGTCCTGGTCCTGCCGACGCTCGACGACGTCTTCCGCTTCGAGCGCAGCCTCTGCCGCACGGGCGCCGTCCTCGGCGGCTCGGTAATGACCTTTCGCAATCTCTTTCATGAGGTGGCGAGATCGACCGGCGCGCCACCGGTGCGGGAGCTGACGCCGGCGCAGCGCCTGGCGGCGGTCTCCACAGCGATCGAGGCGCGGCGGGACGGGCTTGGGCCGCTGCGGCGCTCGGCGGTCCGGCCGGGCTTCGCCATCCCCTTCGCCAGGCTGCTCGACGAGCTGCAGAGCGCCGGCCTCGAGCCGGCGTCGCTGGGCTCCGGCGCGCAGACGCTCGAGTCCTCAGCCTACCTGGATGACCTGAGAGCTCTCTTCGCCACCTATGCCGAGCTGCGCGACGAGCTCGGACTGGTCGACGAGCACGGCCTCGCCCGCGGCGCGATCGAGGCCCTGCGTGCGGCACCCGCGGCGTGGCGCGAACGGCCGGTCTTCCTCTACGAGCCCGGCGACCTGACCGCCAATCAGCACTCGCTGGTCGAGGCGCTGTGCGCGGCCGCCGAGGTCACGGTCGCCCTTCCTTACGAGGAGGGCAGCGTCGCGCTCGCTGCCCGGCGCCCGCTCTTCGAGCGCCTGTGCGAGCTCGCCGGCGAGAGCGAGGAGCTCGCCGCGCCGACGGAGCTCGAACCGTTCGGCATCGACCCTCTGCTCCTTCACCTGCAGCGCGAGCTGGGCCGGGCGGAGGCGCCGCGCCGGCGGCCCGACGGGGCGCTGGCGCTGCTGCGCTCGGCCGGCGAGAGAGGCGAGGCCGAAGCG
>JBKPOW010000130.1:0-2156 GCA_046733275.1 Actinomycetota bacterium
GTCCTCGCCCACGCCCGCGCCGGCCGCGCCGCCGCCGCCCGCATCGGCGCCGCCGAGTCTGTGATCGCCTCCGACGTGATCGACTCGATCGCGGCGGGGATGCGTGCCGACGACCCCGTCGAATAATCTCGCCGCCTATGAAGACCGCCGCCGAGATCATGGACACGAGCGTGCCGAGCGTCTCGCCCGACGCCGACGCGCGCAACGCGATCGAGCTGCTCGCCAAGACCGACAAGGGCGCGATCCCGGTCGTCGACGAGGATCGCCGCGTGGTCGGCATCGTCAGCGAGGCCGACCTGGTGATCAGCGACGAGCAGTCCGACCTTCACTTGCCGCACTACCTCAACATCATGGGCGGCATCGTCTTCGTCGGCTCGATGAAGGGCTTCGAGGAGCGGCTCGACAAGGCCTTCGCGACCAAGGTCTCGGAGCTGATGACCCCTGACCCCGTAGTGGTCAACGACTACACCGGCGCGGAGACCGTGGCGAGGAGGATCGCGGAGAAGCACCACAACCATCTCCCCGTGGTGGACGGCGAGGGACGCTTCCTCGGGATGGTCACGCGGGCCGACGCGCTGGCCGCGCTCGTCGAGGACTGAGCGAGTGCGGGCGATCGCCCGGATCGACCTCGGCGCGGTGCGCGACAACTGCGCCCGGCTCAAGGCCGAGCTGGGCGAGGCGGAGCTCTGCGCGGTGGTCAAGGCCGACGGCTACGGCCACGGCGACCTCGCCTGCGCCGAGGCGGCGCTGGCGGGCGGCGCCACCCGCTTGGCCGTGGCGACCGCCGGCGAGGCCGAGCGGATCGGACGTCGCCTCGCCCACGTTCCCCTGCTGGCTATGGGGGCGCTCGACGCGGAGGAGCTCGACACCGCGCTCGAGGCGGGCGCCGAGGTGGCGGCCTGGCGGCGCGACTTCCTCGAGCAGGTCGCCGCCCGCGCCCGCGCCCACGGCCGCCCGGCCCGCGTGCACGTCAAGCACGACAGCGGCATGGGCAGGCTCGGCAACCGCGATCCGGAGGAGGTGCTGGCATTGTTGCGCGCCTGCGCCGAGAGCCCGAATCTCGAGCCGGCCGGGCTCTGGACCCACTTCGCCACCGCCGACGAACCCGAGTCCGCATTCTTCGACGAGCAGCTCGATCGCTTCGCCGCCGTCGCCGAGGCGGCCAGGGAGGAGTTCCCCGCGGTCCTCGTCCACGCCGCCAACAGCGCCGCCGTCTTCCGCGAGCGCCGCTCGCACTTCGACATGGCGCGCTGCGGGGTCGCCGTCTACGGCCTCGACCCCCTGCAGGGAGACCCGGCCGAGCGCGGCCTGCGGCCGGTGCTCTCGCTGCGCTCCTACGTCGCCGACGTGAAGCCCTTCGAGGCGGGTGACAGCGCCGGCTACGGCCGCACCTGGCGGGCGGAGCGGGGGACCTGCGTCGGCGTGCTCCCGCTCGGCTACGGCGACGGCGTCAGGCGCGGCCTCTCCAACAACGCCGAGGTGCTCGTCGGCGGCCGCCGCTATCCCCTCGTCGGCACCGTCTCGATGGACAACGTCACCGTCGATCTCGGCCCCGACACCGAGGTCGAGCCCGGCGCCGAGGCGGTCCTGATCGGCTCGCAGGGCGGTGAGACGATCCTCGCCGAGGATCTCGCCCACCGGCTCGGCACGATCAATTACGAGATCACCTGCGGCATCTCGGCCCGCGTCCCCAGGGTGGAGGGTTGAGTCTCTCCGAGCGCCTCGACGCATCGCCGCTCGTCGGTCTCGCCCGCCGGGCGCTCGCCGGCGAGCCGGATATCTGGATCGCCGGCGGGGCAGTGCGCGACGCCGCTCTCGGCCGCGAGGTCACCGACCTCGACCTCGCCGTCGCCGGCGACCCCGCCCTGGCGGCGAAGGCGGTGGCGCGGGAGGGGGACGGGCACGCCTTCGAGCTCTCCGCCGAGTTCGCCACCTGGCGCGCGGTCGCCCGTGACCGCGGCTGGCAGCTCGACGTCACCGCGCTGCGCGGCGAGACGATCGAGGCGGACCTGGCGGCCCGCGACTTCACCCTCGGCGCGGTTGCCGTGCCGCTCGCCGGGGGCGAGCCGGTCGACCCCTACGGCGGCATCGGCGACCTCGAGCGGGGCCTTCTCCGTGTGGTCGGCGAGGAGAGCTTCCGCAACGACCCGCTGCGC
>JBKPOW010000131.1:0-6715 GCA_046733275.1 Actinomycetota bacterium
GGTCGCGATCGGCAGCGTCGACGACGGCGCAGAGCAGCTCGCGGGTGCCGCTCGAGTGCGGGGCGACGACTGCCGGGCAGGCGTCCGCGGCAAGCGCGCGCTCCAACGCGTGCTCGGCGGCGGCCGGGTCGTCGAGGTCGAAGACCAGCACCGCCGCCTGGTCGCCGATGCCGAAGGGCTCGAGCCGGCGGCGCAGCTCGGAGGGGTCGAGACGCCCGCCCAGGGCGCCCGCCAGCACGTCGCCGGCCAGCCGCCGCTCGGTCTCGCGGGCGACGCGGCGGCGCATCAGCTCCAGAGCCACCACCGCCACGGCCTGCTGCAGGATCAGCCGCTCGAAGTCGCCGAGGCCGCCCGAGTCCCGCACCATCACCACCCAGGCCTGGGGCGGGCCGCCACCCGGCGAGATCACCGGGTGGGCTAGAGCCCGGCCCGCCACAGAGGGATGCGTGGGCACGAAGGGGTGGCCGTCGGCGATGTGCGAGAGGGCTTCCTCGCGGATCGCGTTGACCGCCTCGGCCGAGAGCTGGCGGCGGAAGCCACGCCCGGCGATGCGCTCGCCGCGGTTATTGAGGATCGCGACGGTGCCGCCAACGGCGGAGGCGATCGTCGCCACGATCTCCTCCAGGCCGCGCTCTTCCAGCACCAGCCGCTCGAGCCGGCGCTGCACGGCGATGCCCCGCTGCAGCACCTCGTACTGCTCGTTGACGAGTTTGGCGAAGGCCTTCTCGGTGATCGCGATGAAAGGCGTCGAGTAGGGCACCTCGAAGAGCGGGAAGTCGCGTTTCTTCGCCTCCTCGACCAGCGCTTTCGGCATTTTCTTGTGGTTGAAGCCGGTGCCGAAGCCAAGCCCGGCGAGGTTGTGCTCGGCGAGCAGGCGGATGTAGGCGCGCTGCTTGGCGGCGCCTTCGAGCGGGATGCCGGTGGTCAGCATCAGCTCGCCGCCGGAGAGCCACGGCGTCGGGTCCTCCAGCTCGGAGATGTGGATCCAGCGCAGCGGCGCCTCGGCCGAGCCGGCGCCGGCGGCGAGCTGGAGGCCGACCTCGTCGAGCAGGCTTTGCACGGTGAGCATCGACGCCGGTCCTATCCCTGGACGCGCTCCCAGGCGTCCGTCAGTACCCCCCGCAGCACGTCGTGGATCTCTTCGAACTGCTCGCTGTCGCAGATCAGCGGCGGCGCCAGCTGGATCACCGGGTCGCCGCGGTCGTCGGCGCGGCAGATCAGCCCGCGCTTGTAGAGCTCGCCGGAGAGGTAGCCGCGCAGCAGGTCCTCGGCCTCGTCGCCGTCGAAGCTCTGCTTGGTCTCCTTGTCCTTGACCAGCTCGATCGCCTGGAAGAAGCCGGCGCCGCGCACGTCGCCGACGATCGGCAGGTCGTGCAGGGTCTCCAGCATCGCCCGGAACTCGTCCTCCTTGGCCAGCACGTGGGCGCAGAGGTCCTCGCGCTCGTAGACGTCGAGGTTGGCCATCGCCACCGCGGCGGCGACAGGATGGCCGGCGAAGGTGAAGCCGTGGGTGAAGGAGGCGTCGCCCCGCATGAAAGGCTCGGCGACGCGATCGGCGACGATCATCGCGCCCATCGGCGCGTAGGCCGAGGTCAGCGCCTTGGCGAGCGTGACGACGTCGGGCTCGTAGCCGAACCGTTCGCAGCCGAACATGTGGCCGAGCCGGCCGAAGGCGCAGATCACCTCGTCGGAGATCATCAGCACGTCGTGGCGGTCGCAGATCTCGCGCACCCGCTGGAAGTAGCCCTCGGGCGGGACGAAGCAGCCGCCGGCGTTCTGCACCGGCTCGAGGATCACCGCGGCGACCGTGTCGGGCCCCTCGAAGACGATCCGCTCCTCGATCGCGTCCGCCGCCCAGAGCGGCTCGCGGTCCGGCGGCCAGCGGTAGAGGTTGGTATTGGGGACGTGGCAGCCGCCCGGCGCGAGCGGCTCGAAGGGGGTGCGCAGCTCGGTGATCCCGGTGGCGGAGAGGGCGCCGAGCGAGGTGCCGTGGTAGGCGATCTCGCGCGCGATCACTTTGTGCTTCTGGCCTTTGCCGAGGGCGCGGTGGTAGTTGCGGGCCAGCTTCAGCGCCGACTCGACGGCCTCCGACCCGCCCGAGGTGAAGAAGACGCGGTTGAGTTCGCCGGGCGCGAGCCCGGCGAGGCGTGCGGCCAGCTCGATCGCGCCCGGGTGGGCGTAGCTCCAGAGGGTGTAGAAGTCGAGCTCCTCGACCTGGCGCGCCGCCGCCTCGCCGAGCTCGCTGCGGCCGTGACCGGCGTTGACGCAGAAGAGAGCGGAGAGGCCGTCGAGGTAGCGGTTGCCGCGGTCGTCGTAGACGTAGCAGCCCTCGCCGCGGACGATGATCGGGATCTCGTGGTCGGGCCCGTAGGTCCCCATGCGCGAGAAGTGAAGCCAGAGGTGGCGCATCGCCAATTGCTGCAGGCCGGCTTCGACTTTCGAAGTCGACTGGGAGGCAATGGCCATCGGTTTTGCTCCTCTCGTCCTAGACGCTCTGGACAAAGCTAGCTCGGTTGATCCACGCATTCAAGTGTTCGTTGGGTCAAGCCAGAGCGAGATGCTTGTACAGATCGTACAAAGACCCCACATCCGTTTTGGACAGGCGCTCCCTTGGATTGGGCGCCCATACGCCGTACCGTCGTACTGTTATGAACGAAGAGATACCGAGCGTTGAGCTGCAGGGTGTAAGCAAGCGCTTCGGTGATCTCACCGCCGTCGAGCAGCTCAGCCTCGATCTGGCGGGCGGCGAGTTCTTCACCCTGCTCGGGCCGAGCGGCTGCGGCAAGACGACGACGCTGCGGATGATCGCCGGCTTCGAGCGGCCCGACGAGGGCGAGATCCGGATCGAGGGCGCCGACGTCGCCGGCCTGCCGCCGCACCGGCGGCCGACCAACACGGTCTTCCAGAGCTACGCCCTCTTCCCCCACCTGAGCGTGCGCGACAACGTCGCTTTCGGCCTCAAGCGCAAGAAGGTGCCGAAGGAGGAGATCGGCCGGCGGGTCGAGGCCGAGCTCGAGCGGGTCGGGCTGGCGGCCGAGGCGAACCGGCGGCCGGCGCAGCTCTCCGGCGGCCAGCAGCAGCGGGTGGCGCTGGCGCGGGCGCTGGTCAACCTGCCCAAGGTGTTGCTGCTCGACGAGCCGCTCGGGGCGCTCGACCTGAAGCTGCGCAAGGGGCTGCAGGTGGAGCTGAAGCGGATACAACGCGAGGTCGGCATCACCTTCGTCTACGTCACCCACGACCAGGAGGAGGCGCTGACGATGAGCGACCGGATCGCGGTGATGAACCGCGGCCGGGTCGAGCAGGTCGGCAGCCCCGAGGACGTCTACGAGCGCCCGGCGACCACCTTCGTCGCCGGCTTCATCGGCGTCTCCAACCTGCTGCCGGTGGGCGAGGGCCGCTATGCGGTCGTGCGGCCCGAGAAGCTGCGGGTCGAAACGCTCGAGCCGGGCGTCTCCGGGGACGGGGTCGGCGCCGCGGCGGCGGCATCGAACGGCGTAACGCGGGTCGAGGGCGTGGTCGAGAGCTCGCTCTACCTCGGCACCTCGACCCAGATCGCGGTCGACCTCGGCGAGGGCGTGCGGATGACCGCCCTCGTCCCCAACGCCGACGAGGAGCAGCGGCAGCGATTGCCGGGAGGCGGCGCCCGGGTAGCGCTCAGTTGGGAGCCCGAGCACATGCACTTGGTGCAGGAGAGCGCGAAGAAACAGAGAGGTGAGTCACATGTATGGGTTTGAATCGAGAGTCGCCGCGGCGATCGCGGTGCTCGCCCTCGCGCTGGTCCTGGCGGCCTGCGGCGACGACACGGTCGGCGGCGGCCGCGAGGGCGAGGTGGAGACCGCCAAAGGCGGCAAAGCGACCGGCTCGCTGACGATCTCCAACTGGCCCGGCTACATCGACCCGGGATCGAAAGGCACCGTCGCCGAGTTCGAAAAAGAGACCGGGGTGAAAGTCAACTACATCGAGGACATCAACTCGAACGACGCCTTCTTCGGCAAGCTCCAGCCACAGCTCGAACAGGGCGAATCGGGCGGGCGCAGCGTCTTCGTCGTCGCCGACTACATGGCGAAACAGATGCATGACCTCGGCTACCTGCAGGAGTTCGATCAGGCCGACCTGCCGACGGTCTTCGAAACCCTCTTGCCCAGCCTCGAGAGCCCGGGCTTCGACCCGGAGCGCAAGTTCTCGGTGCCGTGGCAGGGCGGCTTGACCGGGATCTGGGTCGACACCTCGAAGGCGCCTGAGATCCGCTCGGTCAACGATCTCTTCGACCCGAAATACAAGGGCAAAGTCACGATGCTGGAAGAACTGCGCGAAACGCCAGCGCTGGTGATGCTCGCCGAAGGGGTCGACCCCGCCGAGGCCAGCGCGGAGCAGTGGCTCGCCGCGATCGACAAACTCAAGGCGGCCGCCGACTCCGGTCAGATCAGGAAATTCACCGGCAACGAGTACACCGAGGACCTGACCGCCGGCAACATCGTCGCCGCGATCGGCTGGTCGGGCGATGCCTCGCTGATCGAAAACGAGAACGCCGAATGGCGGATGCCGACCGAGGGCTGCACGCAGTGGATGGAAAACATGGTGATCCCGGTGGGCGCCCCCAACACCGCCGCGGCGCTCGCCTGGATGGACTTCGTCTACCGGCCGGAGGTGGCCGTCGACATCACCGAATACGTCGAATACATCTCGCCGGTGCAAGGCGTCCAAGAGCTCCTCGCGAAACGAGGATCGGAGCTCGCACAGAGCGAGATCGTCTTCCCGACCGAAGAGTTCACCAGCAAATGCACGGGCCAGAACACGCCCCCGGAACTCGAACGGGTCAACGAGGCCTGGCAGGAAGTGCTGACCGGGTGACGCGCGGATGAGCCCGGCAACCGGATGACGCGACGATGAGCCTGAGGCGGCGCCTGGTCCCCTACTGGTTACTGGGACCGGGGCTGCTCTGGCTCCTCCTCTTCTTCGTCGTCCCCATGTACTTCATGGGGGAACTGGCGCTGCGTTCGGGCACGCTGACCAGCGGCTACACCTTCGAGTGGGCCTGGTCGAACTTCCCCGACTCCCTTTCCGGCCACACCGAGCAGATCGGGCGCTCCTTCGTCTACGCCGGCGTGGCGACCGTGCTGGCGCTGCTGATCGCCTACCCGCTCGCCTACGCGATCGCCTTCCGCGCCGGGCGCTGGCGGGCGCTCCTGCTCTTCGCCGTGATCGCACCGTTCTTCACCACCTACCTGATCCGCACGATCGCCTGGAAGACGATCCTCAGCGACTCCAGCCCGATCGTCGACGTGTTGCAGACGCTGGCGCTGATCCCGCCAGACGGCCGGGTGCTCGCCACCTCGGGCGCGGTGATCGCCGGCCTCACCTACAACTTCCTGCCCTTCATGGTCCTGCCGCTCTACGCCAACCTCGAGCGGCTCGACCTGCGGCTGGTGGAGGCGGCGAAGGACCTCTACTCCTCCTCGCGCCAGGCCTTCCTGCGGGTGACGCTGCCGCTGACCATGCCGGGGATCGTCGCCGGCGTGCTGCTCACCTTCATCCCCGCCTTCGGCGACTACGTCAACGCCCAGCTGCTGGGCGGCACGCAGCAGGCGATGGTCGGCAACGTGATCCAGTCGCTCTACCTCAACCAGCGCGACTACCCGGAGGCGGCGGCGCTCTCCTTCGTGATGATGGCGGTGATCCTGGCGGTCGTCCTCGCCTACATCCGCCTCGCCGGCACCGGCGCCTTCATGGGCGACGAGGAGGAGGCGGCGCGATGAGGGCCTGGAGCTGGCTGCGGCGCAACGCCCTGCTGGTCTACGCCGGTCTCGCCGTCGCCTACCTGCTGATCCCGATCGTGGTGATCGCCGTCTACTCCTTCGGCGCGACGCCGAAAGGCAAGCTCACCTTCGGCCTCGACCACGGCTTCACCACCGAGTACTGGAGCAGCGCCTTCTCGCTGCCCGAGCTGAACGACGCCCTCTCCACCAGCCTGCGCCTGGCGACGTTCTCGACCGCGATCGCGACCGTGATCGGCACGCTGATGGCGATCGCGCTGGTGCGGCACCGCTTCCACGGGCGGCGACTGGCGAACCTCTTGATCGTGATCCCGATGGCGACGCCCGAGGTCGTGATCGGCGCCGCCCTGCTCTCGATGTTCATCTACTACACGCTCGCGCTCGGCTTCACCACCCTCTTGATCGCCCACGTGATGTTCTCGATCAGCTTCGTCGTGGTGGTCGTGCGCTCGCGCCTGATCGGCTTCGACCGCCACCTCGAGGAGGCGGCCGCCGACCTCGGCGCGACCCCGTTCGCCACCTTCCGCACGGTCACCCTGCCCCTGCTGGCGCCGGGGATCGTCGCCGCGGCGCTGCTCGCCTTCGCCCTCTCGATCGACGACTTCGTCATCTCCAACTTCAACTCAGGGACGACGGTGACCTTCCCGCTCTATGTCTACGGGGTTAGCCTGCGCGGCATCCCCGTGCAGGTCAACGCCCTGGCGACGATGCTGTTCGTCATCGCGGCCGGGGCGGCGGCACTCGTCCTCTGGCAGCAGCGGCGGGCGGAGCGGATGGCCGCGGTGCGACCCGAGCCCGTCCCGGCACCCGGCGTGGCGGCGGCACAGTGAGCACGGCCTGGAGGGCGCAATGAGCACGGTCGAGGTCGTGCGGCTGGCCAACTACGTCGGCGGAGCGTGGCGCCCTGCCGACGCGGTCGACACGCTCGACGACGTCGACCC
>JBKPOW010000132.1:0-17670 GCA_046733275.1 Actinomycetota bacterium
CGAGGTCCCAGCTGGCGTCGCCGAAGGCGCCGAGGACGGGGCCGGCCTCGGCCACCTCGGAGACGGTGTCGCCGTCGACCAGGAGCGGCGGCAGGTGGCCGGCGACGGCGAGGCGGACCGGCTGGGTCGCGTCCTCGGGCACGGCGAGGGCGACGACGCTGCAGAGCGCCGAGTCACCCCGCGCGAGGAGGGCGCGGTTGAGCGTCGCGAGCGCGACCAGCGGGTCACCGGTCAGCGCCGCCGCCGTGCGCAGTGTGTAGCGCGCCTGGGCGGTGACCGAGGCGGCGCGGGCGCCGCGACCGGTGACGTCGCCGATCACGAGCATCCAGCCGCCTGCCGCGGGAAAGGCATCGTAGAAGTCGCCGCCGACCTCGTTCTCGGCGCCGGCCGGGCGGTACATCGCCGCCGCCGACCAACCGGGCATGTGGGGGAGCGGCGGCGGCAGCAGGCCGCGCTGCAGCGTTTCGGCGATCTCCGCGCGCGCCCGCTCGGCTCGCTCGAGGTCGGCGAAGAGGCCGGAGTTGTCGAGCGCCAGGGCAACGCGGCCGGAGAGGATCCAGGCGAAGCGGGCGTCCTCCTCGCGGTAACGCCGCCTCGACCACCCGGTGGTGACGAGCGTCAGCGTTCCGGTGATCTCGCCCCGGGCCTGCAGCGCCACGGTCACCGCCGAGCGCAGGCCGAGGCCGCGGAGGAACTCGAGGTCCTCTTCGTCGTGGGCGAGCAAACGCATCTCCTCCTCGGAGACCCGTTCGAAGAAGCGCGGGGCAAGCGAGGAGCGGTGCTCGCCGTCGATCATCTCCGGCGGGGTCGAAGGCAGGCGTTCGGCGAGCGTCTGCTCGAGCCCGGGGGGCGCCCCGGGAGCGACGCGAACGGCGGCGCGGCGCGGCACGCGACCCTCGTCGAAGACGTCGATCATGCAGAAGTCGGCGAGCTGTGGGACGAGGATCGCGCAGATCGCGTCCAGCGTCTCGTCGAGGGTGCCGCCCGCCTCCGAGACGGCGGCGATGTCGGCGAGGATCTGGAAGCGGCGGCGCGCCTTGCGCTCGCGCGCGGCAAGGAGGGTCATGGCCGAGAAGACCAGGAGAGCCGCCAGGCCCAGTGCCGTTATATCGATCCAGGCCATCCCCTCACCCTTCGACTGGAGCTACTGAAAGACAGTAGCTCTCACCCCTCGAAAAGTCCAACGTGAAAAGGGGCTGTCCGTCAGGCCGAAATCGCCATCGCGGTTGCGACGGAGCGGAGGTCGTCGGCCATCGCGGCGAGCGCCTCCCGCCGCTCCTCGCGCTCGCGCAAGCGCAGCACGGCGGAGGGATGGATCGTGACCGCGGCGAGCGGCGCCAGCGGCGACTCGAGCAGGCGGCCGCGGTCGCGCATGACCTTGACCGAGTTGCCGAACAGCGCCTTGGCCGCCGTCGATCCCAGGGCGACGACGGCGCGCGGCTCGACCGCTTCGAGCTCGGCCTCCAGCCAGGGGCGGCAGGCCTCGACCTCGCCCACACGCGGCGTCTGGTGCAGGCGGCGCTTGCCGCGGGGACGCCACTTGAAGTGCTTGACGGCATTGGTCACATAGGCGTCGCCGCGATCGATGCCCGCCTCCTCCAGCGCCTCGGCGAGCACCCGCCCGGCTGGGCCGACGAAGGGCTCGCCCTCGCGGTCCTCGCGGTCGCCGGGTTGCTCGCCGACCAGCATCAGCTCGGCCGAGCGCTTGCCCTTGCCAAACACGGTCTGGGTCGCGTCCTTCCACAGCGGGCAGCCGCGACAGTCCGCCGCCGCCCTGCGCAGGGTCGAGAGGCCGCGCGTCGGCGGCACGAAGTCCGCGGCCGAGCCGGTCGAGTCGGCTGAGGCGGCGGTCACGGCTGCTCCACGGCGCTCGCCGGCAGGCCGATCCGCAAGCCGTCGGCGAGGACGAAGAAGGCGGCGGCGAAGGGGCTGCTCGAGGTGCGTTGCCGCAGCCCTGGCCAATCGATCTGCTCGCGCAGCGAGCGACCGATCTGCAGCAGGTCGCGGTAGTCGGCGCTGTGCTCGTCGAGGGCGAGCAGCTTGGTGACGAGGATGTCGTCGAGCGCCATCGTGCGGACCTGCATGCCGGCGACGTTCACCTCCTCGCCGCGCTCGATCACCTCGTCGGTGATCCGCATTCCGGCCGGCTCGAAGATCAGGTCGATCAGGGTCTCGCCGTCCCATGCCTTGTACAGCCACTGCTCGGGTGGGCGTTCGGTGCGCATGCCGGCGGTCGCCAGCGAGCGCAGGCTCCGCTCGGCGTCGCTGCGCTTCACCATCAGGTCGATGTCGTTGCTGGACGGCGGACCGCCGCGCGCCCAGCAGCCGAGGCCGCCACCGAGCAGGTACGGGATCCGCTGTACCTCCAGCGCCGCGGCAGCGCGCTTGAGCGTGTCGGTGAGCCGCTCCGGCTGGCCGTCCATGCAATTCTCGATCCCCGGCCACCGGCGCCGCTAAACGCGGCTTCGGCAGTGGCGGGCATCTCCGCGGCGCAGCCGGGTAGGGAGTCGGCATGGCATCCCCCAGGACCCCCGGCAGGTTGCGGATCGCCGCCGCCGGCGACATCCACTGCCGGGCGGCCAACCGCGAGCAGACGATCGCAAGCTTCGCCGCCCTCGACGGCGAAGTCGACCTGGTCCTCCTCGCCGGCGACCTGACCAGCCACGGCGCCGTGGCGGAGGCCGAGATCCTCGCCGAGGCGGCGGCCGGCGCCGGCGCGCCGGTCTACGCCGTGCTCGGCAACCACGACTGGCACGGCGGCGAAGCGGCGGCGATCGCCGAGCTCCTGCGCGGGGCGGGAATCGCCGTGCTGGAGGGGGAGGCGCGGGTATGCGAGATCGACGGGGTCGAGGTCGGCATCGCCGGCTGCAAGGGCTTCGTCGGCGGCTTCGCCCCCCATCAGCTGCCCGACTTCGGCGAGCCCTCGCTGCGCGCCGTCTACGCCGAGACGACGGCGGAAATCGAGGCGCTCGACGACGGCCTGCGCTCGATCGACACCTGCCCCGTCCGCCTCGTCCTCCTCCACTATGCGCCGGTCGAGGCGACGCTGGAGGGCGAGCCGCGCGAGATCTTCGCCTTCCTCGGCAGCGACCGGCTAGCGGCGCCGATCCTCGCGCACGGCCCCGACCTCGTCCTCCATGGCCATGCGCACGAGGGATCGGCCGAGGGCCGCGTCGGCGAGGTGCCCGTCCACAACGTCTCTCAGCCAGTCCTCGGCGGCGGCTTCTGGACGACCGAGCTCGAGGTCCGCACCCACAGCCCGATTCCCTGAGCGGACCAGGAGCGCTGCCGTGAAGGACGTGAGGATCGGCTGCTCGGGCTGGAGCTACGGCGACTGGCGCGAGAGGTTCTACCCGCCCGGAACGCCGGCGTCCCGCTGGCTCGCCCACTACGCGACCGTCTTCGACACGGTCGAGGTCAACGCGACCTTCTACCGCCTGCCCAAGCGCGAGACCGTGCGCAGCTGGACCGAGCAGGTGCCGGCGGGCTTCCTCTTCGCGGTCAAGGGCAGTCGTTACCTGACCCACATGAAGCGGCTGCGCGACGTCGGCCCCGGCCTCGCCCGCTACTGGGAGCGGATCGAGCCGCTGCTCGAGGCCGGGATGCTGGGCCCCGTCCTCTGGCAGCTTCCGGAGAACTTCAAGCGCGACGAGGAGACGCTGGCGCGGGCGCTGGCGGAGCTGCCGGCGGCCGCGCACTGCTTCGAGTTCCGCCACCCCAGCTGGTTCGCCGAGGACGTCTACGCGCTGCTCGCCGAGCATGGCGCAAGCCTCGCGCTCGGCGACGACAAGCGCCGGCGCCTGCCGGCCGCCTCGCCGGTCGGGCCGATCGCCTACCTCCGCCTTCACTACGGCTCGCGCGGGCGCGGCGGCAACTACTCCGCGGCGGAGCTCGACACCTGGCGCCGGCGCGTCGCCGCCTGGCGCTCGCGCCGGCCGGTCTTCGCCTACCTCAACAACGATTGGCGCGGCTACGCCCCCCGCAACGCGCTGAGCCTGCGCGAGGGCCTGCGCTGATCAGGGTCGCGGCTCGCCCCAAGCGCCCTTCGGCGTGTCGTCCTGGTATTTGCCCGCCGAGCCGGTCGGCGGTTCGATTTTCTCGTCGGCCCGCGGTCGCATCCCGACGTAACCGAGGAAGGCGACGAAGAAGATCGCGGCGAAGATCACGGCGAAGATCGGCGACCAAGCGACGGCGACGATTGCGAGCAGGACCAGGAGGACGAGCGGAATCGTGTACATGCGGCCCCCGTACCCCGTGCGGTTCAGCGGTACACCTGCGGGGGGGGCGCGCCGCAAGGCCTCTCTTGAGAATTTGCGGCCCAGCGGATTTGCGGCCCAGCGGGCGTTTTCGCTCGTTTTCGACGGGTATTCGGGCGCCATGATCGACACCAAGTCGATTCCACGCCCCGGCGAGCGCTGGCTCAGCTGCCCGCCGTACCTGCTGATCGCCCATATCGTGCGGATCGACGAGGAAGCGGCGCCGCCGCTGGTCAGCTACGAGCTGCAGGACGAGGAGGGCACCCTGCTGGAGCGAGTGGAGCACGCGGTGCTCGACGACGGCTGGTGGCACGCCTTCCAGCCGATGGCTCGCCACTGCGGCTGAACGTCGCGCGCAAAGTCCGAGGGACCTAAGAGAGCTTCGGCAGGATCTCCCGCTCGCAGAAGCGGAAGAAGCCCTCCTGATCGGGCCCGATCTGATGGAGGTAGACGTGGTCGTAGCCGGCGTCGGCGAATTCCTCGATCGCATCGAGGTGGCGCTGCGGGTCGGGGCCACAGACGACGCTTTCGCCGATGTCGTCCCCTTCAACCCATTCCGTCGTCTCTTCGAAGTGGGCCGGCAGCGGCAGCTCGAAGGCATGTGAGCCGCTCGTCGCTGCGTTGGGCCAGCGCTCGACCGCGGTGCGCTTCGCCTCCTTCTCGCTCTCCGCCCAGCAGACGTGGACCTGGCCGTAGGCCGGCTTGCCCTCGCCGCCGCCCTTGCGGAAGCGCTCGATCGTCTCGGGCGTCGGCGAGGTGCCGAAGAGCCCGTCGCCCAGCTCCGCCGCGAGGTCCGCCGACCGCTCGCCGGCGATCGCGACGAGGATCGGCGGCAGCTGCTCGGGCAGGCTGTAGATACGGGCGTTCTCGACCCGGTAGTGCTTGCCGCGGTGGCTGGTCAGCTCGCCCCGCCAGAGGAGGCGGATCACCTCGATCGCCTCGGCGAGGCGCTCCTGCCGGTCGACCACGGGCGGCCAGCGATCGCCGAGGATGTGCTCGTTGAGGTTCTCGCCGGTGCCGACGCCGAAAGAGAAGCGGCCCGGCAGCAGCTCGGCCGCCGTCGCCGCCGCGTGGGCGACGATCGCCGGGTGGATCCTGGTCGTCGGGCAGGTGACACCGGTGGCCAGCTCCAGCCTCTCGGTCGCCTGCGAGAGCGCGCCGAGCACGCCCCAGACGAAGGGGCTCTCCCCCTGCGCGTCGACCCACGGGTGGAAGTGGTCGGAGATCACCGCAAAGGAGAACCCGACCTCCTCCGCCCGCGCGGCCTGTGCGACCAGCTCACGCGCCCCGTGCTCCTCGCTGGAGAGGGTGTAGCCGATCGCGGTCACTTGCGGCTCAGCCGAGGCGGCCGCGCAGCATCTCCTTGCCCTGCTCGGCGCCCTTGCGGCTCGTCTCCTGCGCCCGGCGGAAGAAGTCCGCCAGGTCGCCGTCGCCGGCGCGCTCGGCGTCTTCGATGTAGGTCTCTAGCCGCAGCACGTTGCTGAGGCACTGCTCGACGAACCAGATGATGTTGTAATCCTTGTCCTTCGTGCCGGTGATCTCGCCGGCCTCTTGCTGCGCTGGCATCGGTTCCTCCTCTGATGGGGACTGGGACGTTCGCTCGCTGCCCGTCTACCCGGCCGCGACCGGGGCGAACCTCAGGCGATGCCCTCAAACTCGTACTCGCGCAGGAAGCCCTCGAACAGGCGTCGGTGCGCCTGCTCATCGTGGAGGATCTCGATCGCCATGTCCTGCGTCACCGGGTCGACGCCGTCGGTCTCCTCGATCATCCGCGTGTAGTGCTCGATCGCGCCGGTCTCGGCCTTGATCACGCCGCGGATCACGTGGACGATGTCGGTCTGCTCGTCGGGCGGCTGGAGGAAGTGCTGCTCGGCGGCGAACTCGTCCGAGCCGGGGACGACGCCATACAGCTCCTTGATCCGCTCGGCGAAGCGGCGCGCGTGGCCCAGCTCCTCCTCGATGTCCTCGGCCAGCGACTCCTTGATCTCCTGCGCCCGCACGCCGTCGAGATTGACCGAGGCGGCGAGGTAGCTCATTACCGTCTCGATCTCCATCCAGTACGCCTTGCGCAGCAGCTCGACCGCCTGCTCGCGCTTCTCCAGGTTGGCGCTGTCGAAGATTCCCTTGCTGGGGCTTGACGCTGAAGCCTCCATCGTTTCCCCCCATCGTGTTCGTTGGCGGACCGGACGGGCAACGTTTACCCGCAGGTAGCGGCTTCAATCGCGGCCCGTGGGTGGTGCTGTCCAGCGGCCTGTGTTTCATTTGACACAGGGTGGGTAAGCAGTCGCCCCCAATGGAGAGGTACCGGAGGTCGTTCGCCCTCGGGATCCTGCACCCCTGCGGCTCGCCGCAGGGGACGGCGCAGTTACGCGTCGAGTGCCCGCTGGAAGGGCTCGACCCGGAGGTGGAGGTCACGGTCCGCTTCTGTCAGGCGGTTGTGCGCGAAGCGCTCGACGTCGACGGCGATCCAGTGGGAGAGCTGCTCGTCGCCGGTCGCCGCTACGCGGGGGGCGGGGAGACGATGGAACGCGAGGTGCGGCTCGCCGCGCTGCCCGACCGCACAGCGACGATCAGGACCACCGGCACCGAACTCGCCGAGCTGACCGAGAACGGCGTCGTCGCGGGGGCGCTGCGCTGGCGCTGGGAGCCGATGCACGCCACGGTCGAAGCGTGGACCGAAGAGCTGAGGAACGGCCTGTCCGTGGTCGAGGTCGCGGTAGCCAACCGGATGGAGTGGGACGACGCCGACCCGCGGCGGAGCGCGATGCGTGCCCTGCGCGCGACCGGGGTCGAGCTCCACAGCCCGGAGGGCGCGCTCGTCTCCTACGCGGCGCCGGCCGCGGCCTGAGATAATCGCCACCTTCGGGGCGTGGCGCAGCCTGGTAGCGCGCACCGTTCGGGTCGGTGAGGTCCCCGGTTCAAATCCGGGCGCCCCGATGATTTTCAGCCCGATTTTGCGCTGCCGTACTTCTTCTTGACTCGTTTTTCGCACCGCACGCGCTTGTGCATCGACTTGGCCTTCCTGCACCGCGTGAGTCCCTGGGACAGGAGGCGGGTGCGCCTGAGCCGTTCTAGCTTGGCTTCCTCTTCTTGGCGCTTCTCTGCCGCTGCTGCAGCTGCTGCTTCCTCCTCCTGACGCTTCTTTACCGCCGCCGCTGCCGCGGCTTCCTCGTCTTGGCGCTTCTTCGCCGCCACAGCCTCTTCCTCACGCTGCTTGGCTTCGATCTCCGCAGCGGTGATGGCCTTGATTTCAAGCGATGCGCTCGTGGTGATTGCAAAGCTCAGATCCACCCCGGTCGTGGCCGGCGAGTGGCCTTCCCTTTCGCCCATCGGGATCGCTTTCCGTTTTTCGCCGAGGGCGTTTTCGTATTCGCTCGGGACCTGCGTGGCGCCCGAACGGCTGAGGCTCGCCGTAAAAGAGGTCGTCTCTTTGTCGATTGGATCGACCGGGGAGAGGAATGGGCCGCGTGCTTTGACTAATTCGCCGGCTCCGCATTTGAAGGTCATGTAGATGCCGCCGCCCGGATTGAGAAGCATGCCGACCTGATGTTTGGCCTGGTCGATGAACACGAGGTCGGCTTCGATCGTCCCGGTTTTGATTTCTCCCGCCGCGGCGCCTTCGGAGTTGCATGGGGTGCCGCCTTCGTTCTGCGCTTTACATCCCGTGAAGACCCATTTCGAGAGGGTCGCGCGCGGTCCGATGATTTCGCCGTCGCCTTCGGAGTCGGCGCAGTGCACGAGCGTGCTGAATTCAGCCATCGCGGCGGTCACTTCCCCGCCGTCCGCCGTGAAGTCGATGGGAAATGCCGATGCGCTCGCGAATTCGAGCACCGGCGAAGCCGCCTTCGCCTGAGCAGGCACTGCCGTCAGCCCCAGGGCGGCAATCAACATCCCGGCCGAGATACACATTCCTCGAAGCTGTCCCGCCCGCGTTAGTCGTGAACCCATGCGTTTGTCTCCCTTCGTCTGACTGACGACTCCCCTAGCGCGGATCGTAGCGGACGCCCTTGCCGAGGCCCACGCGGCTACCAGAGGGTCAAGGAGCGGGGACGGTCGTGGTCACGGATGGCTTGGTCCTTGGTGACGAGAGGAAGGTCGTGCTCCAGGGCGGTGGCGTAGATCAGGCGATCGGCGGGATCGCCCGGGAACGAAGCGGGAAGGCCTGCGGCGGTGTCCGCGATGGCCGGCGTCACCGCCACCGTCCGCAACTGGGCGGCCAGGCCCTGGAGCCAGGACCGGATCGGGATGTTGACGACGATCCGCTCGTGCCGCGCCAACCAGGCGAGCTCGTACCACGAGATCGCCGCGACGACATGCTCATCGGCCTCTTCGAGGGCCCCTCGCGCCGCTTTGCCGACCCGCTTCGGCTCCGCCGACCACCAGTGGACGACGTGGGTGTCGAGCAGAACCGCGGCCACGCCTTACGCCGCGTTCCAGCGCTCGTCGGTCGAGAACAGCCCCTCCTCGTCGCTTGCCGTCATCGCCACGCCCTCGAACGACCCCTTGAGCGAGCGCGCTCCCGCTGCGGGCACCAGGCGGGCGACGGGGCGGCCGTGGCGGGTGATCTCGATCTCCTCGCCGGCGGCGGCGGCGTCGAGCAGGCGAAGGATTGTCGCCTTTGCGTCGGTGGCGGTCACTTGTCTGACCATATGGTTAGTATAGCGGACATCCCTTTGTCAGGTGAAGGGCTGAGAGTGAGATGCTCCCGAGAGTGACTTCGCGCAACGGGCTCTGCGACAGCTGTATCCACCAGAAGCTGGTGTCGAATACGCGCGGGTCGGTGTTCTCGCTCTGCCTGCGCTCGCGCGAGGACCGGCGCTATCCGCGTTATCCGCGGACGCCGGTGACGGCCTGTCCCGGCTACGAGCCAGAGACGACCTCGCGGGCGGCACCATCCTCGAGGTCGTAGACGAACCCCGTCACCTGGATGCCGGCTGGGAGGAGCGGTGAGCTGCGGGCGGCTTCGACGTCTTCGCGCAGCGCCTCGATCGGGTCGGCGATGGTGAGGAACGCGACTTCCTCGGCGGCGCCCTCCGGCAGTAGAGCGCGGATTTGCTCGTCGCTGTGCTTCGCCATCGCGCAATCGGTGTGGTGTACGACGACGACCCGCCGGGTCCCCGCAATCGCGCAGGAGGCGGCGAGGGAGCGCAGGGCATCGTCGGTGACTCGACCGCCGGCGTTACGCACGACGTGCACCGCTCCGGGCCACTCGTCGAGAAACCTGGCGTCGTCGAGGCGGGCGTCCATGCAGGCGACGATCGCGGTGCGCGGCCCCTCCGGCTTCATCGTCGCGGCATCCTAGAAGGCGCTCTTTTCATGCGCGAGCTCGCTCGAGCTCGCGCAGCGCATCGGCGAGCAGACGGATGCCGCGTTCCATCGCCGGCTCGGGCAGGCAGGCGAAGCCGAGGACGAGACCGGGCGGGCCGCCGGGCTTGAACCGGTGCAGCGCGAGGCCCTCGAGACCGACGCCGCGCTCGGCCGCGGCGGCGATCAGCGCCGCCTCGTCGACTCCGTCGGGCAGCTCGACCTGCTCGAAGAGGCCGGCGCCGCCCCCGGAGACCCGAGCCTGCGGCAGCTCGCGCGCTAGCGTCGCCAGCAGCGCCTCGCGGCGGCGCTCGTATCGCAGGCGCATGCGGCGGATGTGGCGGTCGAGCTCGCCGCGCTCGACGAAGTCCTGCAGGGCGAGCTGGCCGATCGCCTCCGAGCCGCCGTCCTCGACTGCCTTCGCCTCGACCAGCGACCAGGAGAGCCAGGAGGGCAGCAGCGCCCAACCCAACCGCATGCCCGGCGTCAGCCGCTTGCTCGCGGAGGCGATGTAGGCGACGCGGTCGGGCGCCAGCCCCTGCACGGCGCCGAGACCGCTGCCCCCGTAGCGGTACTCGGCGTCGAAGTCGTCCTCGACGATCAACCGCTCCCCCTCTTCGGCCCACTCGACCAGGGCGGCGCGCCGCTCACGGCTGAGCACCGCTCCGGTCGGGAACTGATGCGCCGGGGTGACGACGACGGCGCTCACCGCGGCGGCGCGAAGCTCCTCGACCCGGAGCCCGTCGCCGTCGACCGCGATCGGCACGACCTCCAACCCAGCCTGCTCGACGATCAGGCGGTGCGGGTGCCAGCCGGGATCCTCGAGGCCGATCCGCTCGACTCCGCGCCCGGCGAGCCAGCGGCAGAGCAGGGAGAAGGCCTGGGCGAAGCCGGTGCAGACCAGCATCTGCTCGGGCTCGGCGGCGGCGCCGCGCACCCTACCCAGGTACGAGGAGAGCGCCTCGCGCAGTCCGGGCACGCCGCGCGGGTCGGGATAGCCGACGGCGTCCAGCGGCGCCTGATTCCAGGCTGCGCGCAGCGAGCGCAGCCAGCGGTCGCGGGGGAAGCCGGCCAGGTCGGGCAGGCCCGGGTGGAAGTGGTAGGGGAAGCTGGGCAAAAGCGAACGGACCGGCGGTCGCGGCGGCGCGGTTCGCACCGTTTGCGCCACCCGTACCGGCGCGCCCTGCCTGGTCGTCAGATATCCCTCGGCGGCGAGCTGGCTGTAGGCCTCGGTGACGACGCCGCGCGAGATCCCCAGCTCGCGCGCCAGCGCGCGGCTCGACGGCAGCGGCGCCCCCGCCGCCAGGCGCCCGGCCTGGATCCCCTCGCGAATCGAGCGCTCGAGCTGCTCGTGCAGTGGCAGCTCCGCCTCCCGCTCGATCTCGATCAGCATTCCCGAGCCAACTGGACCATTTGACTGCGCCATTACTGGAACTGTATCCCGGGCCAGTAGATCCCTACAGTGACTCTTCCACCGGCTCTGGAGGACGTCATGGCAAGTCAGAACGGCAGCAGCACCACGATCACCGTCGTCGGCGGCGGCCTCGCCGGCATGATCGCCGCGATCGCCTGCGCCGAGGGCGGCCCCCGTGTGCGCCTGCTAGAGGCGCACGACTCGCTCGGCGGCCGCGCCCGCAGCAGCGAAGGTCCCTACAAGGCGAACCTCGGCCCCCACGTCATCTACAAGGACGGCGGCCTGTGGGAGTGGCTCGCCGACCGCGGCCTCCTCCCTCCCTACGCCGGCCCGCCGCTCTCCGGCATCCGCTTCCGCTGGCGGGGCACGGCCCGCCGCCTGCCGCCACTCGCCACCGTGCCCTCGACCCTCCGCCTGCGCGGCCGCGAGGCGCCGGTCGACCTCGACTTCCGCAGCTGGGCCGCCGCCCACAGCGACGAGTGCACCGCCGAGATGCTCTCCGCCGCCGCCGGCGTCTACACCTTCCACCACGACCCGGGCGAGCTCTCGGCGGCCTTCGTCTGGCGGCACTCGGTCCGCGTCCTGCTCAGCCCGCCGCCGACCGCGCGCTACCTGCTCGGCGGCTGGAGCGCCCTGGTCGGCTCGCTGGAGGCGCGCCTCCGGCAGCTCGGGGTCGAGGTCGAGACCGGGCACCGGGTCGAGCAGCTACCGAGCGGGCCGGCGATCGTCGCCACCGAGCTCGATATCGCCCGCGCGCTGCTCGGCGACGACTCGCTCGCGTGGCCGAGCGGCAACACCGTCTGCCTCGATCTCGGCCTCAGCCACCGGCGCGGCGATCCCTTCGTCGTCTCCGACCTCGACGAGGCCGGCTGGGTCGAGCGCTTCAGCGCCGCCGATCCCTCGCTGGCGCCGCCCGGCGAGGAGCTCGTCCAGGCGCAGATGCCGCTCCGTCCGGAGGAGACCGCGGAGCAGGGCGGGCTGCGCCTCGACCGTTTGCTCGACGCCTCCCTGTCCGGCTGGCGCGAGCGCGAGACCTGGCGCCGCCGCCAGGTGATGAGCGCGCGCACGGGACCGCTCGACTACCCGGGCCGTAGCTGGCGGGATCGGCCGGCGATCGATCGCGGCGACGGTGTCTTCCTCGCCGGCGACATGGTCGCCGCCCCCGGCCTCCTCTCCGAGGTCTCCTGGGCGAGCGCAGTGGAGGCGAGCCGGCTGGCGCTGGCCGCCGCGAAGAGTCCCCGGCCGTCGCTGCGACGCGTGGCGTAAGCCGCTCGCCTGCCTACCCGACGGCCGCGATCGCCCGTTCGACCTCGGTGAGGGTCGGGCCGTCCTGCAGGGTCCTCGTGCCGCCGGGGCCGCTGATCACCATCGCCGGGCGGGTGCGGATGCCGAGGCTGCGGCCCAGCTCTTCGTAGCCTTCGAGCCGTCGGGTGACAGCGCCGTCGGAGCCCTCCTCGGCGTGCAGGGACCGTTCCCACTCGGGCACCTCCAGCTCGCCGACCGAGCCCGCCAGCGTGGCCATGAAGCGGTCGTCGATGCCGAACCGCTCGGCCTCGTCCTGGTTGACGAAGAAGAGGTAGGTGTACTGCCAGCCGTAACCCTGCTCGGCCGCCGCCTCGGCGCCGTAGAAGCCGAGCTCGAGCGCGTTGGCGGCGATCGAGTAGTGGCGCATCAGCAGCTTCGCCTCGCCCGGCCGCACGTAGTCCTCGACCAGGGGGGGCACCGTGCCGAGGAACTCGCCCCGGCAGTTGCCGCACTGCATGTCGGCGAACACCTGGATCGCGACCGGGGCGTCGTCGGAGCCGAGCCTGTCGCCTTCCTGGGGAATGCCACCGAAGAGGCGCTGGGCGGAGGCGATGCCACCGACCCTGATCGATTCCCGCCCCGCCTCCTGGGTGGAGATCTCGACCACCGAGTAGCCCAGCGCGAGCAGCGCCAAGCCGAGCGCCAGGATCACCCAAAGCCGGCCCCGCCGGGGGATCGGAGTAACGGCGACTTCGGACACAGCGGGATTATCGCGGTTGACACGTCCGTCCTCGGCGGTAAAACTGCGCATACCCGATTTCAACTACCTGGGAGGTCCGCCGTGGCCAATCATCTCACCCCGTCCGAGCTTGCCGACGAGATGCACATGAAACGGCAGGAGGTGATCGGCAAGTGCGTGGAGATGCACGTCCCGATCTTCCACGGACGGATCGACAAGTCGCTCTTCCAGACCTCCCTGCGACAGACGTCGAAACAGCGGTCACAGCAGGACGCTTCGACCGCGTAGCGCGCCGCTAAGCGTCCACTAGACTCCCCGCGGTGGAGGAGCGGGGAACCCACTCGAGCACCCTTGCGGACCTGCTTCCGCGCGCCGCAAGGCTCTACGGCGACGCGCCGGCAATCAAGTTCAAGGAGGATGAGGGGTGGGTTGAGCGCAGCTTCCTCGAGGTAGAGGAGACGGTGCGCAAGCTCGCCCTCGGCCTGGCCGACCTCGGCGTCGCCAAGGGCGACAAGGTCTCGATCCTCGGCAACACGCGCCCCGAGTGGACCTACTTCGACTTCGCCGCGCTCTCGATCGGCGCCACCGTCGTGCCGATCTACCAGACCAACTCGCCCGAGGAGTGCCAGTACGTGCTGGAGAACTCCGACGCCAAGGTCGTCGTCGTCGAGGACGAGGAGCAGATCGAGAAGGTCCGCGCCGTGCGAGACCAGCTGCCGCTGCTCGAGCAGGTCGTGCGGATGACCGGCACGAGCGAGGACGCGATCTCCTTGGACGACCTCGCCGCCCGCGGCAGCGACGACGCCGCCGCGTGGGAGCGGCTGTGGAGCGCCGTCACCCCCGGCGACGTCTGCACCTTCATCTACACCTCGGGCACGACCGGGCCGCCGAAGGGCTGCGTGATCTCACATGGCAACTACCGGGCGATGCTCGACATGGTCAACTCGACCAGCGTCATCGAGCCCGAAGACGTCACCTACCTCTACCTGCCCCTCGCCCACTCCTTCGCCCTCCTGATCCAGCTCGGCAGCTTCGACCTCGGCGCAACGATCGCCTACTGGGAGCGCGACCCGCTGAAGATCATGCCCAACCTGGCCGAGCTCAAGCCGACCTATTTCCCCTCGGTGCCGCGCATCTTCGAGAAGATCTACACCACCGCGACCAGTGCGATGGAGAAGGAGGGCGGCCTCAAGAGGGCGATCTTCGAGTGGGCGATCCGGGTCGGCGGCAAGGTGCGCGAGGCGGAACGGTCCGGCCGCAAGCCGGGCTTCCTGCTGCGCAAGCAGTACGAGTTCGCAGATAAAAAAGTGCTGTCGAAGATCCGCGGCCTCTTCGGCGGGCAGTTGCGCCTCGCCGTCTCCGGCGCGGCGCCGATCAACCCCGACATCCTGCGCTTCTTCGACGCCGCCGGGGTGCTGGTGCTGGAGGGGTGGGGAATGACCGAGACCTCGACCGCGGCGACGATCTCCACCCCGGACGACTTCAAGATCGGCACGATCGGCAAGCCCTTCCCCGGCTGCGAGGTGAAGATCGCCGACGACGGCGAGATCCTGGTCAAGGGCCCCAACGTCTTCCAGGGCTACTACAAGAACGAGGGGGCGACGAAGGAGACGATCGTCAACGGCTGGCTCCACACCGGCGATCTCGGCGCGATCGACCCTGACGGGTTCATCCGCATCACCGGCCGCAAAAAGGACATCATCATCACCGCCGGCGGCAAGAACATCACCCCGGCCAACCTCGAGAACGAGATCAAGCAGCACCCGCTCGTCTCGCAGTGCGTGGTCGTCGGCGATCGGCGCCCCTACCTGGTCGCCCTGGTCACGCTCGACCCAGAAGAGGCGGTCGCTTACGCCAAGGAGCACGGCCTGCCCGAGGACCCCGCCCAGCTCGCCGCCCACAGCGACGTTCGGGCAGCGATCGAGGCCCACCTGGCAAAGGTCAATGAGAAGTTCGCCCGGGTCGAGCAGGTGAAGAAGATCGCCATCCTCCCCCACGACCTCTCGCAGGAAAGCGGCGAGCTGACCCCGACCCTGAAGGTCAAGCGTTCCGTCGTCACCGACAAGCACCAGGGCGAGATCGAGAAGCTCTACGCGGGCTGAGCCCCCGGTTTCCATGCCTAAGCTCTAACGAGCGTTGCAAGTTCCAGCCCATCCG
Source organism: Actinomycetota bacterium (assembly GCA_046733275.1). GTDB lineage: Bacteria > Actinomycetota > Thermoleophilia > Solirubrobacterales > 70-9 > VRUE01. The sequence continues at coordinate 15,116 of JBKPOW010000132.1, forward strand.
GATAGTTATTTGATGGATTTCAGTTTTTTACTTTTACAGTAAAGAACGTGGAGCCGCCGAAAAGACGTCTGAAAATCATCCTCGCCCGCGCCTTTGCGCACGCGAGCGTGCAGGACAAAGGCCTGGATCCGTCAACCGGCGCAGCGCGGATGGCGATCCATGCCTCGACCGGCGACTGGCTCTTGAACGCCCTCTGGGTCGGGGAGGGGTGGCCCGCCGACGTGCGAGGGGCCCTCGACACGCTCCCCTCGGACCCCGTGTCCCGTGAGTTCATGCTGATAGCCCGTCGCTTCTCCCCAGGCGCCATAGAGCTGTTGGAGGAAAAGGGAGCGAACTGGGCCGACGAAAGCGGCGCGGCCCACATCGAAGCCCCGGGCCTCCTGGTCATCCGCGATGCCGAAAGCGCGCGAGAGCAGGCGCACCACCCACCTTTCTCCTGGTCCCCCTCGGCCTTAGCGGCAGCCGAGTCGCTTCTCGCTCGAGATTGGCCCACCGGGATCGGTACCACCGAGCTAGCCACCCTCACCCACCATTCTCCGGCTCAGGTATCGCAGGTTCTCCAGCGCTTCGACGAGCTCGGTTGGACGGTCAAGTACGGCCCCAAGCGGGGCCCAAGCGCACACCGAGAGCTGATCGAGCAAGAGGAGCTCCTCAACGCCTGGGCGAGCGCGCTCGCAGCCCAGGAACGAGATGTACGTCTGGCGCACCGAACGATGCGCTCGCCGTTGAGCTTCCTCGAAAACGAGCTCTCCCAGGCGCTTGAGGACGGCGTGCGCTGGGCCCTCAGCGGGTGGGCTGCGGCCAACGAGCTGGCCCCCCTCGTGGACACGGTGCCCTCGCTCCAGATCTATGTGCACGAAGACGATTTCGCCACCGCCCTCGATCGGGCGATGCGGGACGCCGGCCTCTCGGATGTGGCCGAGGGGGGGCGCGTCGCGTTCCTGCCAGCCACCGACAGCATCTTCGCGCTGGCAAATCAGGGTGCGAGCGGGCCGATCGTGAGTGCACCCCGCGTCTATGCTGATCTGCTTTGGCTGGGAGGGCGCGGCGAGGAGGCAGCCGAGCACTTGAAGGAGGAGGTGTTGGATCAATCGCGTTTCGTCCGGGGAGCCACGAGCGCCCCTGCGGGACTGGTCGAATGGGAGCGAGACTGCCTCGATCGCCTCGCCTCTCTCACCCAAGAACGGCCGCGCCTCGCCGGGCATTATGAGCGGGGGTCCTGGTCGGCTAGCTACCGTCTGCTCGGCGTTGCGGACCGCCCCGACCTGAGGAGGTTCATGGCTGTGCTGCGCGAGGTGGCCGGTCACGAGACGGGCTGGCCTCCGTGGTGGGTCCCGACCTCGACCGACCTGAGGCCGCAGCCGGTCGCGGGGGCGATCGAGTGCTGGTTCGACGCCGAGGGGCTTGCTGAATGGGCGGAGATCGACTACTGGCGGGCCGATCCCGAGGGAAGGCTGTTCCTCCTCAGGCCCTACCAGGAGGATGCGAGCGCCGAAGGGCTGACGCGCGAGCCCAGGACGAAGCTCGACCTGAACCTGCCGATCTGGCGCACCGGCGAGTGCCTGCTGCACGCCGAGCGTCTCGCCCTGCGCCTGGACGCGACCAAGATCCAGTTCATGACCCACTGGACTGGCCTCGAGGGTCGGCGGCTGGCTACGGTGGCGAGTCAGAGACACCGGATGACTCCGACCTCTCCGGCGGCAGAGGACGAGGTTGTGTCGTACATCGAGCTCAGCCCCGAGGAAATCCAGTCCGATCTTGCCGGCGTTGTTCGCGACCTGGTGGATCCGCTCTACGCGGTGTTCGATTTCTTCGAGCCCCCTTCCGGGATCTATGAGGAAGAGCTGGCCGAGATGCGTAGCGGCTCCAACCGGGTGCCAGGCCATTGAAGGGGAAAGAGCTCGAGCGCTCGCCCGAAACCCGCCTGCTGGCGGAGCAGGCGCTCGTGCGCCTGCTCCACGGCCTCGGCAACGGCGACGTCGAGATCGTCGTTCTCGGCGGACTTGTGCCAGAGATCCTTACCCAGGGTCAGGATCCGCCTGCGCCCATGCATCTCGGCACCACCGACGTCGATCTGCTCCTCGTCACCCACCTCGACGTCAGTCGAGATCTCAGCCCGGTCGAGAAGAGCCTCGACGCGATGGGCTTTTCCCCCGTGAACGGGTGGCGATGGCGGGGTCGCGTCGAGACGCATGTTGTGAAGATCGAGTTCCTCTGCGATCTGGACGACAAGCGGGAGTTTGAAGCCGTTGCGCTTCCGGGCTGCGAAAAGCTGGTCGCCCAGAACCTACGTGGAACCGGATATGTCTCGCGCGATTGGGAATGGGAGAGTCTCTCGGCGACGTTGCCCGGCGGCCGTGCGATCTCGGTCGAGGCCCGGTTTGCACGACTCGGCGGCTACCTCCTCTCCAAGTGCGTGGCGGCCCGCCAGAGAGGCGCGGAAAAGGACTTCTACGACCTTGCATACGTGCTCTTACACAACAGGGCGGGCGGGCCGCGAGAGGCTGCGGAAGAGATCAAGGCAGGAGGCCTTCGATCAGCGGTGGGCGAGCTTC
>JBKPOW010000133.1:0-23660 GCA_046733275.1 Actinomycetota bacterium
GACCTTGCGATCGGCCGCGTGGGCGAGGCCGACCCGCTCCAGCAGTTCGTTGCCGCGCTCGGCACGCTCCGCCTTGCCAAGGCCGTGCAGGGCGGTCTGCAGGCGCATGTGCTCGGCGCCGCTGAGCAGCGGATCGAGCGCCGCCTCCTGCAGGGCGGCGCCGATCGCGCCGCGGACGCGGTCGCCTTCGCGGACGATGTCGAAGCCGGCTACCCGGGCGGTGCCCGCGGTCGGTGGCAGCAGCGTGGTCAGCATCAACACCGTGGTCGACTTGCCGGCACCGTTGGGGCCGAGGAAGCCGTAGATCTCCCCCGGGGCGACACGCAGGTCGATCCCGTCGACCGCCCGCGGCCCGTGCTTGAACTCGCGCACCAGCCCCTCGGCTTCGATGCCCTTTCCGTCGCTGCCCTCAGCCATCTGAGGCCAGCGTATAGAGGTGGCTCAGGCGGGCTGCGGCTGGCGGTAGAGCTCGGCCGATGGGATGCCGATCACCTCGCCCTGGAAGCGCTTCTGCTTGCCGTAGATGACCCAAGTCGTGTCGATTTCGCCGATGTCGAGGTCGAGCCGGAGCTCGTCGGTGTGCTCTTCGACGTGCTCCATGTGGGTCAGCCCGGAGTCGTAGCGGCCGGCGAGCAGCTCTTCGGCGACGATCGGCTTGGAGGCGACATCGATCACCTCCTCCCACTGGGAGAGGTCGACGTAGCCCTTGGTCGCCGGCACGATCCCCAGCGAGCGCGGCTTCTCGATCTCCTTGCGGGTGAGCAGCACCAGGTGCTTGGTGGGGAAGATGAAGGTGTCGACGACCCAGACCTCGGTCCAGTACTTCTCGGTGATCTCGTGGACGAGGGGGTGGGCGCTGCACTGGACGAGGAACGCGTTCGGGCTTTCGCGCAAGAGCTCCAGGCCGTCGTGGAAGTCGGTGATCAGCTCGATCCCGTACTCCTCGATTCCCTGGAACTCGGCGTACCGTTTCACCGCCCGCTCGTGGCAGGTGCCGGTCGGCCCGAGCGTGATAAAGGTGACTGCGGCCATCAGACGCTCAAGGATACCCGACTAAAAACGTCTCTCGGGTAGGCCCGCGAACATGCGACTCGCAGTCGCGCCCGCCTCGGCTCAGCGCTTCTCTCCCGGCCAGGTGCCGGTGATCGAGGCGAAGCCGAGGCGGGCGCCGCGGTCGGTCATCCCTTTGACCAAGCGGAAGATCGCCCCCTCGACGGCGAGGGCCGCGAGCAGCTTCGGGTAGGAGACCTCGCGGTCCTCCGGCTCGGGGGCCTCCTCTTCGTCGAACACGGCAGCCCAGACGCGGTCGAACCCCTTCTGGGCGGCGAAGCCGGCCGCGAGGCCGGCGAGGATGCTGATCGGCGCGAAGAGGATCCTCACGCCGCCGGGCTACCCGCGGTGGTCGGCGGGGAAACCGCCCGGCTCAGTCCTCGGCCTCGGCGCCGCTCGGCTGCAGCGCGTACCACTCGGCGCCGAAGGAGTCGATGTCCTGCCCGTTGGTGTCGCCAGGCTTGGTGTCGGCGGCGTAGGTGTAAAGGGGATGGCCGGCGTAGGTCACTTGTAGGGTGCGGTCCTTGCGCTTCGTCGTGCCGAGCTGCGAGCTCTGCGCGCCGCCCATCGTCTTGGGCGCGCCTTCCGTGGTCAGCGGTGGCCAGGTCGAGGCGCAGGCGCCGTAACAGGCCGACTTGCCGCCCTTGTCCTTGTGGAAGTCGTAGAGGGTGAAGCCCTTCGAGTCGACCAGGATCGGGCCGAGCTCGGAGCCCTTCCCGACCGCCACGATCCCGTCGCCACCGGGGGCTGATTCGCCACCGCTTGCGCCCTTAGCCGCCTGGGTCGAGCCACTTTCGCCACCCGAGCCGTAGGCACCGCCTTCGCCCGAGCTGTCATCGTCGCCGCCGCAGCCGGTGATAACGAGCAGGACGCCCACGCAGAGGATCGCGACAATTGGAAAGGTCCTGGACACGGCTGCCTCCTGGGATCGCCTAGTGGCGTTTCGCTGCGCCGCCCCAGGGTAGCGGACGAATCCGCGAACAGACGACGGAAGGATGGACCGATGAGCATTCTCGACAAGATCACCGGCAGGGCGAAGAAGGCCGCCGGCGACCTCGCCGACGATGCCTCGCTGCGCCGCGAAGGGCGCCTCGAGGAGAAGAAGGGCGAAACCAAGGAGGAGCGCGACCGCGCCCGCGAGCGCGCCGACGAGAAGGCCGAGGAGGCCGCGAACCTCGAGCGCAAGACCTGAGCGCCGCTCCCGGGTTGCTCGCGGAGCGACCCCTCAACCCGTGGGCAATGCCCGGGCGGCGGCGATCGAGTGCAGCTCCAGCGCCCGCTCGCGCTGGCGCGCCGCCCGCTCGGCCAGCCCGCCGAAGTCAAAGCCGGAAACGCTCTCGCCGAGGGTGCGCGCGAGCGCTTCCCACATCTGCATCTTGCCGGCGATGCCGATCGAGAGCAGCTCGAGCTCGAGCAGGCGGCTGAGCGGCGAGTAGCCGGTGAGCCGGCCGTTGAGCTTGAGCCGGCCGAGCTTCTCCGCCGCCCAGGCGAGCATCGGCTTGATCGGGTCGCGGCGGATACCGAGGCGCTGCATCAACCGCTCCAGCGTCTCGCGGTCCGCTTCCACTTCGGCGCAGAGCTCCGCCAGGGCCTCGCTCAGGTCGGCCTCGTCCCGATTGCTGCCGAGCAGGCGCCGGCAGAGCTCGACGCCCACCTTCGCGCCCGCCAGGTGGTCGTTGAGGTAGATCGCCAAGAGGCGCTCGCCCCCGCTCACGACTCTTCGTATGGATCCTTCTCGCCGGCGAGCTTCAGCGAGCAGCCTTTGGCGTCCTCGAGGTGGCGTTCCTGGATCGGCAGTGCCCACTCGACGAGCACGCCGACCTCCTCCTCGCCCGCCGACTCGTTGAGCTTGCCGAGCACGGCCCAGTGGCCGACCTCGCCGGCCTCGGCCATGGTGAGGAACTCGAAGCCGTCAAGCCCGTCGGCGTCGCCGCCCAGGTAGGTCGACATCATTTCGGTCGCCTCGCCTTTGGTCTCCTGGGCCTTTTCGAGGATCGCGGTTTTCTTCCCGTCGCGGGCTTCGGCCAGCTCGGTGCAGCGGCGCTCGGTCTCCTCCGCCTCCTCGCGCATGCGGCGCAGCTGAGCGGCGACCTCCTCGTCGTCGACCAGGCCCTCGACCTTTTCGGTCGCCCCCTGGGCGGCCTGGGCCAGGCCCAGCACCTCGGCCAGCTTCTCCTCCAGCGTCGTCAGCTCCGCCATCGCGATCCTCCTTCTCGGGTCGGGAACAGGGGCCAGCCTCCTACCCTGCGAACCTGGGTACGAAACGGTCATGAAGGAGCTAGACGAGTACGGGAAGAAGCGCGATTTCGAGGCCACCGCCGAGCCGCGGCCGGGCCGCTCGAAGCGGAGGGCCAAGCCGCGCGGGGACGCGCCGCGCTTCGTCGTCCAGGAGCACAGCGCCCGCCGCCTGCACTGGGACCTGCGGCTCGAACGCGACGGCGTCGCCGCCTCCTGGGCGATCCCCAACGGCATCCCCGAAGACCCGAGCGAGAACCGCCTCGCGGTGCAGACCGAGGACCACCCGCTCGAGTACATAGAGTTCGAGGGCGAGATCCCGGCGGGCGAGTACGGCGCCGGCACGGTGAAGATCTGGGACCGCGGCACCTACGAGTGCGAGAAGTGGGAGGAGGGCAAAGTCGTCTTCAGCTTCGCCGGCGGGCGGCTCGGCGGCCGCTACGCGCTCTTCCGCACCGACGGCAAGGACTGGATGATCCACCGCATGGACCCGCCCGCCGAGGGGCGGGACCCCTTCCCGGAAGGGATCGTGCCGATGCTCGCCCGGCTGGCCGAGCTGCCGGCGCGGGAGAAGGGCTGGGCCGCCGAGATCAAGTGGGACGGGGTGCGCGCGATCGCCTACTGCCGTCCCGGCCGGGTCGCCCTGCGGACGCGCAACCTGCTCGATGTCACCCGTCAGTACCCGGAGGTGCGGCGGCTCGCGCGCGCCCTCGGCGCCCGCGAGGCGGTGCTCGACGGCGAGCTGGTCGCCTTCGACGCGGAGGGGCGGCCGAGCTTCTCGCGCCTGCAGCAGCGCATCCACCAGACCGAGGAGACGGTCGTGCGCAACCGGATGAAGGTCTACCCGGTCACCTACGTGATCTTCGACCTGCTCTACCTCGATGGCGAGGACCTGATGGCGGAGCCCTACCGGCGGCGCCGCGAGCTGCTCGAGGGGCTGGAGCTGGCGGGGGAAAGCTGGCAGACGCCGGCCTACTCGACCGGCCACGCCAAGCAGCTGCTGGCGGCGAGCGGCGAGCAGGGCCTGGAGGGGCTCGTGCTCAAGCGTCTCGACAGCCCCTACTCGCCCGGCAAGCGCACGGGCGAGTGGCTGAAGGTGAAGAACGTCGGCCGGCGGGAGTTCGTCGTCGGCGGCTGGGCGCCGGGCAAGGGGCGGCGCAGCGGCCGCCTCGGCGCGCTGCTGATCGGCTACTACGAGGGTGCCGAGCTGCGCTACGCGGGCAAAGTGGGAACGGGGTTCTCCGAGCGGGACCTCAAGCTGCTCGGCGAGCGTCTCGACCCCCTCGCCCGCGAGGACAGCCCCTTCGCCGCCGTCAAGCTGCCCAAGGAGGCGCGCTTCGTCGAGCCCGAGCTCGTCGCCGAGATCGAGTTCCGCGAGATGACCGGCGAGGGTATGGTCCGCCACGGCTCCTACAAGGGACTACGCGAGGACAAGCCGGCGAGCGAGGTGGTGCTCGAGTAAGAAACACGGCGGCCCCCGGTGGTGCATTTAGGGATGGTTCAAATCCTTCGATTGGGGGTAGCGAGCCGCGCAGATCGGCTATGAGCGACAACGGATCGCACAGCCCTGGGGCGCATAGCTTGGAGGAGAACGAGGACCGCCTCGTCTGGATCTTCGGCTCCTCGCGCAGCGGCAGCACCTGGCTCTTGCGGATGCTCTCCGACTTCGAGGGCGTGGTGCCGATCGACGACCCCCACCTCGGTCACCATCTCGGCGTCTGGCGGCCGATCCCGCTCGCCTGGGCGGCCTCGGAAGACCCCGAGCCGGAGCTGACCACGCTGCTCGAGCTGAAGCGCGAGGAGCCCGGCTACTTCTTCGCCGAGCGCCACCGCGAGAGCTGGTGGGGGCCACTGCGAGCGCTGGTCCGGGCGCGCTTCGAGGCGCAGGCGGCCGAGGTGCTCGACGGCTTCTCCGGCAGGCCGACCTACGTGGTCAAGGAGCCTGGCTCGCACGTGGCGCCGCTGCTCGCCGACCTCTTCCCGCGCTCGAAGCTGATCTTCCTCCTGCGCGACGGCCGCGACGTGGTCGACTCCTGGCTCGCCGCCCACCAGGACGGGTCCTGGGCGATCCGCGGCGGCGCCTTCCCCGTCTCCGCCGAGGGGCGCTTGCCGCTGATCCGCTGGCTGGCCGGCGTCTGGGCCTACCGCACCGAAGCGGTGCTCGATGCCTTTCGCCGCCGCCCGCCGGGCGACCGGGTGCTGATCCGCTACGAGGAGCTGCTCGAGCGCCCCGAGGAGAAGCTCGAGCAGATCTGCGCCACACTGGCGCTCGAGGCCGCATCCGCGCCCCTGGTCGCCGCGCGGCACAGCTTCGCCCGCCTGCCCGCCGACTCGCGCGGGCCGCTGCGGGAGACGCGCTCGGCGACTCCCGGCGGCTGGCGCGAGAACCTCTCGCCGCGCGAGCAGGCCGTCCTGCACGAGGCGCTGGGGGAGACCCTGGCGCTGGCGGGTTACTCAGACATGGACCGCGGCGCGGTCCCAGCTCTCGCCTAGCACCTTCGCCGTGACCCGCTCCTCGGCGAGGATCTCCCTCGCCATCGCCGCCGTCTCCCCGTCGCCGGCATGCTCGGCGACCCGCCGCAGCAGCTCGTAGGCGGCGATCTCGAGGTGCTCGAAGGCGAAGGCGAAGCCGACCAGCTTCGCTTCGGTGTCCGGCTGCCCGCCGAAGAAGGCGCCGACGTTCAGCCCGCCGATGCGCAGCGCCGCGTCCTTCAGCTTCGAGGGCTTCGAGCCGCGCGCTTCGAGCCGCTCGCGGACGAGCCGCTCGTGCCCCTCGGTCTCGCCCAGATGGCGCTCGAAGAGAGTCGCCAGCTCCCCGTCGGTGACGAGCTTGGGCGCGCCTTCGAGCAACTGCAGCGCTTGGTGCTCGATCGCGTGCGCGTCGGCCAGGTAGCGGTCGAGCTGCCGCTCGAGCGCCTCGCGATCGCCCTCGTGCATCGATGCCCCGGCCGCCGCGTCGAAGGCGGCCTCCAGGCGCTCGGCCATGCGCCGCTCCTCGGCGGCGATCTGCTCGGCCATCGCCGCGGTCTCCTTGTCGTCCGCCCCCTCGGCGACCCGCCGCAGCAGCTCGTAGGCGGCGACCTCGAGATGCTCGTAGGAGAAGGCGTGGGCGGTGAGCTTGCCCGGCGTGTCGGGCTGGCTGGCGGCGAAGAAGAGCATGCCGATCCCGCCGGCCTTGCCGGCGGCGTCCTTGAGCGTGGAGGGATCGGCGCCGTGCGCTTCCAGGCGCTCGCGCACCCGGCGCTCCTGGATCACGGTCTCCTCGCGGTGCTCGGCGAAGATCCGTATCAGCGTCGCCTCGCCGGCGATTCTCGGCGCGGCACGCATCTGGATCAGCGCCTGCTCCTCGATCGAGTGGACGTCGGTGAGGTGCTTGACCAGCTTCTCCTCCGGTTCCATCAGCCACTGGCGACCGCCGACGCCGGTGCGAATCTCATCGAGCCGCCCACCGGGCCCGGTGGGCTCCAGCGGCGGCGTCGACTTGCCCGCGCCGCGGCGGATTCCGGCCAGCAGCTCCTCGAGCGCCTCGATCGCGCTGTGCCGCGGCTCCCAGCCGAGCTCCTCGCGCGCCCGCCGCGAGGACATCAGCGGCACCGCCAGCGCCATGTCGAGCCAGCCGGGGGGCGAGGGCTGCAGCCGCAGGCGCCAGGTCATGTCGGCGAGGAAGCGGACCACCGAGGCCGGCAGGGGGAAGGTGCGGGCGCCGAGCGTCCGCGCCAGCTCGTCGGCGCCGATCGGCGGCTCGGCGGCGATGTTGAAGGGGCCGCTGACGTCACGCACGGTCGCCAGCGCGTAGGCGCGGCCGACGTCGGCGGAGTGGACCGCTTGGAAGCGCAGCCGGGGCAGCCGGGGGACGAGCGGGATCAGGCTCGGGCGGACGAGGAAGCTGGGCAGGAAGGGGCCGACGAAGAGCCGGCGGATCTCGCTCGCCGCCTCGCCCTTGAAGATCAGCGCCGGGCGCATGCGCACGACCTTGGTCCCCGGCGCCCGCGCTTCGAGGTCGTCGAGCATGTGCTCGACCAGCGCCTTGTGGCGCGAGTAGAAGGAGCTCTCGATGCCCTCGACCGGCCAGTCCTCGGACACCTTGGAGTCCTTCGGACCGGGCGAGTAGGCGCCGACGGAGGAGGCGTAGACGAGCTTGGGGACGGCGGCCTCGGCGACGGCGTCGAAGACGCGGCGGCTGCCCTCGAGGTTGATCCGTGCGAGCGTCGCCATGTCGTGCGAGGGTTGGATCGCCCAGGCAAGGTGGATGAGGGCGTCGGCCCCGGCGAAGACGCTCGCCAGGTCGGCGGTGAGGATGTCGGCGTCTTCCCAGCGGGTCTTGCTCGGCTCCCAGGCGGGACGCCTGCGCGCCAGGCCGACGATCCGCTCGACCTCGGCGGCCTCACCGAGCGCTTCGACGACGCTGGTGCCTACGTTGCCGGTGGCGCCGGTGATTACGACCTTCACCCGCGGTAGCTACCCGGGGAGGGCGGCCCCATAACCGCGTAGCGGCTAGGCGGAGATCGGTTGGCTGCGGCCTTCTGGCATCTCGCTCTGCTCGACCGAGCCCTGCGCTTCGGCTCTCTCCCGCTGGAACTCGATGATCGTGAAGGCGAGCGGGCTCGAGACGCGTTCGCGGATCAGGCAGCGGGGGCAGTTCTCGATCGTCGCCGCATGCATCGAGCTGTAGCGGCTTCCGCACCTGTCGCACTTGAACATGACCGGAATCCTCCCCTTTTGGACGCTAAGAACAGTCCGTGGCTACCCAGGGGTGCCGAGCGGCTAAACATCTCGTTGCAATCACGCAAATCCGCCCGCGAGTGCGGGAGACGCGCTTTCAGTACGGGGGGCGTTGACGCACGTCGCGCCGTTCTTCGACCACCGGCCGGTCTTCGACCACCACGTCCCCTTCGCGGCCGCGGCGGGACCAGACCGCCCACTGCCAGACGCCGATCAGCAGGCCGACGATGCCGGCGATCATCAGGATCAGGCCGACGGTGTCGAGGCTGACGCCCTCGACGTGGACATTGGTCGCGTAGCGCAGGATCGCACCCACGGCGATGAGGAAGATCGCTCCACCGATGGTCATGACGACTTCTCCCTGTGGTCTTTGGCCATGGCGCGTCTTTACCCAGCCCAGCGGATTCGAATCACCTCCCCCGGGTAGCCGCGAAGACTGGGACAGCGAGAGTGAGGAGCGAGCGATGAAGGCGGTCACGTGGCACGGCAAACGCGACGTGCGGGTCGAGGAGGTGCCCGATCCCTCGATCCAGGAGCCCAACGACGCGCTCGTGAAGATCACCACCACGGCGATCTGCGGCTCCGATCTCCACCTCTACGAGGTCCTCTCCCCCTTCATGGGCGAGGGCGACGTGCTCGGCCACGAGCCGATGGGGGTGGTCCAGGAGGTCGGACCGGAGGTCGACAACCTGCGCCCCGGCGACCGCGTCGTGATGCCCTTCCAGATCGCCTGCGGCAAGTGCTTCATGTGCGAGCGGGGCCTGCAGACGCAGTGCGAGACGACCCAGGTGCGCGAGGAGGGCATGGGCGCCGAACTCTTCGGCTACACCAAGCTCTACGGCGAGGTCCCCGGCGGCCAGGCCGAGTACCTGCGCGTGCCGCAGGCCCAGTACGGCCCGATCAAGGTGCCCGAGGGCCCGCCCGACGAGCGCTTCCTCTTCCTCTCTGACGTGCTGCCGACCGCCTGCCAGGCGGTCGAGTACGCCGACGTGCCCAAGGGCGGCAGCCTCGTCGTCCTCGGCCTCGGCCCAATCGGCGCCATGTGCTGCCGGGTCGCGCGGGAGACCGGCGTGGAGAAGGTGATCGGCGTCGACCTGGTGGCCGACCGGCTGCAGCGGGCCCGCCGGCGCGGCGTCGTCGCACTCGATCTCGAGGCCGAGGACGACATCGTCGAGACGATCCGCGGGATGACCGACGGGCGCGGGCCCGACTCGGTGATCGACGCGGTCGGGATGGAGGCCCACGGCGCCCGCATCGGCAAGCTCGCCCAGGACATGGCCGGGTTCCTGCCGGACGGGCTGGCGCAGAAGCTGATGAAGAGGGCCGGCGTCGACCGGCTCAGCGCCCTGCACCTGGCGATCGAGCTGGTCCGCCGCGGCGGCACGATCTCGCTGATCGGCGTCTACGGCGGGATGACCGACCCGCTGCCGATGATGACCCTCTTCGACAAGCAGATCCAGCTGCGCATGGGGCAGGCGAACGTGAAGCGCTGGGTCGACGAGATCATGCCGCTGCTGACCGACGAGGACCCGCTCGGCGTCGACGAGTTCGCCACCCACACGGTGCCGCTGGAGAGCGCGCCCGAGAGCTACGAGATGTTCCAGGAGAAGCGCGACGGCGCGGTCAAGGTGCTGCTGAAGCCGTAGGCAGCGCAGATTCACGCGAAAGAATTTCCAAAGAATTTGCATTACACGCGCCACTCGCGCGCATGTTCCTGTCTACAGTATCCTCATGGAGGCAATGCGGAACAGCTGGACAGACGAGCGACTCGATGACGGCTTCGACCGCGTCAGCGCGGAAATCGCCCACGTGCGAGGCGAAGTCGCAAACGTGCGGGGCGAAGTCGCAAACGTGCGAGGCGAAGTTGCCGAGCTGCGGACAGAGATGAGGGCTGAATTCAAAGCTGTTCGCCAGGAGATCAAGGAGGAGGGCGCCTCGCGCCGCGAGGAAATCGATTTGCTTCGCCGGGAGATGCACGCAGGTTTCGCGGCGCTGAACCGGACGCTGTTTCAGGTCGGCGGCGGCATCATCGCGACCCTGCTCGGAGTTCTCCTCACCACGCAGCTGTAGGCGCCCCGGCTAGGCGGTGGCGCGCCGCGCCAGGTGCTCGAGCAGGGCGTCCATGCCGCGCTCGCGGTGGATTCGCCGTTGCTCGTCGGCGCCGTTGCCCTCGCGCAGGATGCGTTCGACCCGCTCCAGCGCGGCCTCGCCGCCGAGGTCGCGGGCGTAGGGGCGGACGGACTCCAGCATCCGCTCGATCACCTCGCCGGCGGGCGCCGGCGTCTCCCCGTCGAGCAGGATCTCGGCCTCGAGCCCGTGGCTCGCCGCCTGGAAGTAGGACTCCTCGAGCGCCTCGCGGGCGAGGCCGGGCGCGGTCGGCCGGTCCAGCTCCTTCGCCGCGATCGCCTGGATCAGGGCGGCGATCGCGGCGGAGCCGGCGGCGTCCATCTGCACGTCGACGGCGCGCACCTCGACCGTGCCGAGCTTCGGGTGGGGCCGCACGTCCCACCAGATATAGGTGTAGTCGTTCACCCCGGCGGCGGCGATCAGCTGGTCGGCGACGCGGCAGAAGTCCTCGTAGTCGTGGAATCGGCGCGGCACCTGGAAGCGGGGGTAGCTGCGCACGACCTGCGTGCGGGCACTAGCGTGGCCGGAATCGACGCCTTCGCGGAAGGGCGAGTTGGCGCTCAGCGCCTGCAGCGCCGGCAGGTAGAGGCGGAAGGCGTTGGCGATGCGCACCGCCGCCTCCGGGTCGCCGATGCCGACGTGGACGTGCAGGCCGCAGGGCGGCGTTCGCAGCAGGTCGGCAAGGTCCTCGCGGACGACCTCGTAGCGCGGCTTGTCGACCAGTTTGGCGCCGGCGGAGGCGGTCGGGTGCAGGCCGGAGCCGAGCAGGTGGAAGTCGGCGTCGAGGATGGCCCGCCGCGCGGCGCACAGCTCGGCCAGCACGTCGTCCGGGCCGTGGCAGATGCCCGTCTTCAGCTCGATCTGTTCGCTGAAGATCTCGCAGGTGACCCGCTCCGAGAGCTGCGGCGGCACCCGCTCGAGCACCTCCTCGGCGCTCGTCTCCAGCGCGTAGTCGCGGTCGACCAGGAGCAGCTCCTCCTCGACGCCGAGGGAGAGCGGCGACGAGTCGCCGAAGCGATGGGCGTAGCGGTCGGAGGGCGAGGGCTGGTCGCGTTCGCTGGTCTCTCCGGCTGCCATCTGCCCAGAGAATGCCCTTGGCCCGGCTGAGCTAAACCCTGCAAGCGACGCCGTATCGCGTCGCTACCCTCGGCGCCGATGAGGCGAGCGAGGATCGCATTGCCGGCGCTGCTGCTCTGGGTGGTTTGCGCCCTTCCGGCGCAGGCCGCGGCGGCCGTCACCTGGATCGTCAAGGGCGGCGGCTTCGGCCACGGGGTGGGAATGAGCGCCTATGGCGCCTACGGCTTCGGCCTGCACGGCTCGGGCTATCGGCAGATCCTCCGTCACTACTACCGTGGGATCCGGGTGGAGGAGATGAGTGTCGCGCCGCGGGTCACGGTCCTGCTCGCGATCAGCCCCGGCGACGTCCCCTTCAGCGGCGCCAGCGGGGCGTGCGGGCGCTCGCTCGACCCCTCCCGCACCTACCGCGCGCGCCGCCGCGGCGACTCGGTGCGGCTGCTCTCGAGCTCGGGCAAGCTGCTCGCTCGCTGCGGCGAGCGCCTCCATGCCGAGGGCCGGCGGATGGTCCGCATCGGCGGCGTTGGCGTCTATCGCGGCGCGCTCGAGGCGGTGCCGACCCTCTCGGCGGCCGGCTCGCTCAACGTGGTCAACAGGCTGGACGTGAACAGCTACGCGCGCGGCTCGCTGCCGGGCGAGGTGCCTCCCGAGTGGCCGATGGCCACGCTCAAGGCCTTCGCCGTCGCCGCCCGCTCGATCGCCCTCTCCACCGACGTCGACGGCAACGGCTTCGATCTCTACGCCGACACGCGCACCCAGGTCTACGGCGGCGTCGAGCTGGAGAGCGAGCGCACCGACCGGGCGGTGCGGGCGACCCGCAACCAGGTGGCGAGGTACGGCGGCGCCGTCGCCCAGACGACCTACTTCTCCTCCTCGGGCGGCCGCACCGAGTCGGGTTTCCTCGGCGCCCCCGAGGTCCCCTACCTGCAGAGCGTCGACGATCCCTACGACTACTACTCGCCGCTGCACGAGTGGAGGTTCCACTTCTCCCAGGCCGCGATGAATTCCCGCCTCGGCCCCTACGTCGACGGCGCGCTGCGCGGCATCCGGGTGACCAAGCGCGGCGACTCACCGCGGGTCGAGTACGCGCGGCTGATCGGCAGCCGTGGAAGCGCGACGATCCGCGGTGACACCCTGGCGGCAGCGCTCGGCCTCTACGACCGCTGGGCGTACTTCAGGAAGGTGAGGTCAGGCGGCCGGTGAGGCGGTCGCCGGCCGCGGCGAGATCAGGCAGTCGTCCTTGTCGGCCATCTTCAGCGGGCCGGTGTTGGGGAAGGCGGCGAGCAGGGCGTCGGCGATCAGCCGGCCGCGTTCGGCGTAGCCCTCGGAGGTGAAGTGGATGCCGTCGGGGATGAACCAGAAGTCCTTGACGTCGGATGCCCAGTCATAGATCCGCATGTGCGGGTAGCGATCGCAGCCCTCGAGCAGCGCCTCGTCCCACGCCTCCATGTTCGACGCCGTGTAGGGGCCGCTCTCGACCACCGACTTGACGTTCACCCAGAGCACCGGTTCTTCGCCGATCGTCTCCATCATGCTGTCGATCCGGTCGTCGTAGGTGACGGTGGAGCCGGCGGCGACGTTGGCCGCCTCGTTCGTCCCCATCGCTAGCACCCAGCAGCCTTCGAACCCTTCGTTGACCCAGGCTTCGGCGACTTCCTGGGCGTTGGGCAGGCCTTCGAAGTTCTCGTAGATCGAGCGCGCGCCGGAGACCTCGAGGTGCTGGACGAGCGCGCCGACGCGGGTGTACTGGGCGCTGATCAGATCGTTCGGGTCGGGCAGGTATTCGCTCGAGACGAGGCCCTCCGAGGTGGAGTCGCCGATGTGGACGACCGCTTCGCAGGAGGTGGCCAGGGGCCCACGCTTGGCGTTCTTCGCGGTGACGGTCTTGGCGACGGTTTCCGAGCCGATCGCCTGCTGCTCCTCGGAGACGCCGACGCCGGCGAGGCCCGCGAGGGCGACGGCGACGATCGCCCCGCCGCTGGCGAGGGCTGCCCAGCCGCGACCGGTGAGCCGCTCGCGCCGCCAGCGGCCGGCTTTCCACTGGACCCAGAGGCGGCCGAGGGCGCCGTGGCGGATCGGGTCCTCGAGGTAGCGCCAGGAGAGCTCGGCGACGACGAGGATCGCCGTCACCTGGACGAGGGCTCGCGGCAGGTCGGGGCCGCGCGCTTCCTCCGGGGTGGTGAGGACGACGATCGGCAGCGTCCAGAGGTAGATGCCGTAGGAGCGTTGGCCGATCCAGCGCATCGGCCGGCAGCCGACGATCGGTCCGAGGCGGGAGGCGGGGTGAGTGAGCGAGGCGACAGCGAGCATCGAGGCGAGGGCGAGCAGGAGGAAGCCGCCGCGGTAGAGGAAGGGCGAGAACTCGCTCGTCTGCCAGAACATCAACCCGATCCCGACCAGGCCGGCGATCCCCGCTGCCTCGATCGTGCGCCGCGCCCGCGGCGCGATGCGGGCGTGCAGGCGACGGCTCGGCCAGACCATCGCCAGCGCCGCGCCGACCAGCAGCTCGAGTGCGCGGGTGTCGGTGCCGTAGTAGACGCGCGAGGGGTCGAGCGTCGGGCTGTAGAGGATCGCCATCAGGATGCCCGAGGCGAGCGCCGCTCCCAGGGTGACCAGGGCGAGGCGGGGGCGGGTGCCGCCGGCGTGCTTGACGTCGGGGACGAGGCGCAGACCCAGCATCAGCAGGAAGGGCCAGACGATGTAGAACTGCTCCTCGACCGAGAGCGACCAGAGGTGGTTGAGCGGTTTGGGCGGGGCGAAGCGGGCGAAGTAGGAGACGTCGTGGACGATCAGCCACCAGTTGTTGAAGTAGGCGGCGGCGCTGAGCGCCCCGCTGCGGAAGTCGGACGGCTGGTGGGGGCCGATCAGCGTCACCCAGGCCGTCACGATCGTCAGCATCAGGAAGAGGGCCGGCAGCAGGCGGCGGGCGCGGGCCGGCCAGAAGGACCTCAGCCGGATCCCGCCGCGGTCGGCCTGGTTGAGCAGGATGTCGGTGATCAGGTAGCCGCTGAGGGTGAAGAAGACACCGACGCCGAGCAGGCCGCCTTCGGCCCAGCCGAGCTCGAGGTGGTAGAGCATCACGCCGATCACGGCGATCGCCCGCAGGCCGTCGAGACCGGGCATGTAGCGGCGGTCGCGCTTTACCGGTTCAGGCATACGGAGACACCATTGCAAGCGCGGTCGCGAGCAGCGGCTGGCCGCTTGCGGTCCTCAGCGCGACCGCCTCGCCGAGCGAGGTCGCGATGGCGGCGCCGATCGCGGCTTGCCGGGCCGCGAACTTGCCGACCGGCTCCAGCCCCGGAGCGGAGGAGATCGACGCTTCCGCGGTCGGCGCCTGCATGAAGGCGAGGCAGCCCTTGACCCCCTGGGCGATCAGCCGCGCCCGGTAGTCGGCGCCGGCGGGGACGGGGTGCAGGTCGTCGGCCTGCATCAGCTCCGGGTGGGCGGCGACGGCGCCCGCCCAGTCGGGGACCTGGGTGCCGAGCCGCGAGGCGGCGAACGAGCGGACCACGCGGTTCTTGCCCTCGTTGCCGATGCCGTCCACGGTGAAGCCGTGGATGGTCGGCACGACCATGCAGCGGTCGCCGATCGCCGCCGCCACCTTGGCCAGGTTGCCGGCGAGGATCTCGGGATAGGCGGGGTTGTCGTTGGTGCCGGCGGCGAAGACGATCACCGATTGGGAGGGGTCGTAGCTCTGCTCGAAGAGGTCGTAGATCTGGTAGCTGTTGTAGCCGCCGCCCGCGTTGGTGGTCAGCGGGACCCCCGGCAGGTAACGCTTCAGGTAGGGAATGGTGAGCACCTCTAGGCTGTCGCCGACGACGAGCACGCCGCCACTCCCGCCGGCCGCCGCCCGCGCCGGGGCGAACGCCATCACGAGGAGGGCGAGGACGACGAAGGCGGCCCGCATGAATTTCTACACTACTCAGATGCGCTCCGGCCCAGCCGCGATCGCCGGCCCGCTGCTGGCCCTGGCGCTGATCTTTCCCGCTTGTGGGGAGGAGGAGAGCGCCGCGACTGGGGCGGAATCGGCGACTGATGCCACCGTGACCAAGGCGGAGCGCGGAGCGCGGCCGAGCGAGCGCCACCTTGCTCTGCGCACGCGCTGCCGCAACTCGCTGGGCGAGTTCCTCGACGCGATCGAATCGCTCAACAACACCGTCGCCGTGGGCCTCGACTACAAGGGCTATCTGACGATGGTCAAGCGCGTCCGCGCAACCTATGCCGAGATCGACGCCGGGCGCCTGCCGCTCCTCTGCCTCGCCCGCGCCGCTACGCCCGCAGAGGCCGCCCTCAACGCCTACATAGCGGCCGCTAACACCTGGGGCGAGTGCCTCGCCGACGCCTCCTGCGAGATCGGCGAGGTCGAGCCGCGGCTCCAGCGCAAGTGGGCCCGCGCCTCCGGCCTCGTCGGCCGGGCCCAGGCCGGCCTGCGCTAATCCTCGGTCTCGGTCGACTCGATCTCGTCGGCCTCGCCGTAGACCCCCGGATCCTGCTCCGCCTCGGCCTTGGCAGCATCGGCCAGTGGGTTGACGGCGGGATCGCCGTGCGTGGCCTGTTCCTCGAGCAGGTCCTCGGCTTCCTCGAAGCCCTCGGCCTCGCCGCCGCCGTGCTCGGCCGCGGCCCGCTCGGCCTCGTCCATGCCCTCCATACCGCTGCGCCCGCCGATGCTCGCAGCTTCCTCTTCGGCAGATTCGGCCTCCTCGCGCACCAGCTCCTCGTCGCCGGCGGTGCCTTCGGCGTCCTGGTCGCCGCCGTACTCCTCAGTGCCTTCGTCGCGCATCGACAGCCTCCTTGGTCCGGGTGGGTGGAGCAGAGCTACCCCCCGACCCGCAGGAGTAAGCGTGGCGTTCAGCGCAGCTCGTCGAGCGACTTGACCTCGAGGTCGAACGGTTCGTCGGCGGAGCGGCGGCGCCGGTAGGGGGAGACGGTGACGCGGTGGACCTCGCCGCAGACGCAGGGGATTTCGATCGGCCGCGTGTCGGGGGCCGGGTCGGTGTCGACCTTGAGCCGGCGCAGCGTGCCGGTGGGCTTGCAGCCGAAGGAGATCACCCAGCCATAGTCCTTGCGTTCGGCGGGCCTTTTCGAACGGCGGGGCTGGTGCATGCGCCCATCCTCGCGGTTTTTGGCGATTTCAGTCCTGGCGTGGGTCCACCGAGCGATCCTCCTCGCGGACGCCGAGCGGGTTGAGCGCCTTTGCGACCGGGGTCTCCGGGCGCTTCAAGACGCGGATGCCGTAGACGAAGACGTTGGCGCCGCCGATGTTGCCGCCGGCCGCCAGGACGCCCTCCGAGATCAGGCCGGCGACGAGCGCGAGGGTCCGCACCTCGTCCTCGTTGTAGCCGGGACGCTGGAGGAGCCAGGTGACCGCGAAGAGCACGGTCGCCGTGACCATTACGAACAGGTGGATCGTCGCCGCCGTCCGCGCCTGCGACCCCTGGGGAAGGTCGACCCAGTCGAGTAGGCCGGTGATCGCCGTCGGCGCGGCGAGAATGAGACCGAAGGAGATCGCGATCAGCGATCCGTGCGCCATCTGCTCCTCCTGCAGCCCGAGCGCGCCGGCGATGAGCATCGCCACGCCGACGGTATAGGCGCCGATGCTGGCGTCGGTGAGTGGCGGGTGAGTCGGCTTGCCGGGAGATCCCTTGATCAAGTCGATGGCGTTGCTCATGTCGCCTCCTGTCTAATCGGGCGGGATGTTCTGATTCAGCCGGAAGAGATTGTCGGGGTCGTAGTGTCGCTTCAGCGCCTTCAGCCGCTCGTACTTCTCCGCCCCGTAGGCCTCGCGGACCCGCTCCTCGCCCTCGCTCATGAGGAAGTTCACATACGTGCCGCCGGTCTGATGAGGCTCGAGGGCGGACCAGAAGTCGCGCACCCACTGGCGCTCCTCGTCGAAGCCGTCGGGGCCGGCGGTCGCCGCGGTGATGTTGAAGGTGTGCCCGGCGCCGCGGCCGCTGAACGCCGTCTCGTCCTCACCCACCCGCGTAATCGCGCCGCCCATCTGCCAGATCGGGAACGCCGTCAGCCGGGAGCGGATGCGCGTCGCGTGCTCGACCGTGATGTCGATCACCTCGTCGGTTAGCTCCGCCACGTCGCAGGCCCGCATGTAGTACCACTGGCCGTGAGGGAAGGAGGGATCGAACATCGCCTGGTGCTCGAGGAAGGGCTTCGGCTCGCACAGGTCGAGCACAGGCGATCCGAATGCCTTCAGCGGTGCGACGGCAGCTTCGCCCGCCTCCACCGACCCGGCGTAGCAGCAGACGACTGCGACGACCGGTTTGCCATGAAGCTCCGGCGGGACGAACGGAAGCGGTGGCGCCTTGCGGTGGATCACGATCGTCATCAGGTCGTCCGGCGCCGCGGCGATCCAGTCCCGGTAGAAGCGCAGCACCTCCGGCGACTCCTCGATCGGCCAGAACACCGGCCCGGCGACCACCTGTGGGCCGAGCGGGTTGAGGCGGAACTCGAACCGGGTGACGACGCCGAAGTTCCCGCCGCCGCCGCGGACGCCCCAGAAGAGGTCGGGGTTCTCGTCCTCGCTTGCCCGCACGAGCTCCCCCTCGGCGGTAACCAGATCGACTGAGAGGAGCTGGTCGATCGTCAGTCCGTACCTGCGCTGAATCCAGCCGATGCCGCCGCCGAGGGTGAGCCCGGCGAGGCCGGTGTGGGTGACGATCCCCGCCGGGACCGCGAGCCCGTGCGCCTGCGTCTCGCGGTCGAGCTCTCCGAGCAGCACGCCGGCCTCGGCCTTCGCGGTGCCGGCATCGAGATCGACGTCGATGCCCTTCATCGGTCCCAGGTCGACGACGACACCGTCGTCGCAGACCGAGTGGCCGGGGAAGCTGTGGCCGCCGCTCCTGACGGCGAGGGGGAGACCGGTCTGCCGCGCGAAGGTCACGGCAGCGCTCACGTCGGCGGCGCCGGCGCAGCGAGCGATCAGCGCGGGGCGCCGGTCGATGGAGCCGTTCCAAACCGCCCGGCGCTCGTCGTAGGCGGCGTTGTCCCCCCGCACGAGCTCTCCGGCGAAGGAGGCCTCCAGCTTGCTCAGCGCTCTGTCCTCGCTCATCGCACCCACGCTGCGACGAGACTAGCGGCCGCACCGCCGGCAGATCGCGTGATACTGCCCACGTGATCGTCAACTGTGCCCTCTACGAGCGCGGTCAGCGCCGCGACGGCGATCTTCCTCTGGAGCTTGCGGGTAAGGCCGCTCGCGATGAGGACGCCTTCGTCTGGCTCGGGGTCTTCGAGCCTTCCGCAGAGGAGTTCGAGGCGATCGCCGGCGAGTTCGACCTGCACGAGCTGGCGGTCGAGGACGCGATCAAGGCCCACCAGCGGCCCAAGGTGGAGCAGTACGGCGACACGCTGCTCGTCGTCGTCAAGAGCGCTCGCTACGTCGACCCGGAGGAGGTGATCGAGGTCGGCGAGCTGCTGATCTTCGTCAACCCCGCCTTCATCATCGCCGTCCGCCACGGGGAGGGAGAGCTGAGCGCTGTCCGGGAAAGGATCGAGCGCCGCCCCGACCTCCTCCAGCACGGCCCCGGCATGGTCCTCTACGCGATCCTCGATCACGTCGTCGACGGCTACGAGGTGGCCGCCCAGGGAATCGACATCGACATCCAGCAGGTCGAGCGTCAGGTCTTCTCCGAGGACCGGGACAACCCAGCGGAGCGCATCTACAAGCTGGAGCGCGAGGTGCTCGACTTCCACACCGCGGTCGCGCCGCTCTCGGGGGTCGTCGATGAGATCTCGCGCGGTCACTTCGAGGTCGTGCCGGACGAGCTGCGCGAGTACTACCGCGACGTCCACGATCACCTGCGCCGCGTGAGCCAGCGCATAGGCGGCTTCCGCGAACTGCTCGGCAGCGCCCTGCACGCCAACCTCACCCAGGTCTCGGTGCGCCAGAACGAGGACATGCGCAAGATCTCCGCCTGGGTGGCGATCCTCGCCGTGCCGACGATGATCGCCGGCATCTACGGGATGAACTTCGAGCACATCCCGGAGCTGGAGTGGCGCTTCGGCTACCCCACCGTGCTCCTCGTCATCCTCGTCATCTGCGCACTTCTCTTCCGGCGCTTCAAGCGGGCCGGCTGGCTCTAGCAGGGGGTCGAGCGGCTATGAATACGCTCCAGAGGATGCGGCGTCCGTCACTCCTCGCCTCGGCAACCGCCGTCATCCTCTTGCTAACTGCCGCCACGACGTCGGCCGCGAGCCCGGAAACGGGAACGATCGTCAACGTCGAGCTCGGATTGAAGGCGAGCAACGGCCTGCGGGCGCAGCTCGAGACCGCGGACGACGAGACGGTGACGCTCGAGCTCCGGGACAAGGATCAGCTGGTCAGCTACGAGGTGCAGGGCGAGGTCACCAAGGAGGGCCTGAAGGTTCGGTTCGGTCGCCGGGGCCTGATCGACGTCGCTTTTACCCCCACCAGGACGCTGAGCTCGACCGAGCCGTCGGAAGGGTGCACGGGTGAGCCGCGGACGCTGCGCGAGGGCACCTTCGCCGGGACGATCGACTTCACCGGCGAGCGCAACTACGTGCGGATAAAAGCCGCTCAGGTCGAGGGATCGATGAGCGTGATCTCGCAGTGGCAGTGCCCCGAAGAGCCGACGCCGCTTGCCCGTACCGCGCGGCCTCTGGCGCTGAGCTCCCGGAGCGAGGAAAAAGCGGCGTCCCTGCTTGTCTTCGGCAGTCGCTGCAGCTGCACCTTCGCCGCCGGCCTCCACTTCAGCAAGGGAAAAGCGCGGAGCATCTTCTACGGCTTCAAGGGCGAAAGCCGTGAAGGGATGGAGATCGTTCGAGCGATCGTTGCCCGCGCGGGCGCCTCCGCATTCGTCGTCGACCTGATGGCCGGTACCGCGACCGTGCGGCCGCCGCGCCCGTTCCGCGGCCGAGCCACGCTCAAGCGCGGCCTCGGCGATCAACCCCTGTGGCGCAGCACGATCCGGATGCCGTTCCTCGGCGCCGCATCAATTAACCCCCAGGGGCCCGACCTCTTTGTCGATCTCGACCCCGGTTACGACTTTTTCGACCCCGGTCCCGACTTCTTCGACTAGGCATCCTGTCGGCGGGTGCCTCAGCAGCCGCCGGCGAGACCCCGCACCTGGCGGATCTTCTTCCGTAGCGAGGCCACCGACATGTTGTGTCGTTCGGCGGTGTGGGCGAGGTTGTGGGTCTGCACCCCGAAGGCCAGCTGGCGCCACCGCTCCACGGTGGCGGTCGAGATCGTCGGGGCGGGGACGTCGGCGAGGACGTCCGGCCCCAGCAGCTCGGCGATCCGCAGTCGTAGCTCCACCTCGTCCGGCGGCAGCACGGTCGCCTTGGCGATCGCCGCGACCCCGCCGAACTGTTCCGCGGCCACGGTCACCCGCTTCAGCTCGCGCAGCACCGGCAGCGGATACACGGGCGGGGCGAGCGGCTCCGGACCGGCCTCCGATCGCCGGCGAACTTCCCGCAGCGCCGCTCCGAGGACCTCCGGTTCGGAGGCGCGCACGCTCACCGTCTGCCGTCCCGTTCCCACGTCGACCGCGCCCGGTGCATATGCGACCGCGAGTCCGCCGCCGCGCACGAGGAACACATCCCGCACCAGGCCGTTGCTCCCGATCGGGTTACGGGTGCAGCTGGTCGCGTTCCCCACCCGGACCGGTAGCTGACACCCGCCCTCCCCTTCGGGGGGCTCGCACTCTCCATACGTGAACGACTGATACCTCGTGTCGGTCAGGCGCAGCCCGGCGAAGTACGGACCGAGCCAGTACATCTCGGAGTCGCTCAGCCTCCCGTTCTCCTGGCCACCCGCCGGAGCTGCGAGAACCAGTGCGCACAGCGCGACGAAGAAAGCGATGCAGCTCTTGGGCATGTGTTGATGCTATTCGGAGGCGGTTCGAGAAAGGTCCGAAATACAGAAGCCCTGACATGCCGGGCTTCTGTTGGGGGATGAAGTTGATCTTGGGAGTTGGAGAGACGAGCGCTGGGCAACTTGGTCGATGCCTCGGCGGCCCCGGCAAGCTGGATTGGTAGCGAGGAGCCGGGGTTGACGGTTGTCCCTGCTAGGACGGCTTCCGTGCCTTGGCGCCGATGACCGCGGCCGGGAAGACGACGCTGCCGTCATCTGCCACGAAGTCCTGCGCCCCGGAGACCGCCGCGGCGCGGATGGCTTCCAGGTCGGCGTCGGGAAGCGCAGCCAACAGGGCCGCCAGCGGCCCGCTGACCTCGCGGAGGTTCTCCCACCATGCCTCGAGCGATTCGTATGTCTGCTCCGTCTCGATCTCGGCGATGCCTACTTCCACCAGTCCGGCTCGCTCCAGCAGCTCCTGAAGGGCCGCCGGCGCGCCGAGCGAGAACGGCCCTGGAGTTCCTGGCTCTGGGGGCGGTGCGTTCAGCCGGGCCATCACCGCGTCGAAGATGGTCGAGATCCAAGGGTTCTTTTCGCCCAAACCCCAGACCGCAAGCACGAGACGTCCATCGGGACGAAGGGCTCGACCGCTTTCCCTCAGCGCCTGCAGCGGGTCGGCCATCAACATGTAGCCGAAGCGGCAGAGCACGAGATCGAAGATCTCTCCTTCGTCCAGAGCTAGGTGCTGAGCATCTAGAACCCTCGTCTCGATGTTCGTCATGCCGAGGCTGGCAATGCGCTCGTCGACGGCCTCCACCATCGCCTCCGAGAAATCCGAACAGAGAACCATCCCGTCAGGTCCCACCAGGCTCGCCGCCTGAAAGCCGACCCGCCCCGCACCGCAAGCCAGCTCTAGGACCCGCTCGCCTGGTTGGAGGTCGGCGGCCTTGAGCATCCAGGCGGCGGCGTCCGCGGATGCGCCGGTGTCCTCTTCTTCTGCGGCGCGTGCCCAGCGCTTGGCCGAGTCGCCCCACTGCTGTTGGCTTGCCTCCCCGTAATCCGACTCGCTCATGGCGTTGAACCTATAGCCGATGGCCTCGTCTCACCGATTCCTGCCCTCAGTAGGTCGAGGCTGCCGAATGCCGTGCGAAAGCATCCGTAGCGCTCCACCTGGCCAAACCCAGCCTCGGTAACGAACTCCGGTAGCCGGCCGGCCCGGTGATCTCGCGTGCGGTCGAAGCCGTCGATCGCCTGGGCGACGAAGAACAGTCCGCTTATCAGCGGATCATGGGGTCGGCCCCAGTCCGCGAGGTGCAAATGGCCGCCGGGCTTGAGGACCCGCTTCACCTCGGCCAGCGCTTCCCGCTTTTCCTCGGGCAGGAGGTGGCGCAGCACCAGCGACATCGTGACGACGTCGGCGCTCTGATCGCCCAGCGGGAGCTCCTGTGCCAACCCTTCATGCCATATGACTGCATTGGCGCCGGGCTTGTCTTGCGCCGGCCGAGGATTTCGGTGTCGCCATCGACGCCGACGACCTTCGCGTCCGTTCGCTGCGACGCCAGGGCGACGGCGAAAGTCCCGGTCCCACAGCCGACGTCGGCCGCTATTCCCTCGCGCGGGAGGTCGGCGCTGACGCGCTGGCACATCAGATGGCGAAAGCGACGCTCGCGCATCGCCAGCGCCAGGACCGGGTCATACAGCCGAGTGAAGATCCGCCAGCGGGCGGCGGGGATGTAGCGGGGCTCGGCATAGGCTGGCATCTCGGACCTTTCGGGTGCATCACTCTCTTAGGCATCACTCCCAAAGATCGAACGGAGGTCACTATGGCACTCGAAAGCAAGAGCCTCGACGCCCCCGACGAGGTGCGCGAGTTCGTCAACCACGGTCGCGTCGAGCTGGTCAACCTTCCCAGCGGACCGGTGGGCAAGGGTACGTTCGAGCCGGGCTGGCCCTGGTCGCAGGATGTGAAGCCGCGCGCCGGCACGGACAGCTGTCAGGTCCCGCACGTCGGCTACGTGATCTCCGGCCGCATGAAGGTGGTGATGGACGATGGCACCGAGGGCGAAGTCGGCCCCAGAGAAGTCGCCCACATCGACCCGGAGCACCATGCCTGGACCGTCGGTGAGGAGGCCTGCGTGCTGGTCGACTTCGGCGGACTGGAGGGGTACGCCGTCGGCAGCTGAACAGGCACCTGCGCTGCCTTAGGAGCCACGGAGGCCAAGTGCCTCCGCATGCGGCTCGAGCGCCCCGATCACGAGCGCGAGGTGCTCGTCGAAGTCCTCGCCGAGCGCCTCGACGCCCTCTCGCATCTCCTCCCGATCCACGGCGGCGGCGAAGCTCGGCTGCTTCAGCTTCTTCTTCACCGACTTCGGCGTCATCCCGACTATCCCCGTCGGCCGGACGAGAGCGACCGCGGCGATGAACCCGGTCAGCTCGTCGACCGCGAACAGCGTCTTCGTCAGGCGCGTCTCGCGCGGCACGCCGAGATAGGTGGCGTGGCCGGCGACCGCGTCGATCAGCTCAGGCGGGTAGCCCCTTTCCTCGAACAGCTCCAGGGCGATACGAGGATGGCCGCTCTCGGGGTCGGGATGGCGCTCGTAGTCGAGGTCGTGGAGGATCCCGGTCA
>JBKPOW010000134.1:0-4848 GCA_046733275.1 Actinomycetota bacterium
GATCCCGGTTGTCCATTGCGAGCGGTGCGGGGTCGTCCCGGTCCCGATCGAGAGCCTGCCCGTGGTCCTGCCCCGCGACATCGAGCCGACCGGAGAAGGCAATCCCCTGGCCGAGCGGCCGGACTTCCTCGAGACGAGCTGCCCGTGCTGCGCCGGTCCGGCCCGGCGCGAGACCGACACGCTCGACTGCCACTTCGACGCCCTCTGGCTCTGGGTGCCGGCGGCGGTGCCGCCGGAGGACCGCGACGCGCGGATGTTCACCCACCCCGACCTGCATGGCTGGCTACCGGCCGAGCGGCTCGTCGCCGGCAACGACAGCGGCGGCTTCGTCTTCGACCAGAGGGTCGTGACCAAGGCCCTGCGCGACATCGGGCCCTTCGCCTTCCTCGGGGAGGGCGAGCCCTTCGCCGGCTGCCTCTTCCACGAGATGGTCGTCGCCGACGGACGCAAGATGAGCAAGCACCTGGGCAACGTCGTCGACCCCGACGAGCTCGTCGCCGAGCACGGCGCCGACACGGTGCGACTCGCCATCCTCTACGCCGCCGGGCCGGCCAAGGCGCTCAACTGGACCGAGGGCGCGCTGCGCTTCTCCTCGCGCTTCCTGCGCGGTCTCTGGGACTACGCGCACGAGAGCGCCTCCGCCGCGGCGGAGGCGCCGGACGACCCCGAGGCCGCCGCCGACACGGCCTTCATCCGCGAGCGCCTCGGCAAATGGTGCGACAACGGACTGGAGCGGATCACCGCCGACCTCGAGCAGCTGCAGATGCACAAGGCGGTGCGCAACGTGACCCGCCTGCTGGAGCGGATCAAGGACTACGAGAAGCGGATCGTCAAGCGGCGCGGCCGGCTCGGCCGCGAGGACTACGAGACCCTGCTCGAGGCGCTCGTCCTGCTGGCGCGGACCCTCTCCCCGTTCGCCCCCCACATCGCCGAGGAGCTCCTGGTTGTGCTCGGCCGGGACGCCTCTGTAGGATTTCCGGCACGAGGAGAGAGCCTGCCGCTCTCAATGGCCAGGAATAGTTGATCGATATGTTCGCAACTGCTATACACCGCCGCTCATGATCGGGCGCATCAGCGGGAAGCGGAGGAAGAGGTTCGCCAAGGCCGGCGGCCTGCCCTCCCGAACGGGAGTCACCGAGGGCCGATGAGCGTCTCGGCCGACCAGCGCACCCGCTCCTGCGCGACGGAGCTGGTCTGCCATGACTGCGAGCTCCGGCTCTCCCTCCTCGACACCACCTTCCGCTGCCTCGGCTGCGGCCAGACGCTGGATGTCGACTACGACTACGAGCTGGCCGAGAGGCGGATCGGCGAGCAGCCGATCGGCGAGCGCGAGCTCAACATCTGGCGCTTCGAGGAGCTGCTGCCGATCGTCGACGCCCGCGCCAAGGCGCGGGTCGGCCGCTACAGCGGGCGCACGCCGCTGATCCACGCCGACCGCCTCGGCGCCGAGCTCGGCCTGCGCAAGCTCTACCTCAAGGACGACAGCACGCAGCGTCCCAGCCTCTCCTACAAGGACCGGGTCGTCTCGATGGCGGTCGCCCGCCTGCTCGAGCTGGGCAAGCAGGAGCTCGGCTGCGTCTCGACCGGCAACGTCGGCACCGCGGTCTCCTCGCTGGCGGCCAAGGCGGGCGTTGCCGCCTACGTCTTCTACCCCAGCAACATGGAGCGCGGCAAGGCGCGCGCCTGCAGGGCGCTGGGCGCCGCCGTGATCCAGGTCGACGGCAACTACGACGAAGCCAACCGCGCCTGCCGCGAGCTGGCCCTGGCCACCGGCATCCAGTTCACCAACATCACCCTGCGCCCGTTCTACGCCGAGGGGGCGAAGACGGCTGCTTTCGAGGTTGTCGAGCAGCTCGACTGGGTCTCGCCCGACCACTTCATCATCCCGGCCGCCGGCGGCACCCTCTCCTCGCGCGTGCACAAGGGGCTGGGGGAGATGGAGAGGGTGGGGCTGTCGGAGACCGCCGCGACCAAGATTCACATCGCCCAGGCGGAGGGCTGCAGCCCGATCGCCACCGCCGTGCTCGACGGCAGCGGCGAGATCGAGCCGCAGCGTCCCAACACGGCCGCCCACTCAATCGCGATCGGCGCCCCCGGCGACGGTCCGCTGGTCGTCGACGCGGTCACCTCGCGCGGCGGCTCGGCGGCGACCGCCACCGACGCCGAGATCTTCGAGGCGATGGACCTGCTCGGCGCGACCGAGGGGATCCTCACCGAGCCGGCCGGCGGCACCACGATCGCGGCGACGATGAAGCTCGCCAACGAGGGCAAGCTCGGCCCCGACGACACCGTAGTCGCGATCGTCAGCGGCAACGGCTACAAGACCCTCGAGGAGCACCCCGACAAGCCCTGGCCCGAGATGGTCGCCTGCAACATCGAGGCGATGGAGAGCACCCTAAACGAGCTCCGCGCCACCGGCACCGGCGCCGCCGTCCCCCAGTAATCGGCTAGCTCACGCTCGGCTGCCGGGCGGCGAATAGCCGAAGCTTTTTGTCCGATGAGATGTGTAGGCTGACCGACAATGATCGGCATGTTCCTCGGCGGCATTTTCACGGACGCTTTTTCAAGCGCCGTAGCGGCAATGGTGGGCATCACGGGTCTCTTCGGCGGCGGAGCGCATTACGCCGCCGTCCTCGCCCGGCGCACCAAGCCTGAGATCGATCGTGCAACCGCGATCGGCTTTTTCTTCGGCTCTGCCCTCGGACTCGTCGTCCTTCTAATCGACGCCCTGGCTTGATCTACACTGGAAGCCATGGCTTTGCGCATCGTCTTATTCGCTGGACCGGTCACGGCGATGATCGCTCTGGTTCTACTGCTGAACGCTGTGAATGCGGGCGGGGGAATCGCCGCCGCGACGCTGGGTCTGATTGCGCTTACGAGCGGGACGATTCTCGGCTACTTCGCTGATCGTCTTCCCGAGCTTCCGCGGGTTCGTCGCCTGCATCGCCTTCCGAGCGTTCGTCACGGCGAGTGAATCGCCGCTAGTCGGCTCATCCCTGGCCGTGGGGAAATACCATGCCGGAGGAGGGACTCGAACCCCCGACACGCGGATTATGATTCCGCTGCTCTAACCAGCTGAGCTACTCCGGCCGGGAGGGGGATGCTAGCGAGGCTCCGTGCGGGACCGAATCG
The DNA here is from genome assembly GCA_046733275.1 of Actinomycetota bacterium. GTDB lineage: Bacteria > Actinomycetota > Thermoleophilia > Solirubrobacterales > 70-9 > VRUE01. The sequence continues at coordinate 3,133 of JBKPOW010000134.1, forward strand.
TTCGGGCAGGGCCGGAAAGGGACCGCCCGCCGGGGGTCCGGATAGCCTTTCCTGTGTGATGGGGAGCGCTCTCGATAGGGCAGTCGGCACGCTTCTCCGGGATTGCCTGGACTTGAACCCGTCCGAAGAGGTGCTCGTGATCTGCAACCCGATCACCGAAGAGCTGGGCGCGCTGCTGCGGATCAACGCCCAGGGCGAGGGCGGCGAAGCGACGCTCGCGGTGATCTCCGAGCGCGAATCGCACGCCGCCGAGCCGCCGCGCGCGGTCGCCGCGGCGATGCTCGCCGCCGACATTGTCCTGGCGCCGACGATCCAGTCGATCTCCCACACCGAAGCCCGCCGCGCGGCGACCGAAGCCGGCGTGCGGATCGCCTCGATGCCGGGCGTCACCGGCGAGATGCTCGCCCGGGTGATGGGCGCCGACCTGACGCTGCTGCGCAAACGCGGCACCTCGCTGGGGCGGGCTCTCGGCGCCGGCGCCGAGGCACGGATCACCTGCGAGCGCGGCTCCGACCTGCGCCTCGGCCTTGAGGACCGCACGGCGATCGTCGACGCCGGAGCCCTCAACATGCGGGGCGCCTTCGGCAACATCCCCTGCGGCGAGGCCTTCATCGCGCCGCTCGAGGGGACCGCCGAGGGAAGGTTGATGGTCGACGGCTCGATCGCCGGGGTCGGCAGGGTCTCCCCGCCAGTCGAGCTGACCGTTCGTGACGGCCACCTGGCCGAGGCGACCGGAAGCGCCGGCACGCAGTTGCTGGAGCTGCTGACCGAACACGGCCCCGAGGGCACCAACGTCGCCGAGCTCGGCATCGGCACCAACGAAAGCGCCATCCTCACCGGCAACGTGCTCGAGGACGAGAAGATCCTCGGCAGCGCCCACGTCGCCTTCGGCGCCTCGGCCGCGATCGGCGGAACAATTCAGGTCCCGGTCCATCTCGACTGCGTGGTGCTGCGGCCGACGGTGGAAATCGACGGGGCGCCGATCGTCGAGGCCGGCCAGCTGGCCGTCTGACCTTGGCGCCGCCGCTGCTCGCCGTACCGAACGTCTCCGAGGGTCGCGACCGCGGCCGGATCGAGCGGCTCGAGCGCGCCTTCACGGGTGGCGTCGACCTGCTCGACCGCCACAGCGACCCCGACCACAATCGCACCGTCTTCACCCTCGTCGGCGAGCCCCCGGCGCTGGTCACGGCGCTCGCCCGAGGCGCCGTCGAGGCGGTCGGCGCGATCGACATGGAGGTCCACGAGGGGGTGCACCCGGCGATCGGCGCCCTCGACGTCTGCCCGCTCGTCTGGGTCGATCCACGCGACCGGGAACAGGCCCGCGCGGTGGCGCTTGAGGCCGCCGGCGAGATCGGCGCGCTCGGCGTGCCCGTCTTCCTCTACGGCGAGCTGGCCGCCGAGCCCGCCCATGTCGAGCGCGCCTACTTCCGCAACGGCGGGCTCGCCGAGCTCTGGCTGCGGATGGAGGCCGGCGAGCTGCGCCCCGACCGCGGCCCCGATGTGCCACACCGCACCGCCGGCGCCACCCTGGTCACTGCCCGCTCGCCGCTCGCCGCCTTCAACCTCGAGCTCGACAGCGACGACGTCGAGATCGCCCGCGCGGTCGCGGCAGGCCTGCGCGAGTCGGGCGGCGGCCTGCACGGGGTGCGCGCGATCGGCCTGCGCCTCTCCAGCGGCCGCGCCCAGGTCTCCACCAACGTCCACGACCCGCTCGCC
>JBKPOW010000135.1:0-8567 GCA_046733275.1 Actinomycetota bacterium
CCTGGTCGGTGACCATGTACGGGGAGATGTAGCCCTTGTCGAACTGCATCCCCTCGGTGAACTCCAGCTCCATGCCGAAGGTCTGGCCCTCCTCGACGTTGACGACGCCGTCTTTGCCGACTTTCTCGATCGCGTCGGCAATCACGTTGCCGATCTCGTCGTCGGCGGCGGAGATGGCGGCGACGCGGGCGATCTGCTCCTTGCCGGCGACCTCCTTGGACTGCTTGCCGCGCAGGTTGTCGACCACCTCGTCGACGGCCTTCTCGATGCCGCGCCGCAGCGCCAGCGGGTTGGCCCCAGCGGCGACGTTCTTGAGGCCCTGGCGGACGATGATCTGCGCCAGCAGGGTCGCCGTCGTGGTGCCGTCGCCGGCGACGTCGTTGGTCGCCGTGGCGACCTCGCGAACGAGCTGGGCGCCCTGGTTCTCGAAGACGTCCTCGACCTCGACCTCGCGGGCGATGGTGACGCCGTCGTTGGTGATCGTCGGCGCGCCGAACTTTTTGTCGAGCACGACGTAGCGGCCTTTCGGGCCGAGGGTCACCTTGACCGCATCGGCGACCGAGTCGACGCCGGCCTGCAGGGCCCCGCGCGCCTCCTCCTTGTACTTCAGCTCCTTGTGAGCCATCTGGCTTCCTTCCTTCCTTGCTGTCTCTAAGTCCTGTGGGCCGGTCTAGCCGAGCTTGGCGAGGACGTCCGACTCGCGCAGCACGAGCAGTTCCTCGTCTTCGACCGTGACCTCGGTGCCGCCGTATTTCGAGTAGAGGACCTCGTCGCCCTCGGCGACGTCGAGCGGGATGCGCTTCTCCCCGTCCTCGTCCCACTTGCCATCGCCGACGGCGACGACCTTGCCCTTCTGCGGCTTCTCTTTCGCCGTGTCGGGGAGGACGATGCCGCTGGCGGTCGTCTCCTCCTCCTCGATCGGCTTGACGATCAGCCGGTCCCCGAGGGGCTTCAGCTTCATCCGTGAACCTCCGTTATCGGTGATTTTGCTGGTTAAAGTCGTGGAAATCGCGCCTCGGAGCCGGATTGCGCGGTCTCCGGGCGTTGGCACTCTACACATGTGAGTGCCAGAAGGCCAAAAGATAGCGCTTGGGCTCAGTCGCTGGCCAGCAGACGGCAGCCCAGCAGCTCGGCGATCCCGCTGCCGCCGTGTCGCATCACCCAGTCGTGGTTCCACTCGAAGGCGGGGCGGGCAATCGGCGCCACCAGGTTCATCCACGGCTTGGTCGTGGACACGTTCCACTCGTAGAGGACAGCGGTGACGCCATCCCGCTCGAAGAGGCGCCAGCGGCCTATCCCGGCCAACTCGCCCACCGCGTCGGCCTGCAGCAGGTGTGGGCGCTCGACGTGGGTGGTCGTCACCTCGAACTCGACCCGGTAGGGCAGCAGGCTCTTCCAGACCATGCGCGAGACCGCGCCGACGCCGCCATCGTCGCCGCCGTTCCTTTCTTCGACCTCCTCCACCCCGCGCCACCACTCGGGCCAGCGCGCCTGGTCGTAGATCGCCTCCCAGACTCGCTCCCGCTCGCACTCGAGCAGCCAGGTGGTGAGGAAGGTGTAATCGGCCATGGGCTAGGTGGGCAGCGCCCGGCGCGTCACCCAGGCTCAGTTGTGATGCGGCGTCTCGCCGTTGCCAAAATGGGCGCCGGGCGGCTCGACGATCTGCGAGAAGCGGATCACGGTGACGATGTCGTCGGGGCCGATCGTCCGACCGTAGATCTGTTCGAGGAACTTGACCTCGTCCTCGAGCCGGCGGAACTCGGGGTTGTCGTGCTCGATGTCGCGCGGCGAGAGGTCGCTCACCCGCTTCACCTCGACGTCGTCGATGCAGGCGGCGAAGATTTTCTCCCGCGGGCTGTGGCGGAAGCCGACCGTGATCCAGACGACCTGGCCGCGCTCGTACTTGGACGTCTTGTCCCCGAGCCTGATGGTGGCGGTCTTGCGCCCCCGCTTGAGCTGGTCGACGAAGACGGTCGAGTAGAAGTTGAGTACGTAGATCCCGCCGCGCATGGGCGCTGCGAGCGTATCTGACGGAAGGGGGTGCGGTCGCAGACCATCCTGTCCAATTGTGAGCATTAGCTTAAGAAGAGCTTAAGAAACCTGCATGTTTCTGTCGGTAGCGCCTCCCCAGTCCACGCTCTACCTTGGCCATCTGTTCGATCCGAGTGCAGCGCCCAGGGAATCGGGTCGATGGGAGGCAGGTGTTCGCCGCGAGGGCTTTATTCGGAAAACTTGCAGCCGTGGCAGCCGCTTGTGCGGTTGCCGTCCCGCTCGCCTTCGCCGGCGACGCGCCCGCCGCGACCTGCGGCGGCAAGCGGGCGACGATCGTCGGCACGGCGGGCAACGACACGATCGTCGGCAAGAAGGCAAGCGACGTGATCTACGGCGGCGGAGGCAACGACACGATCTCCGGCGGGCCGAACGGCAACGACAGGATCTGCGGCGGGCCGGGCGATGACAAGATCCACGGCGGGCGCGGCTTCGACGCGCTCTACGGCGACGGGGCCGACGACTATCTCTTCGGCGATTCCGGCTCCGATCACCTCGAGGGCGGCGACGGCAACGATGCCCTCAACGGCGCCGAGGGCAGCGACGACCTCGTCGGCGGCGCCGGCGACGACGAGATCCGCGGTGTGAAAGGACCAGACCACATGGTCGGCGGCAGCGGCGGCGACGTCCTGATCGGAGACAAAGGCAGCGACGAGGCGATCGGCGACGCCGGCGACGACTGGCTCTTTGGCGACAAGGGCAACGACAAGCTCGCCGGCGGCGCAGGCAGCGACAAAGTCGATGGCGGCGCCGGCGACGACCCCACCCTCGAGGGCGGCGGCGACAGCGACCTGGTCCTTGCCGGGACCGGCATCGACAACGCCGACGGCGGCGAGGGCGACGGCGACATCGTCCGCGGCGACAGCGGCACCGACACGCTCAGCGGCGGCGGCGGCGGCCAGGACATCGTCTCCTACGCCAGCGCGACGCGCGGCGGCGTGATCGTCAGCCTCACCTCCGGCAAGGCAAAGGGCGACGGCCACGACGACCTGCAGGGCTTCGAGGACGTCGTCGGCTCCCCTCAGGGCGATGAGCTCGTCGGCGACGGTGGCGCCAACCGGCTCGACGGCGGTGTCGGCGACGACAGCCTCGACGGTGCGGGCGGCGCCGACGAGGCCTTCGGTGGCGCCGGCAGCGATAACTGCGGCGAGTTCTCGGTCGAGCACTCATGCGGCGTCGAGCCGAACCCGCCCGGCAACGGAACCTTCGTCATCCTCAACCAGGGCCTCGACGGCTCGAGCCTGATCGTGCAGGGCGACGCCGCCGCCGACCACATCCGGATCGGCTTCGGCGGTGGCGGCTGGACGGTGACCGACGACACCGGCGTCTTCGCCGGCGACGGCTGCCTGCAGTCCAACGGCAGCGGTGCCTTTTGCCCGGCCGGCGCAGCCGCCGGCCTGCTCGTCGTCATCGGTGACGGTGGCGACGACAGCATCGACATCGACGGCAGCGTGCCGGCCGGCGTGCGGGTGCGCGCCAACGGCAATGCCGGCTCGGACTCGCTCAGCGGCGGCCCCGGCGACGACGTGCTCGAGGCGGGCGAGAACTACAACGGGCCGGACAACGGCAACGACTCGCTCAGCGGCAACGCCGGCAGCGACGTGCTCTATGCCGACCCCGGTGGCGACCGCCTCTCCGGTGGGCCCGGCAATGACCTGCTCGTCTCCTCGGTCGCCGTCTGCCAGGGCCATGAGTACTCCGGCGACGCCGGCGACGACACGGTCTCCTACGGCCGCTCCGACGCGGCGCTGCGAGTCGACCTGGGCGGGACGGGCGGTCCGAACGGCTGCGGCAGCCTCGACCGGGTCGGCGCCGACAACGAGAGCCTCGAGGGATCCGACGGCCCCGACGTGCTGATCGGCGACGACGGCGAGAACAGTTTCCTCGGCCACCTCGGCGCCGATACCTTCCTCGCCAAGGGCGGCAGCGACTTCATCGACGCGGCTGACGGCAAGGCGGACCAGCTGATCAGCTGTGGTGGCGGAGGCGACGACGACGTGATCAAGGACCGCTCCGATCCCAATCCGGTCGGCTGCTGAGCGCTCCCGCACGGCAGCCCCGATAGGGCAATCCGAAAGCCGGCGAAGCCACCTCGCTACATTGAGACGCGGTGGGTTGCTCGGTTACCAGTGCCTTGCTGGCGACGCTGTGCGCGCTGATCCTCGCTGTCCCCAGCCAGGCCGACGCCGCAACCTGCGGCGGCAAGCAGGCGACGATCGTCGGCACCCGGGGCCATGACGTGATCGGCGGCAGCCGCGGCAGCGACGTGATCTACGGCGCCGGAGGCAACGACCGCATCGCCGGCGGTCGCGGGGGCAACGACACGATCTGCGGCGGCCGCGGCGTCGATCGCCTCTTTGGCGCGGCCGGTAACGACCGGCTCTACGGGGGCCGCGGCTCCGACAGGGCGCTCGGCGGCGGGCAAGGCGCCGACCGGATCTTCGGCGGGCGCGGCAACGACACCGCCCGCGGCGGCTCCGCCGCCGACTACCTGGACGGCGGCCTCGGCGACGACCGGCTCAAGGGCGCGGACGGCGACGGCGACGTCGTCATCGGCAATCACGGCAGCGACCGGGCCCGGGGAGGGCGCGGCGACGGCGACGTGGTGCGCGGCGAACTCGGCCGCGACAAGCTCGACGGCGGGCCAGGCGCCGGCGACATCGTCTCCTTCGCCGGCGCCTCGGAGAGCGTCATGGTCGACCTCTTCCGCGGCTTCGCCAGGGGCGACGGCCGCGACAGCCTGCGCCGCTTCGAGGAGGTGGTCGACTCCCCCTTCACCGACACAGCGGCAGACGACGGTCCCGCCGTGGTACGCGGCAGGGCGATCGACGGGTCGACGACGCTGGCGGTCTACGGCAGCGTCGCCGACGAGAGCGTCGGCGTGTCCTTCGACCGCACCGGCTACGTGGTCAGCGGCGAGGCCGGACGCGCGCCCGCCAACGTCGAAGGCTGCACGCCGGTCGGCGATTCGCGCTCGCTGCACTGCCACGGCGAGGTCGACATGGTCACGGTCTCGGCCGGCGACGGAGCCGACGTCGTCCACATCGCGCCCAACCTGCCCGTTCACGTGCAGGTGCGGATCGACGGCGGCCCGGGCGCCGACGCGCTCTACGGCGGCTCGGGCGACGAGGTGATCGAGGCCGGCGACGACGCCGACGCCGACCTGCTCTCGGGAGGCGACGGCGACGACGCCCTGATCGGCGCCCGCACCGACTCCTACGTGCCGATCGGCAGCGGGCGCAGCACGATGCTCGGCGGTGGCGGCTCGGATGTCCTGGTCGGCGGCGACCCCTGCGATGGCGACCTCTACGACGGCGGCAGCGGCAACGACAACGCCAACTTCTTCCGCTTCACGCCGGGCGTCGTCGCACAGATAGGCGGCACGGCGGCGCGGGCGGGGGAATCCTGCACGCCGGGCCACGTGCTCAGCTCGATCGAGGCCTTGGAGGGCAGCCCCGGGGCGGACGTCCTCAGCGGGAACGGCGGCGACAACACGCTCAGCGGCGGCGGCGGGAACGACATGCTCAGCGGCGCCGGCGGCGACGATCGCCTTGTCGGCGGATCCGGCGGCGACCGGCTCCTCGGCGGCTCCGGTCTCGATTCGACCCACCAGTAGGCGCCGCCCGGCTCCGCGCTCGGCCGGCCCGGCTGCGCCGGCTCAGGAGGGGCTGTAGCCCTCCTCGCCGATCAGCGGCACGAAGCGGCAGGGGCCGATCTCCTCGCGGCGCAGCTCCTCTCCCCGCCGCTCGAAGACGGTGAGCAGGTCGGCGCGCTCGGCGGCGATCGGGACGACGAGGCGGCCGCCCTCGGCGAGCTGGCCGAGCAGTGTGCGCGGCGGGGCGGGCGCGGTGGCGTGGACCGCGATCGCCTCGAACGGGGCCCGCTCGGGCAGGCCCCGACTGCCGTCGCCGACCCGCAGCTCGACGTTCTCGATCGCGAGTGTGCCGAGCGCGTCGCGTGCGCCGGCGGCCAGCGACTCGTGCCGCTCGATCCCGATCACCTCGGCGGCCAGGCGGGAGAGGATCGCGGTCGAGTAGCCCGAGCCGGAGCCGATCTCGAGCACCCGCTCCTCCCCCCGCAGCGCCAGCGCCTGGCAGATCGCGGCGACGATCCAGGGCTGGGAGATCGTCTGTTCGGCGCCGATCGGCAGGGCCGAGTCGGCGTAGGCGCGGCCGCGGTAGCGCTCCGGCACGAAGTGCTCGCGCGGCACCGCCCGCATCGCCGCCAGCACACGCTCGTCGGCGATGCCGCGGCGGTGCAGCTGCCGCTCGACCATCTGCGCCCGCTGCGCCTCGAAGTCGGTCATCGACGCGCCGACCTCGCCGTCATCTCAATAGATGTAGTTGCGGAGCTTTTCGGGCGCGAGGACGGTGACGCGGCCGCGCCCGGGGCGGACGATGCCAGCCCGCTCGAGGTCGGCGAGGAAGCGGCTGACGCTCTCGCGCGAGGTGCCGGCGAGCTGGGCCAGGTCGGACTGGTTCATGCGGATCGTGATCTCGCCGCCCGCGGCCGTTCGTGGCGCCTCTTCGGCGACCAGTTGCGAGAGCACGCCGGCGACGCGGCTGGGCACGGTCTGGAAGGACTGGCGCGAGATCCGCTCGTTGGCCGCGCGCAGGCGGCGCACCAGGGCGGCGACCAGCTTCACGGTGATCTCGGGATGGCGGGCGAGCAGGGCGCGCACCTCCCCCGCCGGCAGGGCGAGCAGCTCGCCGTCGCCGAGCGCTTCGACGCTGGCCGAGCGAACCTCCCCGTCGAGCATCGCCAGCTCGCCGAAGATGTCGCCGGGGCCGAGCGTGGCGAGGGTGATCGCCCGCCCGTCGGAGTGCTCGCGGGTGACGCGGAAGCTGCCCGAGCGGACGATGTAGCAGGCGTCGGAGTGGTCGCCCTCGTGGAAGACCCGGGTCGCCGCCGGAAAGGAGCGCGGCACGGCGACGTGCGAGAAGTTCTCCAGCTCCTCCTGCTCGAGGTCGGCGAAGAGCGGCACGCTGCGCAGCAGCTCGACCGGGCTCTGCCTCTCGTCGCCCTCGGCGGCCATAGAGGGATTATCGCGGTATGCGGCCTCTCGGCCGGCCGCTACCGTGCCGCGGCGGTGAGCTTGCGGGGGCCGCGGGAGAAGCCGGCGCTGAGCAGCGCCTCCTCATGGCCGGAGCCGATCACCGGCTCGCCGTCGAGCTTCTCGACGCCCAGCTTCGGCAGGCGACCCGCCGCGACGGCGTCGGCAAGCGCCTGCATCGCCTCCCCCAGCTCGGCGTCGCCGAGCTCGACCAGGCGGAGGATGCTGCGGCCGCCGCGCTCGACGTAGACAAGCGGTTCGCCGTCGCGCAGCAGCACGTGGGCGCCGGGCGCCCGGCCCGGCCGCCGGCCGGAGGGGGGTTTCGGCCAGGGCAGGGCGGCACCGTAGGGGTTGGCGGGGTCGGTGGCGGCGAGGACCTGGAGCGAGCCGTCCGCTTCGGGCAGCGAGCGCAGCCGCTCGACCGCGCCGGGGAGGGCGAACTGGGCGCCGCCAAGGCCCTCGACGAAGTAGCCGCGGCGGGCGGTGCCGAGCAGCTCGAGGTTGCCGAGCTCGGCGTAGACGGTGGAGAAGCCGCCGGGGACGCCCTCGGCCAGCACGGTCTCGCGGGTGACGATGCCGTAGCGCTCGAGCATCAGCTCGGCCTGGGCGCGCAGGCGCGCCCCCGGTCCCGGCGCGTTCTCGAACAGCGGCGCGGTCAGCGACCAACGCCCCTGCACCGCGAGGCCGGCGGCGGAGCGGCGGCGGGCGAAGCGGCGGCCCTGGCGCTCATTGGCGGGGACCGAGCGCAGGCGGGGCGCCCGCAGCGGGGCGAAGGCGTCGTTGGTCACCTCGCCGCTCCAAGCGAGGTCCCAGAGGGCGTTGTGCAGCTCCTCCGGCGGGAAGGCGAGGTCGGCGAGCAGGTCGAGCCAGAAGGACGGCCCGGCGGCGAGGCGCTCGCGGATCGCATCGTGGGGCGTACCCTCGGCGCGCTCCAGCTTGGCGTTGGCCGGCGGCGGGCCGGCAAGGCGGACGTCCTCGCGAAAGTAGAGGGCGACGCGGCCATCGCCGCGACCGCGTGCTCCGGCGCCGATCCAGACCAGCTCGCCGCTGGTGCAGAGCTCGTCGAGCCAGGCGGGCGAGAAGGCGCCGAGGCGGCGCGGCAGCACGTCCTCCTCCCAGACCTTCGGCGTGAGAGCGACGCCCTGCAACGGCACCAGGGCGTCGCGCAGCCGGTCCGGACCGGCGCCGGCGGCACGGTGGGCGTCGACGTTCTGCCAGCTCGGCAGGAAGCGGGCGAAGCGGTCGCGGGCGGCGGGCTCGACCTCGCGTCGCAGGTGAGCGAGGCTGGCCCGCCGCAGCCGCCGCAGCACGTCGGCGTCGCACCACTCGCGTTCGACGCCGCCGGGAGCCAGCTCGCCGCGCACGAGGACACCGGCGCGCTCGAGCTCGCGCAGCGCCGGGGTGAGGTCGACGCCGTAGCGCGCCGCCGGCTGCGCGGTCGGGAACGGGCCGTGGGTGCGGGCAT
>JBKPOW010000136.1:0-12916 GCA_046733275.1 Actinomycetota bacterium
CTCGACCATCACCTTGCACTGCTTCCAGGTGGCGTCGTCCTGCATCTTGCCGTCGATCATGTGGACGCCGCGGCCGTCGGGGATCGCCTCCAGCACCTTCTTGGCGAACTTGACCTCGTCGGGCGGCGGGCTGAAGACCACCTTGGCGATATCTATTTGGACCGGGTGCAGAGACCAGGCGCCGACGCAGCCGAGCAGGAAGGCGGCGCGGAACTGGGTCTCGCAGCCGGCCGTGTCCTTGATGTCGCCGAAGGGGCCGTAGAAGGGCAGGATGCCAGTCGCCGCGCAGGCGTCGACCATGCGGGCGATCGAGTAGTGCCAGGGGTCCTGCTGGGCGGTGACGCGGTCGGCCTCGGGATTCTCGGGGTCGGTCGGGTCCTCCATCGAGCGGTAGCCGGGGTGGCCGCCGCCGACGCGGGTGGTCTTCATCCGCCGCGAGGCGGCGAGGTCGGCGGGGCCGAAGCTCATCCCCTGCATGCGCGGGCTGGCGGCGGCGATCTCCTCGACATTGACCACGCCCTGCGCGGTCTCGAGGATCGCGTGCACGAGGATCGGCCGCTCGAGCCCGGCCTTGGCCTCGAGCTGGGCGAGCAGGCGGTCGACGTAGTGGATGTCCCAGGCGCCCTCGACCTTGGGCACCATCACCACCTCGAGCTTGTCGCCGATCTCGCCGACCAGCGTCGTCAGGTCGTCGAGCACCCAGGGGCTCTCCAGCGAGTTGACCCGCGTCCAGAGCGAGGTCTGGCCGAAGTCCGACTCCTTGGCTGCCTTGACCAGGCCCTGCCGCGCGGTCTCCTTGCGGTCGACCGGGATCGCGTCCTCGAGGTTGCCGAGCAGGATGTCGGTCTTGCCGGCGATATCGGCCGCCTTGGCGACCATCTTCTCGTTCGAGAAGTCGAGGAAGTGGATCATCCGCGACGGCTTGACCGGGATCTCGCGCAGCGGCTCGGGCGCGCCGATCGCCTGCGGCTGGAAGAAGTCTCTGGGGTTTCTCAAGCTGCTCCTCGGGTCGGGGACGGTCGGCGGCGAAATCTATTCGACCGCGGCGAGCGTCACCCGCAAAGCCGAGCCGCGGAGAGCCAAGCAGTTCACGGTGCGTTGCGATCCTATTGGCGCCGCCTAGCGCGCCGATATCGGGGTCGATGACCTGCCCTTGCCCACGCAGCTCGTGTACCTGGACGTTTAGACGAGTCTCTGATCCGCTGCGACACGCAAGGATTGCATGAAAATGCGTAACCTGGTTCTTTTCGATTCCCAGGCCGAGGGAGACGGCCGGGGGGAGGCGCATCGGCAGGCGTTCGAGTGAACGCTCCCACTCCGCACATGGCAACTCGGCGAACCTCAACTCACGGTCGCTCGATCCTGCGGGACGGCCGCAAGCTGCACGTGCGCGGCGTCACCTACGGCACCTTCGACGAGTCGGGCGGTGTCCCCTTCCCCTCGCCCGAGCGGGTTCGCCGCGACTTCGAGGCGATGGTGGAGGCGGGGGTGAACTCCCTACGCGTCTACGTGCCGCCGCCCATCTGGCTGCTCGACCTGGCAGAGGAGAGCGGGCTGAGCGTGATGGTCGGGCTCGCCTGGGAGCAGCACGTGGCCTTTCTCGACGACTCACGGCTCGCCAAGGAAATTGCCGCCAAGGTCAGCCGGCAGGTGCGGGAATGCGAGGCGCATCCGGCGATTCTCTGCTACGGCGTGGGCAACGAGATCCCGGCCCAGATCGTGCGCTGGCACGGCAAGGGGACGGTCGAGGACTTCGTCGAGCGCCTCTATTGGGCCGCCAAAGGCGTGGATCCCGACGCCCTCGTCACCTACGTCAACTACCCGTCCACCGAGTACCTCGAGCTGCCCTTCCTCGACCTGGCGGCGTTCAACGTCTTCCTCGAGGACGAGCGAACCTACGAGGACTACCTGGCCCGCCTCCAGAACCTCTCGGGGGACCGGCCCCTCCTGATCACCGAGGTGGGAATCGACAGCCGCCGCAACGGCGAGCAGGCGCAGGCCGATGCCCTGCGGTGGCAGGTGCAGCATGCCTTCGGTACCGGCGCCGCCGGGGTGTTCGTATTCGCCTGGACGGACGAGTGGCACCGCGGTGGCCACGAGGTCACCGATTGGGACTTCGGCCTGGTCGATCGCCAGCGCCGGCCGAAGCCCTCGCTCGCCACGATCCGAAAGGCATTTGCCGCAGCGCCGTTCTCCCCGGCCGGCCCTTGGCCGGGTGTCTCGGTGATCGTTTGCACCCACAACGGAGGCCGGACACTCGCCCAGTGCCTGGAGCGGGTTCGCGAGCTTTCCTATCCGGACTTCGAGACGATCGTCGTCGACGATGGGTCGACCGACAACTCGGCTGAGATCGCTCGAGAGCACGGCGCGACGCTCGTCCAGACCGAGCACCGCGGCCTCAGCTTCGCCCGCAACGCCGGCATCGCTCGTGCCACCGGCGACGTCGTCGCCTTCCTCGACGACGACGCCTATCCCGATCCCGACTGGCTCCATTACCTGGCGGCGGCCTTGCGAGCCAACGCGCACGCCGGCGTCGGCGGACCGAACATCCCGCCCGAAGAGGACGGCCTGGTTGCCGATTGCGTCGCCCTGGCCCCCGGCGGGCCGATCCACGTCCTGATCTCCGACCGGGAGGCCGAGCACGTACCGGGCTGCAACATGGCCTTCCGCAAATCGGCGCTGGAGGAAATCGGCGGCTTCGACGAACGCTTCCGGGCGGCGGGAGACGACGTCGACGTCTGCTGGCGCCTGCAGGAGTCGGGCCGGACGCTCGGGTTCAGCGCCGGAGCCGTCGTCATGCACCGCCGCCGCGACTCCGTTCGCCGCTATCTCAAGCAGCAGTACGGCTACGGCAAGGCTGAGGCCCTGCTGGAGCGCAAATGGCCGAGCCGCTACAACCGGGCCGGCTCCTCGCGCTGGTCGGGCCGGATCTACGAGCCACCGGCGGTGAGCGCCGTCCGCAAGCGGGCGATGGTCCGCTACGGGACCTGGGGGAGTGGCCTCTTCCAGTCGATCTACGAGCCCGCGCCGGGAATGCTCTCGAGCTTGCTGCTCGCGCCCGAGTTCCTGCTGCTGATCGGCGTCCTCGGCGGGATCTCGGCGCTTGGCCTGGTCTGGTCCCCGCTCCTCTTCGCCCTGCCGGCGTTCGTAGTCGGCCTCGCGGCTTCGCTCTGGCGCGCCGTTGTGAGCGGCTGGCGGGTCAACCGGGACGTCCCCGGACGCTCCGCGGGCGAGACCCTCCTCCGCCGCTCGCTGACCGCGATGCTCTTCCTGCTGCAGCCGCTCGCCAGACTGGCAGGGCGGCTTCGCAACGGCCTCTCGCCCTGGCGGCGCCGCTTGCGCCCCGGCGCCGCCTGGCCGCGGCCTCGCACCGTTCAGGTGTGGAGCGAAGGCTGGCAGGAGCCCCAGGCCCGCATTCAGAACCTGCAGGACGCACTGGCGGCGAGAGGCGGTTTCGTCAGGAGCGGCGGCCCCTTCGACCGCTGGGACCTCGCCCTTCGCGCCGGCCCGGTGGGGGAGGTGAAGATCCGAACCGTGGTCGAGGAGCACGGCTCCGGCCGGCAACTGATTCGGGTGAAGATCTGGCCGCGCGCCTCGGCCGGCGGGGTCGTCGTCGCGACGCTTCTCGCCCTCCTCTCCATCTATGCCGTGCTCGACGGTCAGATCGGGATCGGGGTAGCGCTCGGAACTACGATCGCGCTCTTGGTCGCGCTCGGCTTCGAGGGGACCGGGACGGCGATGAGCCTGGCCCTTGAAGAGCTGAGGCGAATTCGGGAGGAGCAGGAGGCTGGAAGCGATGGCAGGACCGACGACCGATCGGTCGCAGGGGAAGGTTCCTCGCGACCGCTCTCCCGGCCCTCGCTGGCACTGCCCCGCGAGCGCGAAGAGGCGGTGGTGCGCCAGGTGGCGGCGAGCCCAGACGCCGGCAGGGTGCCGCGGTGAGCATCGGCTCGATCGGGACGCCGAGCCTGGGCTCGAAGCGCCGCGGACGAAAACGGGCCAGAGCCGGCGCCTGGGAGCTGTGGAAGTCGCTGCCACGCGTGCGCCCCTACCTGCGTCCCTATCGCAGGCTGCTGATTGGCGTCATCTTGCTCACCGTTCTGACGGCGGTCCTCGGCCTGGCCGAGCCTTGGCCCCTGGCGGTGATCCTGAGCCAGGTGCTGAGCGAGGAGAACCCAAGCGGAATCGTCAAGTTCCTCTTCGGCAGCGACCCCACCACCTGGATCGTCCTGGTCTCGATGGTCACCGCCCGGTTTCTGATTATCGCGGTGGGCAACGGCTTCACTGTGCTCAGCCACTACTTCGGCTCCAAGGGGGAGCAGAACATGGTGATGGACCTGCGCAGCGACCTCTTCGCGCACGTCCAGCGCCTCTCGTTCACCTTCCACGATCAGCGCCAGACGGGGGCGCTGATGAGTCAGATCAACCTCCAGGCCGCTTCGGTCGGCAACATAGTGATGGTCGTGCCGCCGATCTTGGAGGCGAGCCTGACTCTGGTCGGGATGCTGGTCATCGCGACCCTCATCGACTGGCAGCTGGCGCTGCTATCCCTCCTGATCGTGCCGTTCCTCTACTGGTCGTTCGGGACCTACGGCTCCCGGATCGTCCCGCGCCTGCAGAAGGTCCAGGAGCTCGAGTGGCGCTCGCTCTCGATCGTCCACGAGGCGATGGCGATGCTGCGGGTTATCGTCTCCTTCGGCCGCGAGGACCACGAGCATCGCCGCTTCCGCGAGCAGGGCCAGACCGCGGTCGACGAGCGGGTCAAACTGACGGTCAGTCAGAGCCTCTACACGCTCTGGGTGCAGACGGCGACGGCGGCGGGCACCTCGCTGGTGCTCGGCGTTGGCGCCTGGCACGTGATCCAGGGAAAGATCTCGATTGGCGAGCTGATCGTGCTGATGACCTACATCGCCTCGGTCTACAAGCCGCTGGAGCAGATCAGCACCACCGTTGGGATGATCCACGAGGAGCTGGTCCAGTTCAACGCCTCGTTGAGCCTGCTCGACACCGATCCCGAGGTCAAGGAGAAACCCGACGCGATCCAGCTGGAGACAGCGCGGGGCCATCTCATGGCAAGCGGAGTCAGCTTCTCCTACCAGGGCCGGTCCGAAACCCTCGCGGACATCTCCCTCGAGGCGCTTCCAGGTGAACGGATCGCCGTCGTGGGGCACACCGGGGCCGGCAAGAGCACGCTGATGAGCCTTCTGATCCGTTTCTACGACCCGCCCGCCGGCAAGATCGAGATCGACGGGGTCGACATCCGCGACCTCAAGCTGGCCTCGCTGCGAGAGCAGATCAGCGTCGTGCTACAGGACCCTCTTCTTTTCTCGGGGACGATCGAGGAGAACATCCGCTACGGCAAGCTGGAGGCCTCCCCCGAGGATGTCAGGGACGCTGCCCGGGCCGCCAATGCGCACGATTTCATCGAAGGCCTCCCGGCAGGGTACGAGACCATGCTCGGGGAGCGGGGCGCGCAGATCTCAGGTGGCGAGCGCCAGCGGATATGCGTCGCCCGGGCCTTTCTCAAGGACGCGCCGATCCTGATCCTCGACGAGCCGACCTCCTCGATCGACTCGAGGACGGAGGGCGTCATCCTCGACGCCCTGGACGACCTGATGGAGGGACGGACGTCCTTCATGATCGCCCACCGCCTCTCGACCGTTCGCCACGCCGACCAGATCCTGGTCATGGACCACGGCCGGATCGTCGAGCGAGGGACGCACGAGGAGCTGCTTCGTCATGGCGACGTCTACCGTCAGCTGCACGAGGCCCAGACGCGGGAGCGCCGGCGGCGGAGCGCGGCCAACGGGGCCAATGGCAGTGGCGAAGGCGACCTCATTCCGGGGGCAGGCGAGGTTACCTGGCGTCAGGTCGAGAGTGGGGAGGCCTGATGGGGGCGCCTGCGCAGGCGATGCGTCCAAAGATCGTCGTGCTGGGGATGATGACCAAGATGCCGGTGGCCGGCGTCGTCTGGCAGAACCTCCACTACCTGCTGGGCTTCGAGCGGCTCGGCTACGAGGCGTATTACGTCGAGACCCACGCGCGCACGCCGTCGATGCTGATGTCCGACGAGAGCGACGACAGCTCGGCTCTGGCGGCCGAGTACATCGCCGCGATCATGCGCCGCTTCGGCCTCGCCGATCGCTGGGCCTTCCGTGCCCTGCATGACGACGGCCGCTGCTTCGGCATGAGCGAGCCGCAGCTCGAACAGCTCTACGGCTCGGCGGAGCTGCTGATCAACCTGCACGGTGGCACCCAGCCCCTGCCCGAGCTGTCGGCCACCGGACGCCTCGTCTACCTGGAGACCGACCCGGTGCAGCTGCAGCTCGAGCTGAGCCACGGCCTTCAGGAGACCGTCGACTTCCTCGAGCCGCACTGCGCCTTCTTCACCTTTGCCGAGAACTGGGGCGGGAACGATTGCGGCTTGCCAGTTCAGGATCGCTTCCGCTTCGTCCCGACCCGCCAGCCGGTGGTCCTCGACCTCTGGCCGGACCGCTCGCCGCAGCCGGCGGACCTCTTCACCACGATCGGCAACTGGCGCCAGGAGTGGCGCGATGTGACCTTCGAGGGTGAGCGCTACACCTGGAGCAAGCACCGCGAATTCATCAAGTACCTCGACCTGCCAGAGCGCACCGGGCAGGCCTTCGAGCTGGCGCTGAGCAGCTGCGAGCCGGCTGATCGCGCGATCTTGGCGGAGCGGGGCTGGCACGTGCGCGACGGGCTCGAGGTCTCGCGCAGCATTGACCGCTACCGCGACTACATCGGCGCCTCCCGCGGTGAGCTCACTGTCGCCAAGGAGCAGAACGTGCGGCTGCGCACGGGCTGGTTCAGCGACCGCAGCGCGACCTACCTTGCCTCCGGCCGTCCCGTCGTCACCCAGGACACGGGGTTCGGCTGCGCCCTTCCCCTCGGCGAGGGGCTCTTCGCCTTCGACTCTGTGGCGAGCGCGGCGGACGCCGTCGCCGCGGTCGACGGCGACTACGCGCGCCACGCGCGCGCCGCGCGCGAGCTGGCGCGCGAGCACTTCGCTCACGAGGCGGTGCTCGGCGCGATGCTCGAGGAGCTCGGCGTGACCGGCGGGACGAGCCGCCGAAACAACCGGCCGCCGTCGGTCTTCCCCCTGGAGATGGAGCTGGAGCCGGTCTCGCGCAGGCCAACCGAGCTGCCCCGGGAGACGGTCGAGGCGGCGCAGCGCAGCCCGCTCGCCACCCATGAGGACTCGCCGGGCCTCGGGTCGGACAGCGCCAGCATCGTCGTCGTCACCCACGACGGCCTTTCCTTCACCCGCCTCTGCCTGACCAGCGTCCTGGCCAATACCGCCGGCGAGGACTTCGAGCTGATCGTCGTCGACAACGGCTCGAGCGACGGCACGCCGGCCTACCTGACCAAGCTCGCCGAGCGCGACGCCCGCGTGCGCGTCCTGCTCAACGGGCGGAACCTCGGCTTCGCGCCGGCCTGCAACGACGGCCTCGAGCTGGCCCGGGGGGAGCATCTGGTCCTGCTCAACAACGACACGATGGTGCCGCCGGATTGGCTCGCCGGCCTCGTGCGGCACCTCGGCAACCCCGGCGTCGGCCTGGTCGGGCCGGTGACCAACCGGATCGGCAACGAGGCCGAGGTTCCGGCGGACTACCGGACCTGGGGCGGGTTCCTGGAGTTCGCCCGACGGCGCGCCGAGGACCACCCCGGCGAGTGGCTGGAGGTGAGGGCTCCGGCGATGTTCTGCCTGGCCTTCCGCCGCCAGACCTACCTGCATCTCGGCCCGCTCGACGAGCGCTACGAGGTCGGCCTGCTCGAGGACGACGACTACGCCGACCGGGCCCGCCAGGCCGGCTACCAGCTTCGCTGCGTCGAGGAGGTCGCCGTCCACCATTTCGGCGAGGCTTCGTTCGGCAGGCTCGTGCCGGGGGGCGAGTACGCCCGCATCCTCAAGGCGAACCAGGAGCGCTATGCGGGCAAGTGGGGGCGCCACTGGGAGCCCTACGGGCGCCGGCCCAACCCGCGCTACGAACGCGAGGCGGCGAACCTGCGCGAGGCGGTGAAAGCCGCGGTGCCCGCCGGGGCGACCGTGCTCGTGATCAGCCGCGGGGACGAGAGCCTGCTGGAGCTGAACGGACGCCGCGGCATGCACTTCCCCCAGGCGCCGGACGGGGGCTGGGCGGGCCACCACCCGGCGGACAGCGAAGAGGCGATAGATCACCTGGAGAGGCTGCGCGACGGCGGCGCCGAGTACCTCGTCGTGCCGCCGACCTACGGCTGGTGGCTCTCGCACTACGACGGCCTGCGACGGCACCTCGACAGCCGCTACGAGGCCGTCCGCTGCGACGAGCGAGCCGGGGCGATCTACCGGCTGGAGCGGGAGGTGGTCGGATGAGCGACGCCCTCTCGGTGATCGTGCCCGCCCACAACCGCGCGGCCCTCACCCGGCGCTGCCTGGAGACCGTGCTCGCGACCGCGCCGGGCGGCTGCGAGATCGTCGTCGTCGACGACGGCTCGACCGACTCGACGCCGCGGGTCCTCGACGCCTTCGGCGAGACGATCGAGGTCGTGCGGCTCGTGCCGAACCGCGGCTACGCGGCCGCCTGCAACGAGGGCGCCGCGGTCGCGCGGGGCGATCTGCTCGTCTTCCTCAACAACGACACCGAGCCCCGGCCGGGCTGGCTTGATTCCCTCGTCCGGCACCTCGACGAGCACCCCGCCGCCGCCGTCGTCGGCGCAAAGCTGCTCTATCCGACCGGCGTCGTCCAGCACGCCGGCGTCGCCATCGGCCAGGACGGCTATCCGCACAACCTCTACGCCGGCCTGCCGGCGGAGCACCCGGCGGTCAACCGCTCGCGCCCCTTGCAGGCCGTCACCGGGGCCTGCATGCTGGTCCGCCGCGACGCCTTCGAGTCGGCCGGCGGCTTCGACCCTGGCTTCCACAACTCGCTCGAGGACGTCGACCTCTGCCTTCGCATCGGCGAGGCCGGGGGCGAGGTCCACTACTGTCACGAGGCGGTGGTCACCCACCTGGAGTCGGCCTCGCGTGGTCGCGAGGATCGCTTCGAGCGGAGCGTTCGCCTCTATCGCGAGCGCTGGCGCGACCGCGTCAGGCGCGACGACCTCGCTCTCTACGCGCGCGACGGGCTGATCGAGGTGGAGTACGCGGAGTCGTATCCCCTGCGAGTGGAGATCTCGCCGCGGCTGGCGATCCTCGGCGACAGGGGGGAGGAGCTCGAGCGCCTGCTCGAGGCGTACGCCCGCCAGGCCTCGGACCTCTTGGGCGAGGTGGTCCGCCTCACCGCGGCGCTCGGCGTTCGCGCCGAGGCGAGCGCCGGCCGGCCGGCTCCGCCGGCGGCCCTGGACCGCGACTTCGACCACCGGGGCTTCCTCGAGCGGGCCAACCGCGTCGAGGCCGACGTCCGCGACCTGCAGCGAGAGCTCGAGCTCGCCTGCCTTCCCCTCGATGCCGCCGGCGAGGAGGGCTTCGCGGCGACCCGACGGCTGGGGTACCGGCGACTGGTCGAAAGGCTGCGCGCGACCGTCGCCGCCCGCATCCCGGCCGGATCGACAGTGCTCGTTCTCAGCCGTGGGGACCGCGAGCTGCTCGAGCTGGACGGGCTCGACGCCCGCCACTTCCCCGAGGGCGAAGACGGTCGCTACCTCGGCCATCACCCGCGCGACAGCGCCGACGCCGTCTCCCGGTTGGAGGCCATGCGCACCGAGGGGGCGCGGTACCTCGTCGTGCCGGAGACCGCTTACTGGTGGCTCGATCACTACGCCGCGTTCGCCGCGCACCTCTACGGCCGCTACGCCGGCAGCGACGCGGATGCCTGCAAGATCTTCCGGCTCGAGCGCAATCCGGTCGGCGGCGTTGCGGAGGTGGGGGCCCAATGAGCGGCAACGGCGGCGCCCCCTTGGGCGCGGCGGAGTACGCGGACCTCGTCGCGCGAGTTCAGGCGACGGTGGCGGCGCGGGTGCCGCCGGGCTCCTCAGTCCTGGTGATCAGCAAAGGGGACGCCACCCTGCTGGCGATGCCGGGTCTGGCCGCCTCGCACTTCCCCCAGGACGGCGCCGGCGAGTACGCCGGCCACCACCCGCCCGACAGCGCCGCCGCCACCGCCTCGCTGGAGGAGCTGCGCAGGCACGGGGCGGAATACCTGGTGATCCCCGCCACGGCGCGGTGGTGGCTCGAGTACTACGGCGAGTTCGCCACACACCTCGCGACTCACGCGGAGCTCGTCGCCGACGAGCCGGAGAGCTGCTTGATCTACGGCCTGGGCGGCTTTGCCGCCGAGGCGACGGGCGGCGGCCCTGACTCTCCCACGGCGTCGGTGGGCCAGATGCGCGAGTACCTCGAACGCCTGCTCGAGCCCGACGCCAGGCTGGTCGTGCTCGAGGAGGAGGCCGATCGGGTGACGGCGGGCCTGGCGCCGCTGAAGGCGACCCGGCTGGGCGGAAACGGAGACGAGGACGCGCTGCTCGCCGAGCTGCAGCGCCTCAGCGCTGCCGGTGGAAGGTACCTCGTCGTGCCGTGTGCCGAGAACGACTGGTTCGAGCGTCGCTCCGGCCTGGCGGCGCGGGTGGAGGAGGCGTGTTCGAAAGTTGCCGACCAGCGCCACCTCGGTCGCGTCTTCGAGTTGCACGACATGCGAGGCTTGCGCCGATGACGCCGCTCCGCGTGCTCTACGTCGCGCACAATCACCCCACCCTTCACCCGGGTGGCGCCGAGGCGTACGCGCTGGAGCTCTACGAGGCGATGCGGGCCAACCCGGAGGTGGAGCCCGTGCTGCTCGCCCGGATCGGCTCCAACGTCGCCCGCCGGCGGGTCGCCCACCCCGGCACCCCGTTCAGCTCGGTGAACGGCGACCCGAATCAGTACTTCGTCTTCACCGAGACCGAGCACTTCGACTTCTTCACCCTGACTTCGCGCGACAAGGCCCTCTACTCGCAGCACCTGACCAACTTCCTACTCGCTCAGCGCCCCGATGTCGTGCACCTCCAGCACACTCATTTCATCGGCCTCGACCTGCTCGGTCAGATCCGCCGCGTCCTGCCCGAGGCCGCGATCGTCTACACGCTGCACGAGTTCCTGCCGATCTGCCACCGCCACGGGCAGATGGTGCGCACCTTCAGCGGGGAGCTGTGCGGCGAAGCCTCGCCGCGCCGCTGTCACGAATGCTTCCCCGAGATCAGCGAGCAGTCCTTCTTCTTGCGCCGGCGGTTCGTCAAGGCGCAGTTCGAAGAGGTCGACCGCTTCCTCGCTCCGAGCGCGCAGCTGATGGACAAGTACCTGCGTTGGGGGATCGAGCCGGAGCGGATCGAGGTCGAGGAGTACGGCAGGCTGGCGCCGCCCGTGCGCGCCCCGGATCCGGCCGACACGAAGTCGCCGACCAATATCGGCTTCTTCGGGCAGCTGAGCGAGTTCAAGGGCGCCAAGGTCATGCTCGAGGCGATGTCGCAGCTCGACGAAGACGTCGATGCGCACCTCTGGCTGCACGGCGCCAACCTCGAGCTGCAGACCGAGGAGTTCCAGGAGGAATTCGCCGCGTTGCACGACCCGATCCGCGACCGCGTCACCTTCCGCGGCCCCTACGAGCACGACGAGCTGCCGAAGCTGATGGCCGACCTGCACTGGGTGGTCGTGCCTTCGATCTGGTGGGAGAACTCCCCCCTGGTGATCCAGGAGGCGTTCTTCCACCGACGGCCGGTCATCTGCAGCGACGTCGGCGGGATGGCGGAGAAAGTCAGGGACGGAGTCGACGGCATCCACTTCCGGGTCGGCGACGCCTTCAGCCTGGCCAGGGCGTTCGAGAGGGCCGCGACCAGCCCGCGCCTGTGGAGCTCGCTGCGCGCCGGCATCCGCGAGCCTTACGCGATGGACGACCATGTCGGTCGGCTGCTCGCGACGTACCGGGACTTGAACGAGGCGAGAAGGGGAGTGGCGGCCGGTGGCTGAGACGAGGGCCCGCGGGAAAACGCGCATTGCGAAGCGGCGTCCAGCTTCGACGGTG
Source organism: Actinomycetota bacterium (assembly GCA_046733275.1). Classification (GTDB taxonomy): domain Bacteria; phylum Actinomycetota; class Thermoleophilia; order Solirubrobacterales; family 70-9; genus VRUE01. Next base: position 11,994 of record JBKPOW010000136.1, read on the forward strand.
CGCCGCGCCGCCGAGCTCGCGCCGCGCGTCGCCCTCCTCGTTCGCGATTCCGGTTCGGCCGGCGGCACCGCCAAGGCGTCCGCGGTCGAGCTGGGGTGGTTGAGCAACGGCACGGCGCCGGGCGAGCCGGTGGAGCTGCGGCTCGCCTCCGGCGACAGCCTGGAGCTCTCGGACGAGCAGTGGCGGGAGGCGCACGGAGATCTCAAGGCGCTGATCCGCGAGGAGCTCGCCCCGCTCGACGTCGAGCGCCGCGAGGCGATCCTCGCCGGCTTGGCCCAAAGCAGCGAGCTCGAGAGCCAGGCGTCCTTCGAGCTGAGCCGCTCCCTGCATTCCCTGCGCGAGGTCCTGCGCGATCGGCTGCCGCGCTGTTCGGTCAGCGAGGAACAGCCGGTCGGCCTCGCCGTGGAAGAGGTCCTCGCGATCGACGAGCGGACACTATGGGTAAACGGCTGGATGCACGACGAGGACGGCGAGGGCCAGGTCAGCTTGGTCTCGCCGGAGGGCGCACGCGTCCCGGTGAGCGAGATCGCCCATCGGTACGAGCGGCCGGATGTGGTGCAGTTCTACTCCGGGCTCGGCGGCGACCGGACCCGCGAGCATGGCTTTACGGCGTGCGTCTCCCTGCCGGCGGCGAGCCACCTGAGCGATGGCTGGATCGCCGAGCTGCGGACCGCCGGCGGGACGGAGGTCGAGATCCCCTGCCCCAGCGTCGTCCGCGACCCCCACACGGTGCGCTCGACCATCCTCGGCGAGCTGGGCGCTCGCGGCGCCGTCGGGGGCTCGCTGGCAAAGGACCATGGCCGACGGGCGCTGACCGCGCTGCAGCGGCGGATCGTCGAGGAATCGGAGGTCGACTCGGTCGACGAGTACGGCGATCAGGTGGCGGCCCCGACGGTCTCGGTCATCGTGCCGCTCTACAAGCG
>JBKPOW010000137.1:0-6002 GCA_046733275.1 Actinomycetota bacterium
GTCGAGGCCCTGGTTGCGTTGCACGCCGCCGACGCCGGCCGACTCGGCTTCCGTAGCGTCGAGCCCGGCGCCGCTCTCGACCCCGTCGCCGGCTTCGGGCGTGGGGGCGGCGGGCGCTTCGGTGGGGGCGGGCTCGGTCGCTTCCTCGCTGGCATCCTCCGCGGCTTCGCAGTCGGGATCGTCGAGGTCGACCAGCCCGTCGCCGTCATCGTCGGCAGCGTTGGCGCATGCGGCCGCCGTCGGCGAGGCGGGGGCGAGGGAGGGAGCGGTGGCGAGCCCGCTTGCCGTCTGACCCTGGCCAAGGCCGGTCGAAGGCTCGGCGCCCGCGCCGCCGGCCCCAAGCGCGGTGGCGAGGGCAAAGCCTGCCAGGGCAACGATCAGTGCGAGCTTGTGTCTCATCCGGTGGCGCGCTCTTCTCCCGCGTGCACGAGCAGGTCCCTACCCGCGTCCGCACTCTCCCCAAGCATCCTGATCGACCAAGCTACTGACTTGCGGGTAGGCACGCAACGCGCGTTCGCGCCCCCCAACACGCCCTTAATCATGGTCCTGCCCGTCAAGATCAAGCGCCAGGATTTCACCCGACCCGGATGCGCTCGTTAAGAACCTGTTTCAGGCTTGCATCGCGGTCGGCTCGACAGGCCCTCTAAGGTGTCCGGGGTGAGCTTCGAGCACGAGGGTCCAGACGACCAGGAGAGCCTGCGGGCGCGCAGCGAGCAGGCGATCGGCGAGTTCGCCCAGGCGCTGCTCGACAGCCACGTGCTCGAGAACGCCGTCGCGGCCGCCTTCGGCGCCCGCGAGAAGGCGCTGGAGGCCCAGCACGCGGCAATGGCCGCGCTCAACCTGCCCTCGGCGGGGGACGTCGAGCGCCTCGAGCGTCGCCTGCGCTCGCTTTCTCAGCGTCTCGACGAGGTCGAGGACGAGCTTGACCGGGCGAGCCGCGAGATCAGCCGCCTGCGCCGCGAGCTCAACGCCGAGCGGCGCGAGACCGACGCCGACCGCGCGGCCGAGGCTTGACTCTAACCGTCGACTTGAGGTTGAGACTTAGGCCTTGAGAGGGCAAGCGCGGCGCCCGCTCCCGCGTCGACGGCGGCGACGGCAAGCGACCCGTCGTCGAGCCGCTCTTCGCCGGCCTCGCTGACCACCAGGACCGCCGCCGCGGCGAGAGCGAGCTCGGCGGCGCGCGCCAGCACCGCCACCGTCTGCATATCGACGGCAGCCGCCTCCGTCGGAAAGTCCCGCGGCAGATCCTCTCCCGCCCGATGGAGGACATCGAGGCTGGCCACCTGCGCCGTTCGAGCCGCGACGGTATCCGCCTGACCGCCGCCGGTCGAACCCTCGACGACAGAAAGCAGCTCCCGCTGTAGCTCGGCGTCCGGTGCGGCCAAGTCCCCGGGTGCGAGGCCGAACGCAGCGGCGCTGCCACCGGCTGCGACAGCCGCGCTCGGCAGCAGCAGCTCACCCAGCCTCGCCCGCCCACCGACCGCGACGCAGGTCCCCACCCGCACCGCGCGGCGGACACCGAGCTTGGCCAGGTCGGCGAGGACGAGGGCGGCGCTTGGGCCGCCCATCCCGGTCGACTGGATCGTCAGCTCATCGCCCGCCGCGGTCCGCCCCGAGTAGCCCCAGAGCCCGCGCGCGTGGTTGCTCATCTTCGGACTGGTGAGCAGCTCCTGCGCCAGCAGCAGCGCTCGGCCGGGGTCGCCGACCAGGATCGCGTCGGCGGCGAGCTCGGTCGTAGGTCGCAGTCGCCTGGGCATGAGTCGCGACACTAGACGGGCTCGGTCTCGCGCGCCAGGCACGCGCGTTCCACTTGTAAGACTCGCGCCGCCGAGATTTCCTCCACGAGGACAAACACAGCTCCGCTCCCCCTTCTTACCGTGGCGGCATCGCCAAAACGAGCCTCGGACAGGGGCTCCCAAAACCGCGACCGTCGGGGCGCGCCCCGACGGGCTAGGAGGGAATCGGAATGAAAAAGAGGCTCCTGATCGCAGGCCTGGCGGCCTCGATCGCCTCGCTCGTCCTGCCGGGGGTGGCTTTCGGCGCCGAAGCGCCGGCGGTCCTGGAAACGCCGGAGGCGAGCATCAACGCGATGTGGGTGATCGTCGCCGCGGTGCTCGTGATGTTCATGCAGGCCGGCTTCCTGCTCTTGGAGATCGGCTTCTCGCGAGCGAAGAACGTCGGGGCGGGGGTCGCCAAGGTCCTCGTCAACTTCTCGATTGCGTCGCTCTGCTACTGGGCGGTTGGCTTCGCGCTCGCCTTCGGCGGGCTCGGCGAGATCGCCGGCACGCATGGGTTCTTCCTCGACGTCGGCTCCTCGGTCGAGCAGGCCGGCAAGAGCATCCCGTTCGTCGAAACGTATTCGATCAGCCCGGCCGCGTTCATGTTCTTCCAGTTCGTCTTCTGTGCGGTCTCGCTGGCGATCGTCTGGGGCGCCACCCTGGAGCGGATCAAATTCGGCGCCTACGTTATCTACGCGATCGTCTTCAGCTCGGTGCTCTACCCGGTGCTCAGCCACTGGATCTTCGGCGGCGGCTGGCTGCAGGTCAACGTCGGCATGCAGGACTTCGCCGGCTCGACGGTGGTCCACCTGATCGGCGCGACCGGCGCTCTCGCGGCATTGTTGCTGCTCGGCCCGCGGATCGGCAAGTACACCAAGGAGGGCAAGCCGCGGGCGATCCCCGGGCACTCGATGCCGATGGTCGGCCTCGGCGTGCTGATCCTCTGGCTCGGCTGGTTCGGCTTTAACCCCGGCTCGACCCTGGGCGCGATCGGCGGCCGCTTCGCCGAAGTGGTCGTGGTGACCAACCTCGCCGCCGCGGCCGGCGTGGTCGCCGCGGTGTCGATCATGTACCTGAAAACGCGCACGATCGACATCGGCATGGCCGGCAACGGCGCGATCGCCGGGTTGGTCGCGATCACCGCCCCCTCGGGCTACGTCGAGTACTGGGCGGCGCCCTTCATCGGCGCGATCGCCGGCGTGGTCGTCGTCCTCGGCGTGCTGGCGATCGAGAAGCTCATCGACGACCCGGTCGGCGCCCTCTCGGCCCACGGCTTGGCGGGAATCTGGGGGACCCTCTCCTGCGGGATCTTCACCTCGCCGCGCCTGGCCGAACTGAACGAAGTCGGCGACCCGGGCCTCTGGTACAGCGGCTCGTTCTCGCAGCTTGGCGCCCAGGCGCTGGGCGTGGGAGTTGCCTTCGCCTGCGTCTTCGTCGTCTCCTACGCGGTCTTCTTCCTGATCAAGCACACGATCGGGTTGCGGGTCAGCGCGGAGGAAGAGGACGCCGGGCTGGACATCTCCGAGCACGGCATGTACGGCTACCCGGAGCAGTTCATCCCGCAGCCGGAGTACTCGACGGGGCTGCAGCTCGGCGGCGCGCCGCCGCCCCCGACCGGGGCGCCGGCGCCGGCCGGAGCCGTCAGCCAGATGACCGCGACCGAGCCGTCGCACCAGGAGGTTTGAGCACATGAAGAAGATAGAGGCGTTCGTCCGCCACGAGGCGTTCGAGCCGATCCGGGCCGAACTGCTCGACAAGGGCTTTCCGTCCCTGTCGATCATCGAGGCCAAGGGCTCCGGCCGGCAGAAGGGGATCGTCGAGCAGTACCGCGGCTCGACCCTCACCATCAGCGTCCGGCCGAAGATCAAGATCGAGGTCGTCGTCGAGGACAAAGACAAGTCGCTCGTCGTCGAGACGATCCTCAAGCACGCCCGCACGGGCGAGGTCGGCGACGGCAAGATCTTCGTCCTGCCGGTGGAGGAGGCGATTCGCATCCGCACCGGCGAGGGCGGGGAGGCAGTGCTGCAGACGCACTCCGAGGAGGAGATTCCCGCCTGATCCGGCCTATCCCGGTAGGGGCTCCGTTCCCGCCCCTACCGGGATAGGCCTGCAGCGCGTCAGCCGCGCTCTTTAGCCTCGTTCGCCCATGGCTGACGAGCGGATTTCCCTCGCTGAGGCTTCCCGGCGCTCCGGCGTCTCCGCCAGCACGCTGAAGCGCTGGGCCGGAGAGAAGGTCGTGCCGGTGCGGCGGGGGCGGTGGACGGCGGCGGCCGCCGCCCAGGCGCGGGTCGTCGCGCGGATGCGCGAGCGCGGCCACTCGCTGGAGGAGCTGAAGCGGGCGGGCCGCGAGGGGCGCCTCGCCTTCGGCGTCGTCGAGGACCTCTTCCCCGGCGCGGAGGAGCAGGTGACGGTGGAGGAGGTGGCGCGCGAGACCGGCCTCGAGCCGGAACTGATCGAGCGCATCCTCGTCATCCTCGGCACGCCGCTCGGCCGCGAGCGGCTGCTCCGCCCCGAGGACGTCAAGGCGCTGCGCCACTGCGCCCGCGTGCTCGCCGCCGGCTTCCCGCTCGTCGCCTTTCTGCAGCTGGTCCGCGTCTACGTGCAGTCGATGCGGCGGATCGCCGACGCCGAGGTCCGTCTCTTCCACCTCTACGTGCACGAACCGCTGATCCGCGACGCCCTGCCGGAGCTGGAGATCGCCGAGGAGATGGGGGAGCTGGCCGCCGACATCCTGCCGCTGGCGGCGCCGCTGACCGAGTACCTGCACACCCGCTACCTGCGCTACTTCACCGAACAGGACGTCGTCGGCCACATGGAGACCGACCTCGGCGCCGCTTCCTCGGACCTCGGCCAGGTGCCGATGACGCTCTGCTTCATCGACCTCACCGGCTTCACCCGCTACACCGAGGAGGAGGGCGACCTGGAGGCGCTCGACGTGGTCGAGAACTTCGTCGAGACGGTCGAGGCGACGTTGCCGCGGGAGGCGACGATCGTGAAGACGATCGGCGACGAGGTGATGGTCGTCTCGCCCGATCCGACCTCGCTCACCGATTGGGCCGTCGGTCTGCTCGAGCGCTTCCCCGCACGGCCGCGGCCGCGGGTCGGCATCCACTACGCCAGCGCGGTCTACCGCGACGGCGACTACTTCGGCACCCACGTCAACCTCGTCCACCGCGTCGTCGACCGCGCCCATGCCGGCGAGGTCCTGGTCACCGACGCCGTCACCGGCTCGCTCGAAGAGCGCGGCCTCGTCTGCGAGCCGATCGGCGAAGTGGCCCTCAAGGGATTCCCGGCGGCGACGCCGCTCTTCCTCGTCCGCCGCGCGTAACACTCTCCATATATGAAGAGCGAGGCGATGCTCGAGGCGGTGCGCGAGGGCGGCCTGCTTCCCGCCGGGACGCCCCTGGTGGCGATGCTCTCCGGGGGCAGGGACTCGGTCTGCCTGCTCGATCTCGCCAGCCGCCTTCTCGGCGCCGAGCGCGTCACCGCGCTGCACGTCAACTACGGCCTGCGCGACGACTCCGATGCCGACGAGCGTCACTGCGCGGCGCTCTGCGAGCGACTTGGGGTGGGGCTCGTAGTCGAGCGCCCGCGCCGGCCGGAGGGCCCCGGCAACCTGCAGGCCTGGGCCCGTGACAACCGCTACGCGGCGGGGGCGCGCCTGGCCGAGGAGGCCGACGGCCTGATCGCCACGGGCCACACCGCCGACGACCAGGTCGAGACGATCCTCTACCGGCTCGCCTCCTCGCCGAGCCGCCGCGCCCTGCTCGGCATGCGCCCGCGCGACGGCAGGCTGGTGCGACCGCTGCTCGGCTTCACCCGCGAGGACACCACCGCCTACTGCGAGGAGCGCGAGTTGCCCTGGCGCGACGACCCGAGCAACGACGAGGGCGCCTACGCGCGCAACCGCATCCGCCACGGCCTCTCGCGGGCGCTGGCGGAGGTCCACCCGGCGGCGGCGCAGAACGTCCTGCGCACGGCCGAGCTGCTGCGCGACGAGGCCGAGGTGCTCGACGCGCTGGTTTCGGCCGAGCTTGACGGCGCCAACGGCTCGCCGCGCAACACGATCGAGCTCGAGCGCCTCACCGAGCTGCCGCCGGCGCTGCGCCGCCTCGTCGTCCAGCAGCTCGCCGACCGCGCCGCCGGGCGCCCGGTGCCGGGCGCCGCCCGGCACGCCGAGGAGGTTGCATCGCTGCGCCGCACGGGCACGGCGCTGCTCGATCT
>JBKPOW010000138.1:0-4211 GCA_046733275.1 Actinomycetota bacterium
GTACAGCATCGTCGACCGCGTGATCGAGCACCACTGAGCGTCCTCTTCGCCGCCTCACGCCCTTCTCGACCTTCGCCCCTCTCCTCCCCTGAGCAGCGCTTTCCTGGCGATTCTGCCCAGGAAACTTCTTGGGCTTGTATATCTGTCGAGAAATCGGGTAGTAAACCTGTCTAATTTTGTCGGCTAGAGCTAATGCAACGATCATCGCGAGCGCGATCTTGGTCGCCGCGGTTTTCGGTGGCCAGCCCGCTTCCGCCTTGCCGACTGCAGATCCCGGGGGCATCGTCGGATCGACGGTCCAATCGGTGCAAGACACCACGAACGCCGCCGCTCCGTCGCTCCCCGATGTGCCCGTCTCGCCGCCGCCGCAGCCGGTTGCGCCTCCGGCCGCGCCCCAGGCTCCAGTCGACTTGCCGGACACGGCAGAGCCCCCGCCTGTGCCGTCTCCCAACCCCCCCGACGCCAATCCGCCTTCCCCCGTCGGCCGGACGGCCACCACCGCGAGCAACGCAATCGAAGCTGGCCGAGGTGCCTCGTCGCGAGGCGCTCGCGACGTCAGCGAAGCCCCCGACCTCAGCAAAGGAGGGGTGACGGATCGTGCGACCGGCCCCGCGTCTCGTGCTCCGGGAGCGAGCGGGGCGGCGGAATCTCGTGCTCCGGCTGCGGGCGGGGCCGCAGAAAATCGTGCTCCGCCTGCGATCAGGGCCGCGAGGGAGGCTCCGCTGCGTCAGTGGTTCGCCTACGTCTGGCCCGCGATCGCGCTCGGCGGGGGCCCAATCGGCGAACGCGGCTGGGTCGCCGACGCGATCGGGTCAGAGCTGTTCCGCCCGGTGGCGACCGGCATCGCTCGATTCCTCTCCGCCGCGGCCGGATCGGCCGCGCGAGCAGCCGTCGGCTCCACGCTCGCCAGCCCGCCTGTAGCTCACGAGCCGCAGCCGGCATTACCCGAGACCCCCGCGCCCGCTGGGGGAGGGGGGATCGCCTACTTTCTCTTCCTTGCAGCGCTTTTGGCGGTGCTGGCGTACACGATCTGGAGCGAATTCCGCACCGCGCTCCGCACCCGCCCGCACTGACCGCGCCCTACTGTCCCCCCGCAAGGCTGCGCCCGCGTGAAGGGACGCGGGCCGCCCCGGAGTAAACGACGGCAGCGACAAGGGCCGGGTTGCAGCCCCCTCTAAGCTTTTTGGGGCCGCGATGCCGGTAGGCAACTACCGCCCCGAGGAGGGGATCCACCGCTTTGGCACGTCCCACCGATTCGAACGAGCAACTCCTCTGCAGCTTCTGCGGCAAGTCGCAACGCCAGGTCAAAAAGCTGATCGCCGGCCCTGGCGTCTACATCTGCGACGAGTGCATCGACCTCTGCAACGAGATCATCGACGAGGAGCTGGCCGCGCCCGGGGGCAGCGGCGTCGAACTCGAGAAGCTGCCCAAGCCGCGTGAGATCCACGAGATCCTCGAGGAGTACGTGGTCGGCCAGGAGGCCGCCAAGCGCGCCCTCTCGGTCGCCGTCTACAACCACTACAAGCGGGTGCAGATGTCGGCCGAGGGCGAGGACCCCGAGGTCGAGCTGCAGAAGTCGAACATCCTCCTGCTCGGCCCGACCGGGTGCGGCAAGACGCTGCTCGCCCAGACGCTCGCCCGCATCCTCAACGTGCCCTTCGCGATCGCCGACGCGACCGCGCTGACCGAGGCCGGCTACGTCGGCGAGGACGTTGAGAACATCTTGCTGAAGCTGATCCAGGCCGCCGACTACGACGTGAAGAAGGCGGAGACCGGGATCATCTACATCGACGAGATCGACAAGATCGCGCGCAAAGCCGACAACCCGTCGATCACCCGCGACGTCTCCGGCGAAGGCGTGCAGCAGGCGCTGCTCAAGATCCTCGAGGGGACGACAGCATCGGTGCCGCCGCAGGGCGGGCGCAAGCACCCCCACCAGGAGTTCCTCACGATCGACACGACCAACATCCTCTTCGTCTGCGGCGGCTCCTTCGCCGAGCTCGACAACGTGATCGAGCGCCGCGTCGGCGACCGCGGGGTCGGGTTCGGCGCCGCGATCTCCTCGCGCGAGAAAAAGGACAAGGGCGAGTGGTTCGAGCAGGTGCTGCCCGAGGACCTGATCGAGTACGGCCTCATCCCCGAGTTCATCGGCCGCCTCCCCGTCGTCGCCGCGATCCACCAGCTCAGCCGCGACGACCTGATCACGATCCTGACCGAACCGAAGCACGCTCTCACCCGTCAGTTCCAGCGCTTCTTCGAGTTCGACGACATCGAGCTGGTCTTCTCCGAGGACAGCCTCGAGGCGATTGCCGACAAAGCGCTGGAGCGCGAGACCGGTGCCCGCGGCCTGCGCTCGATCCTCGAGGAGACGCTGCTCGACGTGCAGTTCGAGCTGCCCTCCCGGCGCGATGTGACCAAGTGCGTGGTGACCCGCGAGACGATCGTCCAGGGTCGCCGGCCGACCCTCGTCACCGAGGCGGCGCAGCAGGACATCGGTCCGGCCGAGGAGGGTTTGGACGAGGAAACCGCGTAGCGGTAGGGGGTCGGGGGGACCCCCGCCCTCACAACAGCGGGGAGGTTCGGTTGGGGGTCCCCCCGACCCCCTTCGGCGCGTGGCTAGACTCGCCGCGTGGAGCGAAAGACGCTGGAGAAGGCGACCCGTTACGCGCCGGCCGAGGTAGAGGACCGGGTCTTCTCGGAATGGATGGAAGGTGGTTATTTCCATCCCGAAGCGGAAGGTTCCGCCGACGAGAACTACTCGGTGGCTATTCCGCCGCCTAATGTGACCGGGGCGCTGCATATGGGGCATGCGCTGAACGGGGCGATGCAGGACGCGCTGGTGCGGATGAATCGAATGAAAGGGCGCAAGGCGCTCTGGGTCCTGGGCACCGACCACGCCGGGATCGCCACCCAGGCGGTGGTCGAGAAGATGCTCGCCGAGGAGGGGATTTCGCGCCAGGAGCTCGGCCGCGAGGCCTTCGTCGAGCGGGTCTGGGCATGGAAAGAGGAGTACGGCTCGCGCATCGTCGAGCAGTACAAGCGACTCGGCGCCTCCTGCGACTACGGGCGCGAGCGCTTCACCCTGGACGACGGCTACGTCCGCGCCGTCTACAGGGTCTTCAGGGAGCTATACGAGAAGGGCTACATCTATCGCGATCACTACATGGTCAACTGGGACCCGGGCTCGCACTCGGCGATCTCCGACCTCGAGGTCGAGAACCGCGAGGTCGAGGACACGCTCTACTCGATCGATTACCCGGTCGAGGGCTCGGACCGCCTCCTCACCGTGGCCACGGTGAGGCCGGAGACGATGCTGGCCGACACGGCCGTCGCCGTCAACCCGGAGGACGAGCGCTACGCCGACCTCATTGGCCAGCACTGCGTCCTGCCACTGGTCGGCCGCCGCCTACCGATAATTGCCGACGAGCACGTCGACCCCGAGTTCGGCACCGGCGCGCTGAAGATCACCCCCGGCCACGACCCCAACGACTTCGAGATCGGCCGCAAGCACGGGCTGGAGGAGATCGGCGTGATCGGCCCCGACGGGCGGATCAGCGCGGAGGGGGGCGAGCGCTTCGCCGACCTCACCGCCGCCGAGGCGCAGGAGGCTGTGGTTGCCGCCCTGCGCGAGGAGGGCCGCTTGCGCGCCGAGGAGCCCTACCTCCACTCGGTCCCCTTCTCGCACCGCTCCGGCGCGCGGATCGAGCCGCTGATCTCGCTGCAGTGGTTCTGCCGTATGGACGAGCTTGCCGCTCCGGCAATCGAGGTGGTCGAACGCGACGAGGTGCGGATAACCCCACCGCAGTGGAAGCGCGTCTACCTCGAGTGGATGCGCGAGATCAGGCCCTGGTGCATCTCCCGCCAGCTCTGGTGGGGGCACCGCATCCCCGTCTGGTACTGCGACGCCTGCGACGAGACGATCGTCGCCGAGGAGCCTCCCGAGCGCTGCGGCGCCTGCGGCGGCGAGCTGCGCCAGGAGGAGGACGTGCTCGATACCTGGTTCAGCTCGGCGCTCTGGCCCTTCGCCACGCTCGGCTGGCCTGACGACACGCCCGAGCTGCGCGCTTTCTATCCGACCAGCTTCCTCACCACCGCGCGCGAGATCCTCTTCCTCTGGGTGGCGCGGATGGTCATGACCGGGATCGAGTTCGCCGGCGACGTCCCCTTCCGCGACGTCTACGTGCACTCGGTGATCCAGGCCCGCGACGGGC
>JBKPOW010000139.1:0-4242 GCA_046733275.1 Actinomycetota bacterium
GGCGCCGGTGCGGCTCCTCGAGCGGGCGGTCGAGGCGGTGCGCAAGCCGGAGGCGACGGCGCGGCGCGTCGGCGAAGGCCTCGAGGGGCTCGGCGAGTTTGTCGGGGCGCTCGCCGACCCGGCGCCGGACGTGCCGCTCAACCGGGAGATCGGCCCCCACCGCCGCTTCACCTGGTCGCGCTCGGAGCTGGCGACCTTCAAGAAGATCAAGGACAGCCTGGGCGGCACGGTCAACGACGTCGTCCTCGCCGTGGTCACCGGCGCGCTGCGCAAATGGCTGCACTCGCGCGGCATCCGCACCGAGGGGCTGGAGATGCGCGCCCTCGTCCCGGTCTCGATCCGCACCGCCGACGAGCGCGGCGAGCTGGGCAACAAACTGGCGGCGATGCGGGGGCCGCTGCCGGTCTACGTCGAGGACCCGGCGCGACGGTTGCGAGTGGTGAGCGAGCAGATGGAGGGCCTGAAGCGCTCCAAGCAGGCGCTCGGCGCGGAAGTGATCGCGCGCTTCAACGACTTCGCCCCGCCGACCCTGCTGGCGCAGGCGGCGCGGATCAACTTCTCCACCCGGCTCTTCAACCTGATCGTCACCAACGTCCCCGGCCCGCAGTTCCCCCTCTACGTGCTGGGACGCAAGCTGGAGGAGATCTTCCCGGTGGCCTTCCTGCCGCAGAACCACGCGCTGGCGGTGGCGATCATGAGCTACAACGGCCGCGTCTGCTTCGGCCTGCTCGCCGATTACGACTCGATGGAGGACGTCGAACTGATCGCCGCCGGCATCGACGAGTCGCTCGACGAGCTCGAGCGGGCCGCCGAGGCCGCGGCCCGGGCGACGGCCTGAGCCGTGGCCCTGCTGGCCATCCTCTTCATCGTCGTCCCGATCGTCGAGCTGTGGCTGATCATCCAGATCGGCGGCCTGATCGGGGTGGTCCCCACGCTGGTATTGCTGCTCGCCGACGCCGTGCTCGGCTCGCTGCTGCTGCGCCACCAGGGGCGGGGCGCCTGGCGCCGCTTCAACCAGGCGATCGGCGAGGGTCGCTTCCCTGCCCGCGAGGTCGCCGACGGCCTGATGATCGCCGTCGGTGGCACGCTGCTGCTGACGCCGGGCTTCATCACCGACGTCTTCGGCCTGCTGCTGCTGATCCCGCCGACCCGCGCGATCGCCCGCCGCACCCTGCGCGGCATCTTCATGCGCCGCTTCACCGTGGTCGGCATGGGCAGCCTCGGCGGCATGCGGAGGTCGTCGCCCGGCCGGGATGTGCCCACCGATGACCGCCGAGACCGAGCAGCGAGCCGCCCATACGACTTCGACGGCACCGCCGAGGAGATCGACGCCGACGACCCCGAGCTGCCGCGCTGAGCACACCGGGCTCGATCTTCCTGCGGTTCCTCAAGTTCGGCGCGCTCGCCTGGGGCGGGCCCGCGGCGCAGATCGCGATGGTCAAGCACGAGTGCGTCGACCAGGAGGGCTGGGTCAGCGAGGAGACCTTCAAGAAGACGCTCGCCGTGTACCAGGTGCTTCCCGGTCCGGAGGCGCACGAGCTTTGCGTATACCTGGGCCGGGTCCGGGGCGGCAAGCTCGGCGGGTTCCTCGCCGGGCTGGGCTTCATGCTGCCCGGCTTCGTCCTCATGCTCGCCCTCTCGATTGTCTACGTCGAGGCCGATTTGGCCGGGCAGATCGATGAGGTGTTCTATGGCCTGAGCGCGGCGGTCGGCGCAATCGTCCTGCGCGCCGTCGTGCGGCTCAGCGGCACGTTCATCACCGACGCCTGGCTCGCCGCGATCGCGCTGGGCGCCTTCGTCCTCACCGTCTTCGCCTCGGCGAGCTTCCTCCTCGTCCTGCTCGGGGCTGGCCTCGTCTACGAGCTGCGGAGCAACGCCGGGCGCTGGGTCGGCCGAACGCACTCGTTCTCTCCGGCACTGCTCGCGGTGGCGATTGTCGCCGGGGCCGTGACCCTCTCCCTGACGACGGAGATCTTCCTCGAGGGGTTGAAGGCCGGGCTGCTCACCTTCGGCGGCGCTTTCACCGTGATCCCCTTCCTCCAGGACAGCGCCGTCGGCGGTCACCACTGGCTTACCGATAGCCAGTTCGTCGACGGACTGGCGATCAGCGGCGTTTTGCCCGCGCCGCTGATCATCTTCTCCACCTTCGTCGGCTACGTGGCTGGCGGCACCGCGGGGGCCTTGGCGATGACGCTCGGCATCTTCCTGCCGGCCTTCGTCTTCCCGATCTTCTTCCATCGCTTCTTCGTCGGCGTCGCAGAGAACCCCCGCATCCGCCCCTTCCTGCTCGGCGTCGCCGCGGGGGTCATCGGCCTGATCGCCGCCGTCACCGTGGACATCGTCGACGCCAGCGTCGTCGACGCCTACACGGCCGCCCTTGCAGTCGGAGCGTTCCTCGCCCTCAACCGCTGGCACGGCAAGCTCACCGTGCTCTACGTAGTGCTCGGCTGCGGCCTGATCGGCGCCGCCCTGCAGCTCACCGTGCTCTAAAGCCCAAGGTGGACTTTGGCGTAGGACACGAGTGAATCCCACATTGATTCCCGGTCGGCTTCGCAAGCAGCTAGAGACAAAAGGTTTCAGAAGCTTGTAAGCTGCAGACAGGAGGGCAGAGGCTGCGGGGTCGCAGCATGCGCCTGACAAGCGTGTGGTCGGTTTAATCAACCGACAGGGGTTCAAATCTCCCGTCCTCCGTCACGAATTGACTTGTCGGAGCGAGGTCAGCTGAAGCGTGTAGCTCCCTGATATTCTCAAGGGGCTTGTCAGGCGCTTGTGGGTGATTCCCACCTCTGCAGCGGGACCCGCTCCGGCGGGTCTCTTTTTGTAAAACCCCGCGCTTCTAGAACCCCTGGACCGCCTCTGAGGACGTCTTGCCTAGAAGCCCAAAGCGAACTTGGCGTCCTCGGACATCATCTCCGGGGACCAGGGGGGGTCGAAGATCATCTTCGGATGGACGGCCTTTACGCCCGGGAGGTCGCCGACAAACTCCTTCATCTGCTCGGAGACTTGGGGGCCTATCGGGCAGGCCGGCGTGGTCAAGGTGAAGGTGACGAAGACCTCCTCGCCCTCGATCTCGACGTCGTAGACGAGCCCCAGCGAGACGAAGTCGAGCCCCAGCTCGGGGTCGATCACCTCCTCGAGCGCCTCGAGCACGTCGTCCTCGGTCAGCGCCTCGGTCTGGTTCTCGGCCATGGCTTGGATGTTAGCCACTGCTGTGCTTTATCCCGATTTGGCGAGGAAAAGGAACAGCGGAGCGGGGAGCGGACGCTCTAGGCTGCCGGACTCATGAGCGAGCCGAGCCGAGCACTGCGGCGATCGATCGGGATCGTCTTCTCCGACGGCGGCCTGCTGGCGCTGAGCGCCACGGGTCCCCCCGACGCCGGCGAGCATGGGGACGAGCAGGTGACGGCGGTGCTCTGCGACCCCGACGGCGCCCCGGTGGAGGTCTCCGAGACGCTGCTCTCGACCGAGTACGGGCCGGACGGCGTGCAGCGACGGGCGACGCTGGAGCTATGGACCGACGAGGAGGGGGGGCAACCGCTGCGCGGGGCGGGCTCGCTGATCAGCGCCGCCGAAGTGCGCCAGGGCGAGCAGGTTGCCCAGATCGCCTTCTTCCGCTGGTCGCTCGAGGGGCGCGAGGGGCTCGGCCATTACGAGCTGGTCCGCGCCGATGGCTGAGCCGGGCAAGCGGATCGAGGCGGTGATCTCCGACTTCGGCGGCGTGCTGACCACGCCGCTGGTCCAGTCGTTCATGGCATTCCAGGATCAGACCGGGATCACGACCGAGACCCTCGGCAGGGCGATGCAGGCGGCGACCGAGGCCAACGGCGGCGGCAATCCCCTGTTCGAGATGGAGCGCGGCGAGATCACCGAGGACGCCTTCCTCGGCCAGCTCACCGACAGCCTCGAGCCGCTGCTCGGCCATCGGCCCGAGATGCACCGCTTCAAAGAGATCTACTTCGAGGCGCTCGATCCGAACCCGCCGATGATCGAGCTGATGCGCGAGCTCAAGCAGAGCGGCTACCGGATGGCGATGCTGACCAACAACGTGCGCGAGTGGGAGCCGTGGTGGCGGCCGATGCTGCCGGTCGACGAGATCTTCGAAACCGTCGTCGACTCTGGCTTCGTCGGCTGCCGCAAGCCCGAATCGAAGATCTACGAGATCACCCTCGACCGCATCGAGATGCCGGCCGGGTCCTGTCTCTTCGTCGACGACGTCGAGGTCAACTGCGAAGGCGCCCGCAG
>JBKPOW010000140.1:0-4555 GCA_046733275.1 Actinomycetota bacterium
GGTATCTGCGAAACTCGAATTCGTATGGTGAATCGGACGCCTGGTTCCCCTACGGCAATATAGGAGATACTCCAATCACCGGCGATTGGAATGCCGATGGGTTCACGACGCCTGGCGTTGTGCGCTGAAGAGCCTGCTTGGAGGTCGCCCGACACCGCGTGAAGAGGACGGCACCAGGTCGGAGGACGGTGGCATTTGCGATTCTTGCGACCTTGGCGTTCGGTGGCTGGTTTACCTACAGTGCCCCCGCATCTAGTGCATCGCAGAGGGTCATCCCGCTGGACTCCATCGGAAGGTGGAATCTTGAACGACTTGGACAGGAACCGTTCGAACTCGGAACTGTTGGCAGCCCCAATAGTCGCTCGATGTTCTTTTATGTGCCAAAGAGATTTGCGGATGCGCAAGATGTGAGGTTTGTGCTTAACCTGGGCCTCTCCTTGGAACTTGCGAGCGACAGCGGCGAGGGTGTTGAGATCTTCACCGTGTTCACCAGCGGTTGGGCTGGTGTGCAAGTCACCGTGAGGTCATTTCATAATAAGAAAGGGGAACTTAGAAGGGAGTGGAGCACGGTCGATCTCTTCGGCGGGTCGCGGAGCGTACGCTTTCCTTCGAGGCAGGTCGAGATCGACGTTCGCAATTTCACCCCGCTCCGAGGGGTCAAGCCCGGGCTCAATCGGTTCTCCATTCATGCAGAACGATTTGGCGATATCAAGTTCGCAAGGGCGTTGGTGGGTGGAGCCTCAGGCATAGAAATGACGCACGCCCGACCCCCCGAGCTGAAAATCGATTTAGAGCCCTTGGAGACTCCAGCAGTCAGGGGGGAGCCTTTCGAGGTCGAATTCAAGTTGCGAAATACTGGGACGGTGCCTGCCCGTGGGGTGTCGGCAAGGCTAGAAAGCTTCTCACCTAAGCTGCTGGTTGTCGAAGGGCAGGACACCTTCTCGTTCGAGCGCTTGCAGGACGAAAAGGAAATCAGCTTCCGGGTGCGGGGTAAGAGAGCCGGTACCTACAAGTTGGCGCTGGACGTGGTCAGTGCGAACGCCAATAAACCGCTGATGAGGATCGCGGCGCCCATTGGCTCCAAAGAGAGTCAAGGAAGCACGTTTCCCTGGGACCTGATCGTAATGTCGGCAATTGTGGTGTCGTTGGGCGGGTGGGGGATTCTGAGGCGCCGTCACAAGCGAAAGCATTAGTCCCCGGTCCGCCGTTTTCACCAAGTTCAGGCCAGCGTGCAGCGCGCCTGGTAAATGCTCAGGAACCCGTTCTCGAAGCCATTCCTTGCGGCGCGTAAATATAGACGCCAGACCCTGGCCCGTTCGGGGCCGGCAAGGCGGAGCGCCTCATCGAGGTTCTCGTCGAGACGCTGTGCCCAGTGTCGCAGCGTCTCGGCATAGTCGGCGCCATGCTCGGAGACGTGGCGGGTGACGAAGCCGGCCCGTTCGAGCGCCAACAGCACGCGTGAGAGATGCAACGGTTCGCCGTCGGGGAAGACATAGCGCTCGGAGAAGGCGCCGGCCTCGGGGTCGGTATGGCGCAGGCGGGCGATGCCATGGTTGAGCAGGCGGCCGTCGGGCTCGAGCAGGCCGGCCAGCGTGCGGGCGTAGACGTCGATCTGCTCCTCGCCGACGTGCTCGACCATGCCGATCGAGGCGATTGCGTCGAAGCGCTCGCCAGTCGCGGCCAGGTCACGGTAGTCCATCACGCGGATCTCGACCCGGTCGGCGACACCGGCCTCCTCGGCCCGCCGGCGTGCCTTCTCGGCCTGCGGTGGCGAGAGGGTGATGCCGACGACACTCGCTCCGTACTTCGTCGCGGCTCGCAGCGGGAAGCTGCCCCAGCCGCAGCCGACGTCGAGCACGCGATCGCCCTCCTGCAGCGCCAGCTTGCGTGCCACCGTGTCTAGCTTCTCTTCCTGCGCCTCCTCCAGCGTCTTTGCTCCCTCGGCGAAGAAGGCGCAGCTGTAGGTCATCGAGTCGTCGAGGAAGAGGGCGAAGAACTCGTTGGAGACGTCGTAGTGATGGCGGACAGCCTTGGCATCGCGCTCCTTGCTGTGGCGGCGGCCGCTGAGGACGAGCTCTGCCGCGGGCCGCTTCGGGGGCAGCTGAATGCCGGCTGCGCGGACGGCGCCGAGCGCCAGTCGGGCCACATCACCGCGGTCCAGTGACGGCGGCTGCCAGGTGTCGAGCAGCTCGATTACGGCGTCCATGTCGTCGACCTCGATCTCGCCGCTGACGTAGGCACGCCCCAGACCGAGCTGGCCTGGCGCGCGCAGCGCGTGTGCTGCCGCCCGCGGCGAGCGCACGAAGAAGGTTGGTCCCTCGCCATCGGTCGCGGGCAGCCTCGTCCCGTCCCAGAACTCGACCGCGAAGGGACGCTGTGGGATGCGCGTTTCGATCTCGCGGCGAAGCGACGCGGTGCTGGCGAAGGGCATCGTAGAAACCCTATAGCCATGCCGCTGTCGCTTTCCGGTCCCGATCCGCCGTATGATCGAAGCGCGTGTCAGGCCCTCTGCCCTCCGACATCCAGCCGGTCGCCAACGAGACCCGGGACCGGATCATCACCGGTCTGGTCACGCTCGTCCCCTTCGTCGCGCTCGGCCTCGCGGGCTGGCAGGTATGGGGCAGCGCCCTGCACTGGAGCGACGTCTTCCTCTTCGTCGGCATGTACGTGCTGACCGGGCTGGGGATCACGGTCGGCTTCCACCGCCACCTCACTCACCGCGCCTTCAAGGCGAAGCCGTGGCTGCACGGCCTGCTCGCCATCCTCGGCTCGGCGGCGATCGAGGGGCCGGTGATCTCCTGGGTCGCCGACCACCGCAAGCACCACGCCTTCTCAGACGAAGTGGGCGATCCGCATAGCCCCCACGTCGACCACGGCCACGGCTGGTCGGGCGCGATGCGCGGCCTCTTCCACGCCCACATGGGCTGGCTCTTCATCCACACCCAGCGCGGCAATAAAGAACGCTTCGCGCCGGACCTGATCGAGGACCCGGTGATCAGTTGGGTCGACCGCACCTTCCTCCTCTGGGTGGTGCTCGGCCTCCTCATCCCCTTCGTCCTCGGCTGGCTAATCGGCGGCACCCTCTTCGCCGCGCTCACCGGCCTGCTCTGGGGCGGTCTGGTCCGCGTCTTCGTCCTCCACCACTTCACCTACAGCATCAACTCGCTCTGCCACGTCTTCGGCAAGCGCGACTTCGAGACCAGCGACGAGTCGCGCAACCTGGCGCTGATCGCAATCCCCACCCTCGGCGAGGCCTGGCACAACAACCACCACGCCTTCCCGACCTCGGCCGTGCACGGACTCGGCCGCCGGCAGGTCGACCTCTCGGCGGTGGTCATCGACCTGATGGAGAAGGTCGGCTGGGTCTGGGACGTTGTCCGGATCTCGCCCGAGCGCCAGGCGACCAAGGCCGCTGCCTAAGCCGATCTCGGGAAGTCTCTCCAGTCCCGGTCGAAGACGTCGAGGAAGACGCGGACGCTCTCGCGGATGTCCGGCCGAAGGCTGAATCGGGCGGCCGGGCGCCCGGCTGTCTCGCCGTCGCTTTCGCCGGCCCGCTCGGCGACGATGCCGACCGCGACGAGGCTCTCCAGGTGCCTGCGGACCGTCTGGCCGCTGGCCGAGCCGAACGAGATCAGCTCGGCGACCGTGGCGTCTCCCGTCGCGATCAGGGAGCGCAGGATCGCGAGACGGACGGGGTCCGCGATCGCGCCGATCCATGCCGTCTCGGCCCGCTCCAACTGGATGAGTTCCCCGGCCCCCACCTCGGCTGGGAACCTAAACGTTTATCCCGGGACGATCTATGTAGAGATGGTTAAGAGTCTCTAGTCAGTTCGGTGCATTCAGCTTTTCCGCAGCGCTGCTGAATCCGGAATCCGTTCAAGGCGCGGCGGGGGACTCGTACCAGTCGATCCAGCCGTTGCATGCGGCGGCTAGGGGCGCGATGCGGCGCTCGCCGGCGCGGACGGCGACCAGGTCGCCGATGTGGGCCGCGTCGTCGTATCCGCTCAGCCGCTGCAGGAAGCTCGGCTCGGCCGCGGCGACGGTGAGGCGCACGCGGCCGCCGGGGCCGGCGAAGGTGCCGGCGGGCCAGAACTGGCCGTTGTTGGCGAGGCTGATCGTGTTGGGGCGCTGGCCGTCGAGCGCGGCCGGCAGCTCCTGCCGAAAGCCCGGCGCGGAGAGGGTCAGCTCGAAGGGCGAGAAGTACTGCAGCGAGAGGCGCCAACGACCGCGCGGCAACTCCAGCCCCTGCGCGGTGCTCTCGCCGGTGCGCAGCTCGCCCCCCTCGCTCCAGCGGATCTTCGGCGCCACCGCCACGTCGGGGAAGAGCGAGGCGTGCCCCTTGTTGGCAAGCAGGATGCGGATCTCCGGTGCCGCGCAGCCGGCCCGGGCGCCCGCGTCGACTCCCTCGAGCAGCACGTGGCGGCCCTCGGGAATCTCGCCGGCCCGCTTCCAGAGCAGGAAGGAAGGCGTCGCGGCAATTCGCCGGAAGCTGGGGGGAGCCTGGCTGTTCCAGGCGGCGCGGCCGGTGATCACATAGGGGACTGTCTCTTATACA
>JBKPOW010000141.1:0-3299 GCA_046733275.1 Actinomycetota bacterium
ACGACGTCCTTGGCGACCAGGGCGTAGCGGCCGTCGGCGAGGGCGACGAGCGAGCTCGCCCGGTCGCGCCGGCTGCGCAGCACGGCGAGCACCGCGATGCCGTCGACCTCGCTGGGCGAGGAGGCGTCCTCGACGTCGCCCCCCGGGCGCACGGTGAACACCTGCGGGGCGCCGCGCGGCGGCAACTGCGGCGGCGGCTGCGTGCCGATCGGCCCCTGGTGCCACTGGCGGGTCAGCTCCTCGACCTCGTCGCGCAGCTCGCCGCGGACGAGGACGTGCAGCTCGTCGCCCTCGCGCAGCTCGGTCGAGCCCCGCGGCGGGATTGCCCTGCCGTCGCGGACGATCACGTTGACCAGCGCCTCGCGCGGCAGGCCGAGCTCGCGCACCACGTGCCCGGCCGCGGCGGCGCCGTGGCGCAGCCGGTAGGAGACGACGTCGCCGCCCATGCGCCGGATCCGGCCCGACTCGAGCAGGCGGCGGGGCAGGGCGGGCTCATCGGTGGTCAGCCCCAGCCGGGTCGCCAGCGGCTCGAAGCTCGCCCCCTGGACCAGGGTGGAGCCGACGACGACGAAGAAGACGATGGCGAAGAGCTCGTCGCCGGTCCCGACCCCGGCGACCACCGGGAAGGTCGCCAGCCAGATCGGCGTCGCCCCGCGCAGGCCGGCCCAGCCGAGCATCGCCCGCTCGCGCAGGCCGAGCCGCGAGAAGAGCGTCGCGGCGAAGGCGGCGAGGGGACGGGCGATCAGGATGAGGACGGCGGAGAGCGCCAGCCCTTCGAGCGCGACGTCGCCGAGCGTGCTGGGGAAGACGAGCAGGCCGAGCATGACGAAGAGGCCGATCTGAGCGACCCAGCCGACACCCTGGTGGAAGGCGACGACGGTGCGCCGCGCCGGGATGCTGCTGCCGCCAAGGGCGAGCGCCGTCAAGTAGGTGGCGAGGAAGCCGGAGCCGTAGGCGACCTCGGCCAGGCCGAAGGCGAGCGCCGCGATCGCGATCGTCGCCACCGGGTAGATGCCGTCGGTCGGCAGTCGCACGCGGTTGAGCCCGGCGACGGCGAGGCGGCCCAGCGCCAACCCAATCGCCGCGCCGATCGCCAGTTTGAGCGCCATCTGGCCCGCCATGTCGGCGAAGCCGTAGCCGGGGTCCTGGATCCAGTCGATGAAGCCGATCACCAGCAGCAGGGCGACGGGGTCGTTCATCCCCGACTCGCCCTCGAGCGAGCGGGCCAGCCGCTTCTCCAGGGTCGAGCGGCGCAGCACGGCGAAGATCGCCGCCGAGTCGGTGGCGGCGATGGCGGCGCCGACCAGCATCCCTTCCAGCGTGCTGAGGTCGAAGATCCACTGCGCCGCGAGCCCGGCGGCCACCGCGGTGACCACGGTGCCGACGGTCGCCAGCGAGGCGGCGATGCCGAGCACCGGGCGGATCTCCGACCAGCCGGCGGTGAGCCCGCCCTCGAAGAGGATCAGGACCAGGGCGATCGTTCCCAGCGTGCGCGCCAGCTCGGCATCGTCGAACTCGATCCCGCCGAGGCCCTCGGAGCCGGCCAGCATCCCCAGGCCGAGGAAGAGCAGCAGGCCGGGGATGCGCACCCGGTCGGCGAGCAAAGCACCGCCGATGCCCGCCGCGAGCAGGGCGCCGGCGACGAGGATCAGCTCGGCGTCGTGTCCTGCCATCGCCGGACCCTAGTGAACCCGGCTAGACCGACTCGTCGATGGCCGCCATCCGGGCCTCGAGCTCCTCGGCGGAGCCTACGCCCGGCACGTCCTCGACCCGTTCGTGGGGGCTGCGGTAGATGAGGAAGAGCAGGCCCAGCAGCAGCGCCGCGGCGAGGGTGAAGCCGATCTCCACCCGGCGAAACTCGTCGCCGACCAACGGCAGGAAGTTCCAGCCGACGAAGGCGGCGGCGCAGGCGACCCAGCGCGCCGCGGCCCGCCTCACCTGGCCCTGGGCGATGCAGGCCTGGTTGATCGTCACCGAGGCCAGGTAGAGGCCCATTCCGACGGTGACGATCAGGAGCCCGGGGCGGTCGTAGGTGAACTTCTCGCTGAAGGCGAGCTGCATCAGCCGCGGGCCGGCGATCAGGAAGGCGAGCGCCGCTGCCGCGGTGAAGACGGCAATCGCCGCCAGCACCATCCGCACCGTGCGGTGAAACTCGCGCTCGCTCTCGGCGGCCTCGCTGGTGTGGAGGCTGGTCAGGTGGGGGAGGATGCTGGTCGAGACTGCCTGGAAGAGCTGCAGCGGCGCCCGCGCGATCATCAGGACGTTGAAGATGAACCCGGCCGCGGCGGCGCCCTGCAGCCCGCGGGCGATTAGCGGGCCGGCGTTGAGAAAGGCCTGTTCGCTGAGCATGATCAGCAGCACGGCGACGGCGAAGCCGGTGCCGTGGCGTAGAGAGAAGGCGTCGTCGGCTTTCTCGCGGGGCTCCGCCGGGGGCGCGCCGCGCGCCCGGCGGGCGAAGGCCAGCGGCACGATCAGCAGCGAGAGCGAGGGCGCGGCGACGATGCCGATCGCCACCGGAGACTGGCCGCTGAACAGGCCGACCGCGACCAGCACGGCGAAGAGCGTGCGGAAGACCGACTCGCTGAGGATCATCGCGGCGAAGAGGCCGAAGCTACGCATCCCGGCCAGGTATCCGCGGGCGAAGTAGCTCGCGGCGTAGAAGAGCACCGCTGAGAAGAAGACCCAGTAGAGGGTTTCGTTGCCCTCCAGCAGGCCTTCCTGGATCGGTCCGCGCAGGGCGAGGGCGAGCACTGCGAAGCTCACCGCCAGCCCGAGCTGGATCTTGGCCGCGACCCGCATCGGCTCGCCCACCGGCTCGCCCTTCACCCGGTGTTCGGAGATGTGGCGCGAGAGCAGCTGTTCGACCGGCCGGTAGAGGACCGAGATGGTGATGAAGACGACCGACCAGAGGACGGTGATCTGGCCGTAGTCGGGCTTGGATAGGACGTGCGAGGCGACGAAGAAGTAGACGTAGGTGATCACCCCGGTGAGGCCGACGCCGATGGCGAAGAAGCTGGCGGTCTTGCCGTAGTCGGTCGAGCTGACGCCGCCGTCCTCCGCGGCGGCGCCTGTGCGCTTGCCCTCCATCAGTCGCGCGCGGCGCGCTCGTAATGGGAGGGCTCGACCCCGAGCGAGAGCTCGACCCGCCGGACCCGCTCGAAGACGCGCTGGGTCATCACCCGCTGGCTGGCGAGCAGGTCGCCGATCACTCCCAGCGCGAACAGCTGCACGGCGACGATGAAGAGCACCGCGCCGAGGAGCAGCGACTGCACGTGGCCGCTGCTGTCGCCGTTGAGGAT
>JBKPOW010000142.1:0-3770 GCA_046733275.1 Actinomycetota bacterium
ACCCTATACAGGTAGTTGGGCTTGATTTTCATCGCTTTGGCGATCTCCGAGGCGGTAATGCCAGGGCTGCCCTCGACCAGTTTCACCGCCTGGTCGGCGCGGGTCCCGCTGCGCCGCCGCCGTTTTTTCCCGCCGCCGGTCGCTTTCCTGCCCGCCCCGCGGGGACGGCCCGGACGGCGACCGGTGCGGCCGGCCGCTTTCTCGCCCAGCTCGGCAAGGGCACGCTCGAGGCGCTTGCGCTCGTCGTCCAGCTCGGCAAGGCGTCTCTTGACCAGGTCGCGCGCCTCGTCGAGTACGTGAGTGGTGCTTGGCATCTCGTTCCTTTCGTCCGGTCCGCCTCCCGGCCGGATCACTGACAGGGGATTACGTACCGCAGTGTTGCACAGTCACAGTGAGGTATGAACGCACATGCTGAGCGATTGCTTCACCACTACCTGACTACTAGACCGGACGTAGATGACCATCCGTGTCATCTCGCACGATCGGCCTCGGCACGGCACTACATCGCGATCGCGTGCGGTTACTTGCGACTACGCGGCAGGGTGCGGAAGATGACGTCCCAGAGCGGCGAGGAGACGCCGAAGCCGAAGCGGTGGTCCTGGAAGTGGTGGCGCATGTGCTGCGTGCGCAGGCGCTTGCCCAGGTCCGACCTGGGGACGAAGTGGTGGACGTAGTAGTGGGTGTAGTCATAGAAGAGGTAGCCGGCGATGAAGCCGGCGAAGAGGGGATAGGCGGCCGGGGTGCCGAAGGCGAGCGTGAAGGCGAAGAAGAAGAGGGCCGCGAGGGGGATCGAGACAGCCGGCGGCATCACCAGCCGCAGCTTGTCATTCGGGTGGTCGTGGTGGATGCCGTGGATGATGAAGTGCATCCGGCGGCCGAAGGCGTTGTCCGGCTCCCAGTGGAAGACCAGGCGGTGGAGCCAGTACTCGGTCAGCGTCCAGATGCCGGCGCCGCCGAGGGTGAGCAGGGCGATCTCCCATCCGGCCTGGCCGCGGTCCGCCGCCAGCCACTCCATCGCCACGATCACCGGCACGAAGACGAGCGCCGGGATCGAGGGGTGGACGCGCGAGAAGAAGTTGAGGAATTCGCTCTCGAAGAGCGGCGGCGAGGCCGCGAGCTTCTCGGTCCGTTCGTGAGCCGCCATCCGGGTTCCCATGGTAGCGACGGCTCCGCCTGCATCCGCAAGAAGCGAGGAAGTTGTGACGGACCTGTTTCAAAGAGCCCTTTATTTGCGGGAACAGGCGTCACGGAAGTGTCACGGGCTTGGCAAGATGGCCGCCGTGCCGCGCAAGCCCAAGCCACCCACCTGCGAGGACTGCTACTTCCGCAAGAACATGCTCTGCGCGCTCGAGTTGGAGGAGCCCTGCGCCACCTTTCGCCAGGACCGGCCCGAGGGCCTCGTGCCGCCCCGCCAGCCGGTGCTGCTCATGCGCCCGCCGCGCTGGGCGCCCCAGACCGGCACCGCGTAGCACGCTGTGGCTATGGTTTTCGCTCATGCCCGAGCGTGACTTGTTCGCCAACTTTGCCCGCATGCGCCGCGAGATGGACCAGATGCTCGGCGGCGCCTGGGGGGGCCGCACCGCTTACGTGAGCCGGCGCAGCACCGGCTTCTCCCCCAACGTCGACGTCTATTACTGCGGCGATCCGCAGCGAGCCGTGGTCAAGGTCGACCTCGCCGGCGTCGACCTCGACCAGGTCGGGATCGAGGTCAGCGGACGGCAGCTGGCGATCGTCGGCGAGCGGCCGGTTCAGGAGACCGAGGGGCGGGTCTACCAGCAGGTCGAGATTCCCTCGGGCCCGTTCCGCCGCGTGGTCGAGCTGCAGGTCGACGTCGACGCCGATCAGGCGAAGGCGACCTACGAGGACGGTGTGCTGCGGATCGACCTGCCGCTGCGCGATCCAGGGCAGACCACCCGCCGCGTGCCGATCGGGCGGGAGTGATGGAGGGCACGCCCGTGCTCGAGGTGGTCGAGTCCCAGCTCGACGCTGAGGACGCGATCCGCGCCAACCAACCCTTGCCCGACGCGCTGCCGGTGCTGCCGCTGCGCGAGACCGTCACCTTCCCCGAGACGCTTACCCCGCTGGCCGTCGGCCAGGAGCGCTCGATCAAGCTGGTCGACGACGTGCTCGGCGCCAACCGCATGCTGGCGATGGTCGCCGCGCGCGACCCCGAGGACGAGGAGCCCGGGCCCGAGGGCCTCTTCGACGTCGGCGTGGTCGGCATCGTCGCCCGCATGCTGAAAGTTCCCGACGGCACCCTGCGCATCCTCGTCCAGGGCACCCAGCGGGTGCGCCTCGGACCCTACGTCGCCGAGGAGCCCTACCTGGTCGCCCGCATCGCCGAGCTGCCCGACGTGGTCGACGAGGGCCCCGAGCTGGAGGCCCTGACGCGTAACGTGCAGCGCACCTTCTCCGAGATCGTCGAGCACATCCCCTATCTGCCCGAGGAGCTGCAGATGGCGGTGGCCAACATCGAGGACCCCGCCGCCCTCGGCCATCTGATCGCCGGTGCGCTGCGGATCGCCACCGAGGAAAAGCAGGAGCTGCTCGAGGAGGTGGACATCGCCGCCCGCTTGCGCAAGCTCTCGCAGATCCTCGCCCGCGAGCTCGAGGTGGTCCAGCTCGGCAGCCAGATCCAGTCGCAGGTCCAGTCGGAAGTCGACAAAGGCCAGCGCGAGTTCTTTCTCCGCCAGCAGATGAAAGCGATCCAGGACGAGCTGGGGGAGGGGGACGAGCAGCAGGCAGAGGCGAACGAGCTGCGCCAGCGGATCGAGGAAGCCGGACTGCCCGAGCACGCGCTCAAAGCCGCCGAGCGCGAGCTCTCGCGGCTGGAGAAACTGCCGCCGGCCGCCGCCGAGCACGGGGTGATCCGCACCTACCTCGAGTGGCTGGTCGAGCTGCCCTGGTCGATGGCGACCGAGGACAACCTCGAGATCGCCCACGCCCGCGAGGTGCTCGACGCCGACCACTACGACCTGGAGAAAGTCAAGGACCGCATCCTCGAGTACCTGGCCGTGCGCAAGCTCAACCCCGACTCGCCCGGCCCGATCCTCTGCTTCGTCGGCCCGCCGGGAGTCGGCAAGACCAGCCTCGGCCGCTCGATCGCCAAGGCGCTGGGGCGGGAGTTCGAGCGCATCTCGGTCGGCGGCGTGCGCGACGAGGCTGAGATCCGCGGCCACCGCCGTACCTACATCGGCGCCCTGCCCGGGGTGATCATCCGCGCCCTGCGCGACGCCGGCTCGCGCAACCCGGTCTTCATGATCGACGAGATCGACAAGATGGGCGCCGACTTCCGCGGCGATCCCGCCTCGGCGATGCTCGAGGTGCTCGACCCGGCCCAGAACGACAGCTTCCGCGACCACTACCTCGACCTCGAGTTCGACCTCTCGGACGTGATGTTCATCGCCACGGCGAACATCCTCGACACCATCCCCGGCCCGCTGCAGGACCGGATGGAGACGATCGAGTTGGCCGGGTACACGTTGGAGGAGAAGCGGCACATCGCCCGCCGCTACCTCGTTCCCCGCCAGATCGAGGCGAACGGGCTGAAGCCGTCGCAGATCGAGTTTGCCGACCCGGCCCTCACCGCGATCGTCGAGGAGTACACGCGCGAGGCCGGCGTGCGCAACCTGGAGCGGCAGATCGGCACGATCTGCCGCAAAGTCGCCCGCGAGGTCGCCGAAGGCAGGCTCAAGAACGGCAAGGTGAGGATCTCGGCCAAGCGAGCGCGCGAGCTGCTCGGCCGCCGCCGCTTCTTCGCCGAGCAGCGC
>JBKPOW010000143.1:0-2494 GCA_046733275.1 Actinomycetota bacterium
CTCCTCGTCGTCTTCCTGATCCTGATCGCGCTGCTGCGCGCCGTGGTCGCACCGCTGGTCTTGATCGGCACCGTGATCCTCAGCTTCCTCGCCGCGCTCGGCGTCGGCTATTTCGCCTTCGACGTGATCTTCGGCTTCCCCGGCTCGGACCCCTCGCTGCCGCTCTTCGCCTTCGTCTTCCTCGTCGCCCTCGGCGTCGACTACAACATCTTCCTCATCGCCCGCGCCCGCGAGGAGACGATCGAGCACGGCTCCGAGCAGGGGATCCTGCGCGCCCTCGCCGTCACCGGGGCGGTGATCACCAGCGCCGGCATCGTCCTCGCCGGCACCTTTTCCGTACTCGGCTCGCTGCCGCTCACCTTCCTCACCGAGATCGGCTTCGTCGTCGCCTTCGGCGTCCTGCTCGACACCTTCCTCGTGCGCAGCATCCTCGTCCCGGCGATCGCCCTGACCGTGGGCGACAGGTTCTGGGCGCCGTCGGAGCTGTCTAGAGGACGGGCAGGAAGCGCTCGATCTCAAACGGCGTGACCTGGACGCGGTAGTCGTCCCATTCCTGCCGCTTGATCTCGATGAAGCGGCGGAAGGTGTGCTCGCCCAGGGTGCGCAGGACCAGCTCCGAGTCGGCGGCGAGGTCGATCGCTTCGCCCAGCGTCTCCGGCAGCTGCTCGATCCCCCGCTGGCCCCGCTCCTCCGGCGAAAGGTGGTAGAGGTTCTGCTCCATCGGCTCGGGCAGCTCGTAGCCCTTCTCGACCCCCTCCAGGCCCGCCTGCAGCATGCCGGCGAAGCAGAGGTAGGGATTGCAGGCGGGGTCCGGGCAGCGCAGCTCGGCCCGCGTCGCCCCCTCCTTGCCGGGGTGGTAGAGCGGCACCCGGATCAGCGCCGAGCGGTTGCGGCGCGACCAGGCGAGGTAGACCGGCGCCTCGTAGCCGGGGACGAGGCGCTTGTATGAGTTGACCCACTGGGCGAAGAGCGGCGAGATCTCGCGCGCGTGGCGCAGCTGGCCAGCGATGAAGGCCTTTGCGGTGGCGGAGAGGAAGTACTGGTCGTCGGGGTCGAAGAAGGCGTTCTTGCCGTCTTTGGTCAGCGACTGGTGGACGTGCATGCCCGAGCCGTTCTCGCCGAACAGCGGCTTCGGCATGAAGGTCGCGTGCCAGCCGTATTTCATCGCGTACTCCTTGACGACGATGCGGTAGGTCATGCAGTCGTCGGACATCCGCAGCGCGTCCTTGTAGCGCATGTCGACCTCGTGCTGGGAGGGGCCGACCTCGTGGTGGGCGTACTCGACGTGGATGCCCATCTTTTCCAGGGCGAGGATCGTCTCGCGGCGCACGTCGGAGCCGGCGTCGAGCGTGGTCAGGTCGAAGTAGCCGCCCTCGTCGAGCACCTCGGGCACGCCGCCCTCGGGCTTGGCCGAGCGGAAGTAGAAGTACTCCAGCTCGGGGCCGATGTTGTAGGCGTCGAAGCCGAGGTCCTCGGCGCGCTTGAGCGCCCGGCGCATGATCCAGCGCGGATCGCCCTCGTAGGGGTCGCCCCCCGGCACCCGCACGTCGCAAAACATGCGGGCGACCGCGTTTTCCTCGGGACGCCAGGGGATCAGGGCGAAGGTCGAGGGGTCGGGCATGGCGATCATGTCGGACTCCTCGATCGGGTTGAAGCCGGTGATCGAGGAGCCGTCGAAGCCCATGCCCCCCTCGAGCGCGTCCTCCAGTTCGGCGGAGTTGATCGAGAAGCTCTTCAGGTGGCCGAGGACGTCGGTGAACCAGAGGCGGATGAAGCGGACGTCGCGCTCCTTGACTATCTCGGCTACGTCGCTGGCGCTCGTCGGCTGGTCTGCCATCACTGTCTCCTTCTCGGCTGAATCCGCGCGGTCGGGGCAAAGATAGGCGAAGCGGGGCTGGGAGGTTGAGAACGGGCGTGTTACGGGTATGTGACGCTCGCCGCACAAGGGTTGCGGGAGCGTCCGGATCTCGGTATAACTTACTTCGCGTAAGTTAATGGCTCAAAGTAAAGTAAAGGCCACGTAAAGGCTCTGTAAAGCGGTTTCGCGCCCACATCGAGCCGAAGGCGGGATGCAAGTGACGGTAAAAACGGCAGTAAGCAGATTCCAGATCCACGACGAGCTGACGGCGCCTGACGAGAGCGCTCCCCTGATCAAGAGCATCCAGGCGGCCGGCGGCGCGGTGACCAAGTTCGTCGGCGTCCTCGCCGGCGCGCCGGCCGTGCTGCGGGCCTACACGCGGATGCGTTCGGAGCTGCGCGGGGGTGTCCTCCCCCTCGCCACGCGGGAGCGGATCGCCCTCGCGGTCGCCGAGTACCGCAACGACTCCTACAGCATCGCCCAGGACGCCAAATCGGCGCGCCGTGCCGGGCTCGGGCTCGACGAGGTCTCGCGGGCGCGCAGCTTCGACTCCGGCGACGCCAAGGAGGCGACCCTGCTCGCCTACCTGAAGGCGATCCTCGACGCCGACGGCGCTCCCCCCCACCACCTGCAGGA
>JBKPOW010000144.1:0-3792 GCA_046733275.1 Actinomycetota bacterium
AGGGCGGGCTGGCTATGACACGACCTCCGCGAGTGGTGGGCGGCGGTCGGGGTCGCCGGGGACTCCGTTCGAGCCCGGAGGGCGCTTCGCCCTGCGCCGCAGCCTGCTGAGGACCGCCCCGGCGAGCCCGGCGCGGTAGGCGGCGTAGGGCCAGAGGGCGCGGTCGCGCTCGACCATGCCGATCAGGCGTTGTGAGGCGAGGGTGGAGGCGAAGGAGGCGGCGACGCCGATCGCCATCGAGCGGCGCAGCGGGGGGGAGGCGCCGCGGCGACGCAGGCGCTCGCCCTTAAGCGCGGTCGCGCCGACGATGATCGGCAGGGCGATCGTGCGCGAGAGCAGGTTCGCCTGGTCGCGCGAGAAGCGCCGCCAGCGCGCCGCCGCCAGGGTGACGCCATTGCGCGAGACGCCCGGGGCCAGGGCGGCGGCCTGGGCGACGCCGAGCGCCAGCCCGTCCGTCGCCGTCGCCTCGCCTCGTCCCCGCTCCTGCGGCCGGGCGTCGGCAAGGAGCATCGCCGCCGCGCCTGCGAGCAGGCCGATCGCCGTCGCCCTCGGCCCGCCCAGCCGCCGCTCGATCTGCCGCTCGAGCGTGTAGCCGGCGACCGCGGCCGGCAGGAAGGAGAGGGCGAGCAGCAGCCCGCGCCGCCATTCGAAGTGCCGCAGCTCCTCCGCGATCGTCCCCCGCTGGCCGATCAGCAGGGCCGCCGCCGCGCCCCCGTGCAGCGCCACCTCGAAGCTCTTGCGCACCTCGGGGTCGAGCCGCTCCCACTGCCAGCCCGCCAGCCAGGGGATGAGGACGATGTGGGCCGAGGAGGAGACCGGCAGCAGCTCGGCCGGGCCCTGGACGATGCCCAGCGCCAGCGCGCGCCCGGCCGGGATCCTGCCGTCGGCCGCCCGGCTCAGAGCGACTCCGCGGCGGGCCTGCCACCACCGCGGCGGCGCCGGATCAGCAGGTAGATCGCACCGCCGAGCACGGCCGCGACAACGGCGTAGTCGAGGTAGTGCAGATTCTCGCGCCACTCCTCCCAGTTGTGGCCCACGGCCTGGCCGATCAGCGCCAGCATCAGCACCCAGGGTATGCAGCCCGCCAGGGTCAGCAAGGTGAAGCGCCAGAAGGGCATCTTCGCCACACCGGCCGGCAGCGAGATGAAGGTGCGGATGATCGGCAGCATGCGGGTGAAGAAGACGGTCGCGTCGCCGTAGCGTTCGAACCAGTCGTCGGCCCATTTGAGGTAGCGCGGCGGCAGGTGGATCAACCGGTTCTTCTCCAGCAGGTCGAGGCGGGCGTAGTAGCCGACCGCGTAGGCGGCCCAGGAGCCGACCAAGTTGCCGAGCACACCGGCCGCCACGACGCCGAAGAGCGAGAGCTCGCCGGCGGCGACGCTTGAGCCGGCGAAGAGCATGATCGCCTCGCTCGGCACCGGCAGGCAGGCGGACTCGAGCGCCATCAGGATGAAGACCGCCGGCAGCCCGGTGCTGGAGATGAAATCGGTCCCCGCGTTGACGATCGGGTCGAGGAAGAAGTCGGTGACGCTGGCCAGGGGGAGCATGCGCGAAGCGCGGATTGTAGGGAGCCGGCCGTACACCATCTAAAATCGCACGGCCCCCATGCACCGGTTGAACCACCCCGTCTACCGCAACCGGGTACTCCAGGTCGCCGCCGACGCGCTGCTCGTCGCGCTCGCCTTCTACCTGGCGTTCCGCCTGCGCTTCCTCGATGAAGGCCTGCCGACGCGCTACGAGACTCTCTTTCTGCAGGCGGTCGCCTTCGTCGCCGCCGGCAAGCTCGCGGTCTTCGCCGCCTTCGGCCTCTACCAGAAGTGGTGGCGCTACGTCAGCGGCCGCGACTTCCTCACCATCGTCCGCGCCGTCGCCGTGGCCAGCGGGATCCTCGTCGTCCTCTTCACCGTCCTGCAGCCGTTTAAGTACGACCTGCCGCGCTCGGTCGCGGTGATGGACTTCATGCTCACCCTGCTGCTGGTCGCCGGCGCCCGCCTCGCGGTGCGGTTGATCGTCGAGCGGCCCAGCCACGGCCACCGCCTGCCGGGCCACGAGGTGCTCGTCATCGGCGCCGGCTCGGGCGGCCAGATGGTCGTGCGCGAGATGAACCTCAACCCCAACCTGGGCGCGACCGCGATCGGCTTCGTCGACGACGACGCTCGCAAACAGGGGATGCGCATGCTCGGCCTCAAGGTGCTGGGGACGACGGCGCAGATCGAGACCGTCCTCGACGAGACCGAGCCCGACGAGGTCGTGATCGCGATCCCCTCGGCGCCGGGGACCTTGCGCGCCCGCGTCGTCGCCGCATGCCGCGAGCGTGAAATCCGCGTCCGCACCCTGCCCACGGTCTTCGAGCTGCTGCGCGGCGGCGTGCAGCTCAACAAGCAGCTGCGCGAGGTCCAGGTCGAGGACGTGCTCGGCCGCGACCCGATCGTGGTCGAGCTCGACCGCGTCGGCGCCTACCTGCGCGACCGCATCGTCCTCGTCACCGGCGCCGGCGGCTCGATCGGCTCCGAGCTCTGCCGCCAGATCGCCCGCGTCGGCCCGCGCCTGCTGGTGATGGTCGACCACGCCGAGGACAACCTCTTCGAGATCGAGCGCGAGATGGTCGAGGAGCGCCACTTCTCCAGCGTCGAGGCGGTGCTCGCCGACTGCAAGGAGCCGCACCGCATGCTGGAGACGATGCAGCGCTTCAAGCCGAGCGTCGTCTTCCACGCCGCCGCCTACAAGCACGTGCCGCTTATGGAGGCCAACCCGCTGGAGGCGGTTCGCAACAACGCGATCGCGACGCGGATCACGGCCGAGACCGCCGCCGCCTCCGACGTCGAGCGCTTCGTCCTCGTCTCCACCGACAAGGCGGTCAACCCGAAGACGGTGATGGGCGCCTCCAAGGCGATGGCCGAGTGGATCGTCGAGGCGGCCGGCGACAAGCACCCCGGCACGCGCTTCGCCAGCGTCCGCTTCGGCAACGTGCTCGCCTCCTCGGGCAGCGTCGTGCCGATCTTCCGCGGCCAGATCGAGCGCGGCGGCCCGGTCATGGTCACCCACCCCGAGATGACCCGCTACTTCATGACCATCCCCGAGGCGGTGCAGCTGGTGATCCGCGCCGGCGACATCGGCGCCGGCCGCGGCGAGGTCTTCGTCCTCGACATGGGCGAGCCGGTGAAGATCGTCGACCTGGCCAACAACATGATCCGTCTTGCCGGCTACGAGCCGGGAGCGGAGATCGCGGTCGAGTTCACCCAGCCGCGGCCGGGGGAGAAGCTGCACGAGGAGCTGGTCGGCAGCGGCGAGGAGCTGCGACCGACGGCGGCGAAACGGATCCACCGCGCCGTGCGCGCGGCGCCGCTTGACACCGAGTGGGTCGAGTCGACCCTGAACTCGCTCGAGCACCTGGTGATGGCGGGCGACGAGGCGAACCTTGCCGAGCGGGTGGTCGCATTGATCACCACTCCGGGCGGGGACGCGGCGGCGGTCGGCCTCGACGGATAGCCTCTCGCAGCCAACCTTTGGAGCTGCTGAAGGAAATCGGGGCTTTTGCGGGCTTGGTCGCCTTCTTCGGCCTGGCCGTGCTCGCCCTGCTCTCCTTCGCCCAGGGGCGCGATATCCGCCGGCTACGCGAGTGGGCGGGATCGGCGCCGGAGCGCGACAGCGAGCGCAAGGAGACCACCTCGGAAGCCGCGGCGGAGCGGGCCGAGGAGATGCGCAAGCTGGAGGAGGCGCGCGAGGCCGAGCGCCGCGCCGCCGACCTGCGCGAGCAGCGCCGCGAGCGACGTGAGGCGGGCCTGCCGGAAC
>JBKPOW010000145.1:0-1712 GCA_046733275.1 Actinomycetota bacterium
GCCGAGGCCCCACCGGAGGCACCGCCGAAGCCGAGCTTGGAGAGGATGAAGCCTTTGAGGGCGACGAACGCGCCAGCCGGGAAGAGGGCAGCCATCGCGTTGTCGTTGGAGCGCACCTGGGCACGGAAGTCGGCGCATTCCTCGCAGTCGCGCACGTGGCGGCGGATCGGGCCGGAGACCTTGCGCAGGCCCTCGGCCGCCTCGGCCAGCTCCAGCCGCACCTCGCCGCAGGTCAGCTGGCGGGCCTGGCTCGCCTCGGCGAGCGAGATCCGCGCCCGCACGAGCAGCGACTTGACCGAGGGCACGCTGGCCTCCATCGCGGCGGCGATTTCCTCGTAGGACATCGCATCCATCTCGCGCAGCAGCAGCGCCGTGCGCTGCGTCTCCGGCAGCTTGCCGACGTCGGCGAGCAGCTGGCGGAACTCCTCGCGGTTGCTGACCTTCTCCGCGGTCGAGGCGGCCTCGACCATCGGCACCATGTCCATCGATTCCTGCGCGTCGGCGGTCGGCTTGCGCAGGTGGTTGAGGCAGCGGTTGCGGGCGATCCGGTAGAGCCACGGGCGCAGGTTGATCTCGCGCTCGTCGGCGAGCATCGCCCGGTAGGCGTTGACGAAGACCTCCTGGAGGACGTCCTCGGCGTCCTCGTTGGACTTGAGCATCTGCCGGCAGAAGGCGAGCAGGCGGCCCTGGTAGCGGTCGACGATCGTCTCAAAGGCGCCGGAGTTGCCGGCCCGGGCTATCGCAATCAGCTTGGCGTCGCCCTGCAGCTTCAGCAGCGGCGAGCGGCGAGCGAGGAGCCCGCGTTGACTGGCGTGGGTAAGAGCCGATGCCTCCAAGCTTTCCTTTCCAGGGAAGGGCGTCGTCTTCGTTGGTAGGGACACCGTAACAGCGCCATAGTTGCGCTCCGTACAAATATTTACCCGCTGCTTATACGCAGCGAAACGGGCGGATACCATCGCCAGTGCCCGGGTGGCGAAACTGGCAAAAGCGGCGCACTTAAAATGCGCTGCCCCGTATGGGGCTTGCGGGTTCGAGTCCCGCCCCGGGCATTCCCGGCCGGCCGGCGTCCCTTAGGCTGCGGCCTCGATGGAGCACGGGGGCCGGATCGTTGCCAGGGCGCTGAAGTCGCGTGGCGTCAGCCACCTCTTCACCCTCTCCGGCGGGCACCTGTTCTCGATCTACGACGGCTGCAAGGCGGAGGGGATCGAGATCGTCGACGTGCGGCACGAGCAGTCCGCCGTCTTCGCCGCGGAGGGCTTCGCCAAGGCGACCAGGGGGGTCGGCGTGGCGGCGCTGACCGCGGGACCGGGGGTGACCAACGGCGTCAGCGCGATCGCCGGCGCCCAGGCCAACTGCTCGCCGGTCTGCGTGCTCGGCGGGCGGGCGCCCGAGCTGCGCTGGGGCTCGGGCTCGCTGCAGGAGATCGACCACCTGCCCTTCGTCGCGCCGCTGGTCAAGTCGGCGGAGACGGTGAAGGAGCCCGGCGCGATCGCGGCGCGGACGGCGGCGGCGCTCGACCTCGCCCTTGTCGCGCCCGGCGGCCCGACCTTCGTCGACTACCCACTCGACGTCGTCTTCAGCGAGGGCGAGGCGGCGGTCCCGGCCGCGACGGCAGCGGAGCCGCGGGCGGCGGTGGGGATCGAGGAGGCGGCGGCGCTGCTGGGCGCGGCCGAGCGTCCGGCGATCATGGCCGGCACCGGGCTCTACTGGGC
>JBKPOW010000146.1:0-6783 GCA_046733275.1 Actinomycetota bacterium
GGGACTACGCGCGCTGCCCGAAGAAGGCGCCACGAGCCTTCACCGCCTGGGTCGACGTCGCCGGGGTGAAGATCGTCGTCAACCCGCCCCCCGCCCCCGACTTCATCGAAACGGTCAACCCCTACGGCTCCTTCGAGGGCATGGAAGCAATTGTCGGCGCGTTGAGGGAACGGCCGAAGCCACAGTATTGAGCCGATCCCCGAATACTGCCGGTCGGCGGCTAGCGCGAGCGCAGAACTTCGACGGCGATCTGGGCCGTCTCAGTCGGGCTTTCGCCGACCCGCACGCCCTTCGCCTCGAGCGCTTCCTTCTTCGCCTGGGCGGTGCCGGAGGAGCCGGAGATGATCGCGCCGGCGTGGCCCATCTGCTTGCCGGGGGGCGCGGTGAAGCCGGCGATGTAGGCGACGACGGGCTTTGAGATCTCGCTGGCGATGAACTCAGCGGCGCGCTCCTCGGCGTCGCCGCCGATCTCGCCGACCATCACGATCAGCTCGGTCTCCGGGTCGGCCTCGTACAGCTTGAAGATGTCGATGAAGTCGGAGCCGATGATCGGGTCGCCGCCGATGCCGACGATCGAGGAGTTGCCCTCGCCCGCCTGCTTCAGCTCGTTGCCGATCTGGTAGGTCAGCGTGCCCGACTTGGAGACAACGCCGATCTTGCCCGGCTCGAAGAACTGGGCGGGGATGATGCCGACGTTGGCCTTGCCGGGCGAGAGGACGCCGGGGCAGTTGGGCCCGATCAGCCGCACGCCCGCCTCCTTTGCCTTCCAGTAGGTCTTGAGCATGTCCAGGACCGGGATGCCCTCGGTTATCGCGATCACCGTCTGCACGCCGGACTCAATCGCCTCGTCGATCGCCGGCGCGGCGAAGCGCGCCGGGACGAAGATCATCGAGGTGTTGGCGTCCTCCTGCTCGACCGCCTCGCGGATCGAGTCGAAGACGGGGACGCCCTCGACGTCCTGGCCGCCCTTGCCGGGGGTGACGCCCGCCACCAGGTCCGTGCCGTAGGCGCGGTTGCGCAGCCCGTGGAAGGAGCCCTCGCGGCCGGTCAGGCCGGAGACGACGAGCTTCGTGCTCTCGTCGACGACGATCGACATCAGCCGTTCCTCCCGGCGGACGCGCCCGCCAACTCGACAACCTTCTGGGCGGCGCCGAGCATCGTCGTCTCCTGGTGCAGGTCGGGCAGCCCCGCCCCCGCGAGGATCTCCAGCCCCTCCTCGGAGTTGGTGCCGTCGAGGCGGACGACCAGCGGCACGCCCAGCTCCAGCTGCGAGGAGGCCTCGACGATGCCCTTGGCGATCTCGTCGCAGCGGGTGATGCCGCCGAAGATGTTGAAGAGGATCGCCGTCACCTTCTCGTCCGAGGTGATCACGGTCAGCGCGTCGACGATCGCCTCGGCCTTGGAGCCGCCGCCGGCGTCGAGGAAGTTGGCCGGCGCGCCGCCCGCCTGGGCGACGACGTCGAGGGTCGACATGCAGAGCCCGGCGCCGTTGGCGAGGATGCCGACGTTGCCGTCGAGCTTGACGTAGGTGAGGCCCTTCTCGCGCGCCATCGCCTCCTGTGGGTCGTCGATCGACTCGGCGTCGAGCTCGGCCAGCCCCTCGTGGCGGTAGAGGGCGTTGTTGTCGATCGTCACCTTGGCGTCGAGGGCGACGACCTGGCGCTCGCCGGTGACGATCAGCGGGTTGACCTCGATCAGCGTCGCGTCCTCGGCCTGCGCGGTCTCTGCCAGCTTCGCCAGCACCTCGGCGGCGTCCTCGCGCACGTCCTCGGCCAGGCCGGCGGCCTCGGCGATCGGCCGTGCCTCGGCGGCGGTGAACGGCCGCGTCGGGTCGATGTGCTCCTTGACCAGGGCGGCCGGGTCCTCCTCGGCGACGGCCTCGATGTCCATCCCGCCCTTGGCCGAGACCATCGCCAGCAGCTTCTTCTCACCCCGGTCGAGGATCACCGAGGCGTAGTACTCGGCGGCGATGTCGGAGCCGCCCTCGACCCAGACCCGCTCGACCCGGAAGGGGCCCTCGCCACGCGGCCCGCGGATGTCCATGCCGAGGATCGCGTCGGCCTGCTGCTCGGCCTCGGCGCGGTCGGCGGCGATCTTGATCCCGCCCGCCTTGCCCCGCCCGCCGATCAGCACCTGGGCCTTGATCGCACACGGGTAGCCGATCCGTTCCGCCGCGGCCACAGCCTCCTCCACGGTAGAGGCGACCTCGCCGCTCGGCACGGCGATGCCGTGCGCGGCGAAAAGCTGCTTGCCCTGGTACTCGAGGAGGTCCATGTGCGCGCGCCCCTGCCGAGCGCGGGCGGCAGCCTATCCAAGATCCTCGGCGCCGCGCCGGCCCAGCAGGTCACATAAGATGCCGCGCCGCATGGCGCTCCCTGCCCTGAAAACCATCGAGTGGGTGACCACCGATTGCTACGGCACCCTGATCGACTGGGAGAAAGGCATCGTCGAAGCCTGCAAGAAAGAGGCTGCGAAGGACGGCTTCAGCTTCGACGAAGGGCCCTTCCTCGAACGCTTCTTCCAGGTGCAGGCCGAAATCATGGCCGGCTCCTACGAACTGTACGCCGAGGTGCTGCGGCGGACGATCGTCAAGGTCGCGCGCGAGATCGGCTGGGAGATCGAGCCCTCGCGGGCGCAGTTCCTGCCCGACAGCGTCGCCTACTGGCAGCCCTTCCGCGAGGCCAACGCGGCGATGGACCGACTCGGCAAGCGCTACCAGGTCGGCATCATCTCCAACATCGACGACAAGCTGCTCGGCATCTCCCGCCGCCACCTGCGCACCGAACTCGACCTCGTCGTAACCGCCCAGCAGGTGCGCAGCTACAAGCCCGACCCCGTCCACTTCAAAGAGTGCGCGCGGCGGATCGGCGGCAAAAAAGGCTGGGTCCACATCTGCTCCGGCTACGAGACCGACGTCGTGCCGCTGCTGAAGATGAAGGTGCCGGTGATCTGGGTCAACCGCCACGGCGAGAAGCTCGACGGCCGCAAAGCCCCCAGCGCGACCGTCAAGAACTTCCGCGAAGCGGCGAAAAAGCTCGGCGCGTCCTAGCCGTTTCCTAGCGTTCGCCTCGCAACCTTCGCCTGGCGCGACGGTTTCGACTTCGATGGCACGACTCGGTCACATCTGCGCGGCGCTTGCGCTGCTCGTTGCGCTCACCCTGGGCGTCGGGCGGGCGGGCGCGGTCGAAGCGGGCGAACCGCCGCTCAACCCGAACAGCGAACCGCCCAGCTTCGTCGTCATCCAGACCGACGACCAGACGCTCGACGGCCTCTACGAGACCTTCACGGCCTTCCCCGGCGCGGCGACGACGCGCTCGATGCCGAACACGCTCGACCTGATCGCCAAACGTGGCATGACCTTCAACCGCTACTACGTGCCCTATCCCCTCTGCTGCCCCTCACGGGTCAGCCTGCTGACCGGCCGCTACTCCCACAACAACGGCGTCAAGGGCAACGTGCAGCCCAACGGCGGCTACTTCGGCTTCAGCTTCAGGGCGGCCGCCTCGAACAACATCGCCACCTGGCTGCAGGGCGCCGGCTACCGCACCATCCATGTCGGCAAGTTCCTCAACGGCTACGGCGACGAGCCCTACGACAACGGCACCTCGGTGCCGCCCGGCTGGACCGCCTGGCACACCGTGCTGAAGGCCGATACCGAGCATCTCTTCTACGGCTACACGCTCAACGACAACGGCCAACTGAGCGCCCCCGACGCCTACGGCGACCCCGGCAGCTGGGAAACCCGCGAATACGGAGTGCGCGACCCCTTCGGCTGCCCCTTCGAACCGGTCGAACGGTCCTGCCTCTATGCCACCGACATCTTCAACTGGGTCGCGCGGGAGGAGATGCTGGCCACGCCACCGGAACAGCCCTTCTACCTGCAGCTCGACTACACCGCCCCCCACGGCGACTTCCGCAAGCCGGCCGGGCCGGAGCCGGCGCTGCGGCACTACGACTGGTTCAAGGGCGCCCGTCACCCGCACAACCGCTCGGAAGGGTTCGACGAGGGCAACGTCGCCGACAAGCCGCGCTTCATCCGCGAAGCCGACCACCTCAGCCCGGGTGAGAAGAAGGCCTACCGCGTCTACTACCAGAAGCAGCTCGATTCGCTGCGGGCGGTCGACGACGGGGTCAAAGAGATGATCGACACCTTGGGGCAGATGGGGCGCTTGCGCAACACCTACGTCCTCTTCACCTCCGACAACGGCTTCTTCTTCGGCGAGCACCGCCTGCTCGGCGGCAAGTTCCTCGCCTACGAGCCGGCCACCCACCTGCCCTTCCTGATCCGCGGGCCGGGGATCGAGCCGGGCAGCTCGACCGGCGAGCTGGCGGCCAACATCGACGTCGCGCCGACGATCCTCGAGCTGGCCGGGGTGGAAGCGACGAAGAGCATCGACGGCCGCTCCCTGGTGCCCTTCCTGCGCGACCCAGAGCTGCGCACCCGCCGCCCGATCCTCTTCGAGTCCTTCGTCGAGACCAACGACGTCAACGCGCAGGGAGGGATCTCACGGGCGGACGCGAGCGCCTCCGCCGCGGACGGCGGGCGCGACGGCAAGGCGACCGCCTCGCTCCTGGCGCCGCCCAAGGACTACGCCGGGATCCGCCTCGGCCCCTACAAGTACATCGCCTGGCCGAGCGGCGAGAAGGAGCTCTACAACATCAACAAGGACCCGAACGAGCTCAACAACATCGTCAAGGACCCGAACTACTACCCGATCCGCAACTTCCTCCATCGCCAGATGAAGCGCTTCACCACCTGCGTCGGCCGCGAATGCCGCGAAGTGACGCCTGAGCTCCCTCTAACCCGTCGCGAGTTCCAGCGCCTCCGCGCAAAAAAACAGAAGGAACTCCGCGAACGGGAACGGCAACGAGAAAAAGAACGTCGGGAAAAAGAACGCGGCAAAGGCCGCTAGCGCGGCTTACTCGATGACGGCTAGAACGTCGCCGCTACTTACGGCAGCGCCTTCTGCCACGTTCAGCGCCGTCACCTTGCCCGACCGGTGGGCCGCTATCTCGTTCTCCATCTTCATCGCCTCGATGACGCAGATCAGGTCGCCCTCGGAGACGTCGGCGCCCTGCTCCACGGCCACCTTCAGGACGGTGCCCTGCAGCGGCGAGGGGAGCGACTCGCTTGACGCGCTTGCGCCGGCGCCCGCCTTACGCTCGCGCTTCGGAGGTTTCCGCCCCCCCGCCGCGACCGGGCCTGGGTTGCCCCCGGCCGCCTCACCGATCACCTTTACGTCGAAGAGCTTGCCCGAGACCTCGACCTTGTAGTCGCGGGCGACGGCCTCGGCGGCCTCAGGAACTACGGGGGGCTCCGCTTCGCTCGGGGCGGTCGTCTTCAGCCACTTCTTGTCCTCCATCAGGTCGCGGCAGGTCTCCCCCCGCGCCCACTGCTCGGTGGCGAGGATCGCCTTGTGGAAGGGGATCAGCGTGGTCAGGCCGCCGACCTCATACTCGTCGAGGGCGCGCAGCATGCGGCGCGTCGCGTGCTCGCGGTCGACGTCCCAGACGATCAGCTTGGCCACCATCGGGTCGTACATCGGCGTCACCTCGGAGCCGGCCTCGACCCCCGAGTCGACGCGCACGCCGGGGCCGGCCGGCTCGCGGTAGGAGGCGATCGCGCCAGGCGCGGGGGCGAAGTTCTTGTGGGCGGCCTCAGCGTTGATCCGGCACTCGATCGCGTGGCCGGTCAGTTTCACGTCCCCCTGGGCGACCGAGAGCTCCTCGCCGGCGGCGACCAGCACCTGCTCGCGGACGATGTCGATCCCGGTGACCATCTCAGTGACGCAGTGCTCGACCTGGACCCGCGTGTTCATCTCGAGGAAGAAGTACTCCTCGCCGACCTGCATCCCCTCGACCGTGCCGGCGCCGCGGTAGCCGACCGCGGCCGCCGCGTCGGTGGCGATCCTGCCGATCCGCTCGCGCATCTCGGCGTCGACCTGCGGCCCGGGCGCCTCCTCGATCACCTTCTGGTGGCGGCGCTGGAGCGAGCAGTCGCGCTCGCCGAGGTGGATCACGTTGCCGTGCGAGTCGGCCAGCACCTGCACCTCGACGTGGCGCGGGTCCTCGAGGTAGCGCTCGACGTAGACGCGGTCGTCGGAGAAGAACTTCTCGCCTTCGCGGGCGGCCCCCTCGAAGGCCTCCTCGAGGTCGTCGGGGGTCATCGCCACGCGGAAGCCCTTGCCGCCCCCGCCCCCCGCCGCCTTGCAGGCGACCGGGTAGCCGGCCTCCTCGGCCTGCGCCCTGGCAGCCGCGACGTCCGCGGCGGGCTCGGTCGCGCCCGGGACGATCGGCACGCCGGCCTCGGCCATGATCTCGCGCGCCCGCGTCTTCGAGCCCATCGCTTCGATCGCCTCCGGCGGCGGGCCGATGAAGACGATGCCCGCCTCGTCGCAGGCGCGGGCGAAGTCGGCGTTCTCGGCGAGGAAGCCATAGCCGGGGTGGATCGCCTCGGCGCCCGCCTGCTTGGCGGTCTCGATGATCTTGGCGATGTTGAGGTAGCTCTCGGCGGGGACGGCGGGGCCGATCAGGAAGGCCTCGTCGGCCTCGCGCACGTGCGGTGCGTCGCGGTCGATCTCCGAGTAGACGGCGACCGAGCCGATCCCCATCTCTTTCAGCGTGCGGGCGACCCGGATCGCGATCTCGCCGCGGTTGGCTATCAGCACCTTCTCGAACACGGCGGCGCAGTCTATTCAGGCGCGTGGCGGAGGGGTTGGGGATACCCCCGCCCGGACTCGCTCGCTTCGCTCGCTCTGAGTATCCGCCCGTTCGGGGGTATCC
>JBKPOW010000147.1:0-3084 GCA_046733275.1 Actinomycetota bacterium
TCCTCCTCCTCGCTCTGCCCCTCTTCCATCTTTTCCGCGCCGCCCGGCTGCGCAGCGAGCGGGTGCGGCCGGAGATGGTCGGCTTCGCCTTCTTCGGCCCCGTCCTGCTGGCCGTCCAGGGGGTGCTCTCCTGGCTGGCGACGCGCTCGGTGGCGAACGACTTCGTCGACCTGATGGGCGGCAGCGCCCGGCCTGCGGCCCTGGCGGAACGCCTGCTCGACGACAGCAGCTTCCACGAGGTCGCCGCCTACCTGGCGATCCCGGCGGTCATCGCCCTCGCGGTGGGGATGCTCTACATCTCCCTGCACGCGATGCGGACCGGGCTGCTGACCAGGTTCGCCGGCAGCCTCGGCATGGCCCTCGGCGTGGCGATGATCCTCATCCTCCCCGTCGCCCTGCTGCTGACGATGGTCTGGCTGGTCTTCCTCGGCCTCACCTTCGTCGGCAAGGTGCCGGGCGGCCAGCCACCGGCCTGGGAGGCGGGCGAAGCGATTCCGTGGCCGACTCCGGGGGAGAAGGCGGCGAAGGAGCTCGAGGGCTCAGGCGACGAGTGAGGCGGCCCTCGCGGGCACCTTAGGGCCCAGCGGATTCGCCTCCCCCGAGATTGTCTTGCGGTAGGAGAACCAGCCGCGGAAGTTGCCGCTCCACTCGCCGTCGCGCAGCTCCGCCTCGGTGAGCGGCCGGGCCGGATGCTCCAGCGGCGACATGTGGCCGCTTTCCAGCAGCCGGTCGTGGAGCTGGACGTCGGCGTCGAGGTCGCGCACGCCGGCGTGGGTTAGGTAGCTGACCCGGGCGCAGCGCCCGGCTGAGATCTTGACCAGGTCCTCCGTCTGTGTGCCCTCCGCGCGGTCCTCGGGGCGCACCAGCGGCAGGTGCCACTCGCCGTAGCGCAGCTCGGTTGGCTCGGACGCTTCGCGGGCCTCGCGCATCCTTTCCGCGACGAGCCTGATCTCCGGCTGTGCGTCGGCATGGCAGCGCAGGTTCCAGAAGTTGTCCCACTCGGTCGCGGTGACGATCACCGTGTGCCACATGAACGGCTCGAGCAGGCGGTTGGCGACCTGCTTGTGGACGTTCAGCCACTCGGCCGGCTGGGACTTCTCGCGGATCGCCTCCTCGACTCGGCCGAGCTGCTCGTGCAGGTCGTCGCCAGAGCCGAACGCGCCTGGGGCGGCGATCAGGCCGAGCACGCGGCGCACCGCATCGTCGCGAGCGCGCAGCCACTCTGCCTCCGCCCCCTCCAGCTTCTCGCCGGCGAGGGCGGGCCCCGCCTGCATCCCCGGCTGGTTCGAGCCGAACTCGACCGGCACGTAAGGGTCCTCCAGCACGCGGCGCAGCTGCTTGGCGATCGGGATCGCCCGCGAGCTGGCCGAGTTGCGCGAGAAGACGCGGTGCGTGTTGAACTCGGCGAGGACAAAGCGGGGGAAGGTGGCCTCGAGCGTCGTCAGCCGGTGGCCCGCGGGCGATACGGAGTCGGCGAGGACTTTTGCGTCGAATGGCATCGGCTGCTCGGCAATCTCCCAGTTCCAGAGGACGGCAAAGCCGGGCCGGTTCGGCCTTCGTTGCGGCCTTTTCGACCTACCCCGGCGGCCCCGCCATGAACTCCACCCGGTGGCCACCAGGCATGGTGACGAAGGCGCGCGGCTCGCCCCACAGCTCGCGGTGGCGCTCCGGCTCGTGGCCGGCACGCTCCAGCGCGGCGAAGGTCGCCTCGAAGTCGCCGACGGCGACCGCGGCGTGGCCGAGCTGGGGCACCGTCGGCGCCTCGGTGTGGATCAGGTGGATCTGCGTCCCCGCGCGCTCGAGCCAGGTGAAGTACGGCCCCAGCGCCTCCGGCGCCGGCACGCGCTCGAAGCCGAGCAGC
This sequence comes from Actinomycetota bacterium, assembly GCA_046733275.1. Lineage (GTDB taxonomy): Bacteria > Actinomycetota > Thermoleophilia > Solirubrobacterales > 70-9 > VRUE01. Next base: position 1,862 of record JBKPOW010000147.1, read on the forward strand.
TCCCAGCAGGCGGCGCAGGCCTCGACCTCGGCGGGAGCGACCTCGATCGAGACGTGGTGGAGCATCGTTCCGAGGCTAGAGCAGCAACGAGGCGAGGGCGGCGAGGACGACTATCGCGGTCGACCAGGTGACCGCCTCGGCGGTGATCTCCATGTCGAGGCCGTAGGCGTGGGCGACGACCATCGAGTTGAGGCCGGAGGGCATCGCCGAGAGCAGGCGGTAGGCGGCGGGCAGGTCGATCAGCGGCGCCGCCAGCAGCATCAGCAGCGCCGGGGCGAGCGCGAGGCGGGCCCCGAGGGCGACGGCGACCGGCCTGGTCAGCGGCGGCGGCATCGGCAGCTCGCCGTGCTCGGCATTCTCCGCCAGGGTGGCGCCGACGGCGAAGAAGCCGAGCGGCAGCAGGACGAAGACGAGGACCTGCGAAGCGTCGACGAGCACTTGCGGCGCCAGCGCGTCGGGGGCCAGCAGCCCGGCGATTGCCGCGTAGAGAGGCGGATTGCGGGTGAAGAAGGCGCGGATGCGGTCGCGTGGCCCTTCGCCAGCCTTGGTGCCGAAGGCGGCGCCGACGGCGAAGGCGCCGAGCAGCAGGCAGGGCGCGGTGACGAGGACGTCATAGAGGACGGCGGTGGTGAGCTGATCGCGGCCGAGCAGGGCCACGGTCAGCGGGTAGCCGAGATAGCCGGTGTTGACGCTGAGCACGGCGCAGACAACCGCGCCGGTGCGGTGGCGGGCGAGGCCGAGCACGCAACTCGACACCCACCAGGCGACAAGGCCCGAGAGCGAGACCGCGAGGATGCCGAGCAACAGCCCGACGCCGTGCTCGACGTCGATCTCGCTCGCCGCCAGGTTGAAGAAGATCACCGGCGGCACCAGCACGTAGAGCATCAGCGTCAGCGCCTGGCGCGCTGCCAGTCCGGCCGCCTGCGGACGGCGGCGCTCGGCGACGACGCCGACGGCCACCCCGCCGACGATCGCTATTGCGGTTAAGACGACACCCATCTGCGTTCTTCCTGACGGTGTGGGGCAAGGACGCAGGGAGCGTGGTGTGCTCTGCACACGAGCGACCGAGGACGCGGCACCACGCCGTCAGAAGAGCGCAGAGCCGGCGTGCTGGGCGAACTCGACCAGCGGTTGCGGCACGATGCCGAAGAAGACGGCCCCCGCCGCGGCAAGCAGCGCCGGACCGACCAGATAGGGGCGCCGACCCGCGTCGGGGTCGACCG
>JBKPOW010000148.1:0-7411 GCA_046733275.1 Actinomycetota bacterium
GCAGGTGCCTCACGCCGGCACCTCCGCCGCCTCGACGATCGTCACCTGGTCGATCTCGTCAATCTCCTCGAGCCTGACGTTGAGGCGCTCGCCGCGGGCCGTCGGCAGGTTCTTGCCGACGTAGTCGGGCCGGATCGGCAGCTCGCGGTGGCCGCGGTCGCAGAGCACCGCCAGCTGCACCCGCTGTGGGCGGCCGTAGTCGAAGAGCGCGTCGATCGCGGCCCGCACGGTGCGGCCGGTGAAGAGCACGTCGTCGACGAGGACGACGGTGCGGCCGGTGGGGTCGAAGTCGATGTGAGACGCGTGCACGATCGGCTGCGCGGCGGGCGCCCTGCCGCCGACATCGTCGCGGTAGAAGGAGATGTCGAGGTCGCCGATCGGGGTCTCGGCCGCGGTCAGCTCGCCGACCAGGGCGTGCAGGCGGCGGGCGATGATCGCGCCGCGGGTGTGGATGCCGACAATCGCGAGACGCTCGGGCTCGGGGTTGGCCTCGGTGATCTCGTGGGCGATCCGCTTCAGCGTTCGCCGCAGGTCGTCGCGCTCGAGCACGACCCTCTCGCTCACTTCTTGCTCCTTCCTGGCCTCACGGGACCGGGTTAAAGGACGGCGTCAATGTAGCAGGGGATGGCGACGATCCCGAGCCGATCGTCACTCTGCGGCGGCGGGAGGAGGCACCGGCGAGACAGCTCGTGTCTCGTCTTTCTCCCTTGCTCCGTTCTGGACGAGCTTGGGCTCTCCGCGCTCTGGAAAGGGGAGGTCGATCAGGTCGAAGTCGCGCGGGGCGATCGTCGGGTCGAAGACCTCCTTCGCCTCGTCCAGCACTTTGCCGACGTGGTAGCGGGAGGAGATGTGGACGAGGGCGAGCAGCTTGACCTCCGCCTCGCGCGCGACGGCGGCGGCCTGGCCGACGGTCGAGTGGCCGGTGTCGGCGGCTCGCTGCGCCTCCTCCTCGGCGAAGCTGGCGTCGTGGACGAGCAGGTCGGCGCCGCGGGCGGCTTCGACGGTCGCGTGGCAGGGGGCGGTGTCGCCGGTGACGACCAGGGTGCGGCCGGGCCGCGACTCGCCCATCACATCGCGCGGGTCGACCGGGCCGAGCGAGCCCTGGACCGGCTCTCCCCGCTGCAGGGTGGCGAAGGCCGGGCCTTCCGCCACCCCCAGCCGCTTGGCCACCTCGGGGTCGAAGCGACCGGGCCGGTCGGCCTCGACCAGGGCGTAGCCGAGCGCGCGCACGCCGTGCTCAACCGGGAAGGCACGGACCTCGGCGCCGTCGCGCGGCACCGCCTCGCCCGGCTCGAGCTCGACCAGGTCGACTCGATAGCCGACCTTGCCGATCACCCGCCCGAGCCCCAGGATCAGGTCGCGCAGGCCGCGCGGCCCGTAGATCGTCAGCGGCCGGCCGCGCTCGGTCAGGTCGTAGGTTTTCAGCAGCCCCGGCAGGCCGAGGAAGTGATCGGCATGGAAGTGGGTGAAGAAGATCGCGTCGACCTGGACCAGGCCCAGTGAGCGCTGCATCTGCCGCTGCGTGCCCTCGCCGCAATCGAACAGCAGCCGTTCCCCGCCCCGAGCGACGAGCAGGCCGGCCGTATTGCGCCGCGCCGAAGGCACGGCGCCGCCCGTGCCGAGGAAGGCAAGCGAGAGATCCATGGGGCGCGAGGATAAGCTGGTAGCCCCGCGCCCGTAGCTCAGCTGGATAGAGCGCCGCCCTCCGGAGGCGGAGGCCACAGGTTCGAATCCTGTCGGGCGCGTCATGGACTCGGGCATGGACAGCCGCCCGCCGCGGGGGGCGGTGGCGGTGGTGATCGTCGGCTTGATCGCCACCGTGGCGGCCTGGGCGCTGTCGACCGACGAGAGCGGCGGCGCCTGGGTGGAAGTCGAGTGGGCGGCGCGCGGCGCGTTGCCCGACTCGCGGCCCGCGCGGATCCCCGGTGGCGGCTCGATCGAGCTGGAAGAGGCCGGGCTGCGCGTAACCGAAGCGAACATCGAAGGCGAACGCATCTTCCGCCTCGCGGCGGTGCTCCGGATCGAGGCCGGCTCGGCGACCGGCCAGGCCCGCGTGGGCTGCACGATGCGGGGCGGCGGCGCGGAGCTGGCGCGCACCGGCGACAACCGTGGCTCGTTTCCCCGCTCGACCAGCGAAGAGAGCCTGACCAAGCAGGAAGTCCCCGATCGCGTCGGGCTGAAGTTCCACATCAGCGGTGGCGAATACGCATCGCTCGAACTGGGGGACGCCTTCGACGCCTATACCGACCTGCGCGGCGTGGTCGGCACCTGGGAGAAGCACCGGACCACCTCGATGGGATGGCAGTGGGGGCTGCCCCAGGGGCGTCCCGAAAAGCCCGTCACCCTCGGTTTCGCCTCCTTCTGGAAAACGACGCGAGCCCCCTCGGGAAGCGTCGCCTGCACGCTCGAGAACGCCGTCGGCGGCGCCACGGTGCGCACCTCGGGGTCGCTGCGTTAGCCCGGAGCGACGAGCAGCTCCGGGCCTTCCTCAATCCCTTTGCCGACCTTGTTCAGCTTCGGGTTGGCCGGCGCGCCCTCCAGGCGCTCCGCGGGCAGCGGCGCGCACATCGCGATCGCGTCCTCGGCGCTGAGGTCGGGGCGCAGCCAGGCGGCCTCCGCCTCGGCGCTCGGCAGGATCGCCGGCATCCGGTCGTGCACCGGCGCGACCACCTCGTTGGGCGTCGTGGTGACGATCGTGCAGCTATAGAGCCAGCCGTCATCGACGCCGCGATCCTCGGTGTCCTGCCACTCCTTGCGCGTGCAGAGGCCGGCGAAGGCGAAGGGCTCGCCGCCGTCGACGACGAAGCGCCAGGGCTGGCGCGGCTGCTTCGGGTCCTCCGCCACCATCCACTCGTAGAAGCCGTCGGCGACGATCAGGCAGCGGTGGCGGAACTTGCCGACCAGCGGCGCGTAGGCCCGGCTCGAGTCGAGGTTCTCGGCTTTGGCGTTGATCATCCGGTAGCCGACCTTGAGGTCCTTCGCCCAGCGCGGCACCAGGCCCCAGCGCATCAGGCGCGCCTCGCGCTCGCCGGCGGCGGCCTCCCCGGGGTCGGGAGAGGAGCGCACGGTGAGCACCTCCTGGGTCGGCGCGACGTTGAAGCGCCCCAGGCCCGATTCGGCTTTCTTCACCCGCTCCTTCGAGGGCGATGGCGCCTCACCGGAGGAGTTGCGCTCGAGCGAGCGTTCGAGCTCGACCTGGAAGCGGTCGGCGATCGTCTTCGTGTCCTTGGCCGTGACCGTGAAGCGCCCGCACATGGCGACTCAGACTAGCCGCGCGACGCCGCCGCCCCGACTCCGCTCGGTGCGGGCCGTGCCTCCGAATGCTCGCGGTACCACTCGAGGGTCCGCCTGAGGCCAGCCTCGAGCTCGACCTGCGGGCGCCAGCCAGTCAGCTCCCGCAGCTTGCTCGAGTCGACGAACTGGCGGTCGATCTCGCCCTCGGGATTGCCGTCGCCCCGGAAGTCGGGTTCGATCCCCGTCCCGGCCGCGGCGGCGATCAGCTCCACCACCTCGCGCACCGAGTGCGGCCGCTCGCCGCCGGCATTGAATGCCTCGCCCGCGGCGCCGTCGGCGAGCGCGCCGGCGATCGCCAGATAGGCGGAGACAGCGTCGTCGACGTAGAGGAAGTCGCGCTCGGGGCTTCCGTCCGAGCGGATGATCGGCGGGCGCCCGTCGAGCACCGCGACGACCGTCTCCGGGATCAGGCGGGAGAAGTTGAGGTCGCCGCCGCCGTAGACGTTGGCGAAGCGGGTCACCGCCAGCGGCAGGCCGTAGGCCTTGGCGTAGCTGCGCGCGATCGTGTCCGCCGCCGCCTTGCTGGCGTCGTATGGATAGGCGGCCCGGAGGGGGAAATCCTCGCGGTAGGGCAGCTCGGGGCTCGCCCCATAGGCCTTGTCGGAGGAGGCGAAGACGACGCGCCCCACGTCGTGGACGCGACCGGCCTCGAACACGTTCCAGGCCCCGCGCACGTTGACCTCGAAGGTCTCCAGCGGCGAGGAGCGCGCCACCCCGACGATCGTCTGGGCGGCGAGGTGGAAGACCGCGTCGACTCCGGCGACGGCCGTCGCCACCGCCTCGGCGTCGCGCAGGTCGGCCTCGAACAACTCGACCTCGTCGCGGATGCCGAGCAGGTCGAGGCCCGAGAGGCGCTCGCCGCCGACATCGGCGAGGCGCGGCGCCGGGCGGTCGAGCACGCGCACCGAGTCGCCGCGCTCGAGCAGCGCCCGCGCAAGATGGGAGCCGACGAAGCCGTGAGCGCCGCTGACCAGCGTTCGGCTCATCGTGGCACCCCAGATGGCAGCTTTGACCCCCCTATAGTGGGGAAAAAGCTGCCATCGGCGAGATACGTCGCCCACGGTGCCTCGCCGGCAACCCAGAGGTCGTTGAGCACGACGGCGTCCTTGTAGGTGTCCATGCAGTCCCAAAAGCCCTCGTGGCGGTGGGCGTGCAGCTGCCCCTCGGCGGCGAGGCGCGCGAGCGGGTCGCGCTCGAGCACGCTCTCCTCGTCCAGGTAGGCCAGCGCGTTCGGCTCGAAGCAGAAGAAGCCGCCGTTGATCCAGTGCTCGCTGCGGGGCTTCTCGGCGAAGCCCTCGACCCGGCCCCCCTCCCCCAGCTCGGCCACTCCCCACTGCAGGTGCGGCCGCACCACCGTCATCGTCGCCGGGCCGCCGTGGCCGGCATGGAAGGAGAGCAGCGTCGCGAGGTCAATGTCGGCGACGCCGTCGGCATAGGTCGCGCAGAAGGTGCCCTCCACCAGCCGGTCGGCCAACAAATAGATCCGACCCCCGGTCGGCGTGTCGAGCCCGGTGTCGACGCACTCGATCGAGACCCCCTCCGGCCATGACTCGGAGGCGATGAACTCCCCCACCGCCTCGCCCAGATAGCCGGTAGCGAGAAGAAAACGTTTGAACCCCTGGGCCGCATAAATCCCGATGACGTGCCAGAGAATTGGCCTTCCGCCTATCTCGACCAGCGCCTTCGGCACCGACTCGGTGCGCTCGCGCAGCCGCGTGCCGCGGCCGCCGCAGAGGATTACGACCGGTGGCTTCAGCAACCGCCGGCTACCGCGGGCAAGATGGTCACCTCGTCGCCCTCGCTGATCTCGGTATCGAGACCCTGCTGGAAGCGGATGTCCTCGCCGCTGACGTAGACGTTGACGAAGCGCCGCAGGTCGCCGTCCTGGGTGATCCGCTCGCGCAGGTCGCCGTGCGCCTCGAAGACCGCGTCGAGCGCCTCGCCCACGGTCGAGCCGGAAACCTCCACCTCGGCGTCGCCGCCCGTCGCGGCACGCAGCTGGGTCGGGATCTTCACGGTGACTGCCATCAGACGGTTACCTCCTGGTGGTGCTCGAACTCGGACTCGAAGCTGTCGAGATCGGGATCGATCTCGTGCATGTGGAAGCTATCGCGAGTCGCGTCGAGCGTCTTTAGGCCCTCGCCGGTGATGTAGACAACGACCCGCTCGCCGGCGCCGATGTCGCCGCGCTCGGCCAGCTTGGCGAGGACGCCGACGGTCACCCCGCCGGCGGTCTCGGTGAAGATCCCGGTCGTCTCGGCCAGCAGGCGGATACCGGCGCGGATCTCCTCGTCGGTGACCGAGTCGATCGCGCCGCCGGTCGCCCTCGCCTGCTCGACCGCGTAGGGCCCGTCGGCGGGGTCGCCGATCGCGAGGCTCTTGGCGATCGTCTCGGGCTTCTGCGGCTTGCAGACGTCCCAGCCTTCGGCGAAGGCCGTCGCCACCGGGCTGCAGCCGTGCGCCTGGGCGCCGTTGAAGACCGGCTGCTCGCCCTCGACCAGTCCCAGGTCGAGCCACTCCTGGAAGCCGCGGCCGACCTTGGTGAAGAGCGAGCCGGAGGCGATCGGGCAGACGACCCGGTCGGGCAACGTCCAGCCGAGCTGCTCGGCGGTCTCGTAGGCGAGGGTCTTCGAGCCCTCGGCATAGTAGGGCCGCAGGTTGACGTTGACGAAGGCCCACGGGCGCGTTTCGGCGAGCTGCGTGCAGAGCCGGTTGACGTCGTCGTAGTTGCCCCGCACGCCGACCAGGTTGGTGCCGTAGACAGCGGTGGCGAGCAGCTTCTGCTCCTCCAGGTTGGCGGGGACGAGGACGTAGGACTCGAGGCCGGCAGCCGCGGCGTGGGCGGCGACTGCGTTGGCGAGGTTGCCGGTGGAGGCGCAGGCAACGGTGCCGAAGCCGAGCTCGCGCGCCTTCGCCACAGCGACCGCGACGACGCGGTCCTTGAAGGAGTGGGTCGGGTTGGCGGCGTCGTTCTTGATCCAGAGCTCGGCGTCGAGTCCGAGCCGCGCCGCCAGGCGGTCGGCCCGCACCAGCGGGGTCAGGCCCGGCTCGAGCGGGTCCTGCGGCCGCCCGGTGAAGGGGAGGAAGTCGCCGTAGCGCCAGATCCCCTGCGAGCCGGCCTGGATGCGGCGCTTCGCCTCGGCGGCCTGCAGGCCGGAGTAGTCGTAGGACACTTCCAACGGGCCGAAGCAGTTCTCGCAGGCGTAGTCGGCACCCAGCCCATAGGTCGCCCCGCACTCCTTGCACTTCAAGCTCTCTGCTGACATCCGATCACTTCTCCTTTGCCTTCAAAAAAACCTCCGCCCTGTGGGGCAGAGGTCCGATCGGACGCCTTCCCCACATCTTCCAGGTCCTCAACCGCTACCTGCTGGAGTTGGCACCTCTCCCGGACCAAGGTCCGGGGCGGTTGCCGGGGCTTCTACGGGCCAGTCCCTCCACCCCTCTAGATGTGGCGCTTATGTTGGAAGAACCTTACCAGGGGAATTCCCAGGCAGTGCGTGGCCGCCGCGGCGTTTAACCTTGACCCCAACATGGACGCCCTGCCCGCCGAGACGATCGGTCCCAAAGATGCCGAACCTTCCGAAACCACGGCTACGGCGGGCTGCCCGGCGCGACGCCCTCGCCCCGGCGCCATCGCAGGCTGAGCCTCAGGCACCGCGAGTCGAGCAGATCGACTCCTCCGGCCTGCGCTGGGTCAACATCGAGCGCCCCGGCGCGCTCGAGCGGGGTTGGCTCGAGGACAACTTCGAGTTCCACGCGCTCGACCTGGAGGACGTCCTCTCGCGCAACCAGCGGCCGAAGATCGACGTCTACGACGAGTACCTCTTCATCGTCCTCCACTTCCCCGTCTTCGATCCCGCGGTCGGGCGGCTCGGCACCGGCGAGCTCGACCTCTTCGTCGGCCCCGGCTACGTGGTAACGATCCCCAACCAGCCGCTGCAGCCGGTCGAGTACCTGTTCGAGCGCTGCCGGGCCAACGAGGAGCTGCGCGAGCAGCTCTTCTCGCGCGGCTCCGGCTACCTGCTCTATCGCCTGGTCGACGACAGCTTCGACTACTGCTTCCCGATGCTGCGCAAGATCGGCAACAAGCTCGACGCGCTCGAGGACGACATCTTCG
>JBKPOW010000149.1:0-2703 GCA_046733275.1 Actinomycetota bacterium
GCCTGCCCGACCCCCCGCCGGCGGACCCGGCCGCCGCCATCCATCGCGCCGCCGAGGTGGCCGCCGAGACGCTCGCCGAGCTGAAGCCGGCCAACTCCAGCCGCGAGCTGGTCGAACGGGGGCTGGCCGTGCTCGGCCGCGCCGGCGCCCCGCCGGGCCTCGACGAGCTCGCCGCCCTGCGCACCGAGAGCAGGGCGAAGTCGATGAGCGCCTACCGCGAGGCGGTCGACGCCGCCGTCGCCAGCACCGCCGAGGCCGGCGAGGGAGGTGAAGCCCTGCGCCACGTCGACGAGCTGTTGGCGCTCTTCTCGCGCCGCTTCCAGGCGGCCAAGGAGCGCCGCGGAGGCCTCGACTTCGAGGACCTGCAGCTGCGCGCCGTCCGCCTGCTCGAGCGGGAGGAGGTCGGCAACGCCTACCGCGGCCGCTTCAGCCACATGCTGGTCGACGAGTTCCAGGACACCAACCGCCTGCAGCTGCGGCTGATCGAGGCCCTGCGCGGGCCCCGCACCGAGCTGATGGTGGTCGGCGACGAGCTGCAGTCGATCTACGGCTTCCGCCATGCCGACCTCGAGGTCTTCCGCGAGCGGCGCCGCGCGGTCGAAGCGAGTCCCGACGCCGTCGCGATCGAGCTGAGCGGCAACTTCCGCTCGCGGCCCGAGGTGATCGGCGCGGTCAACGCGATCGGCGAGAAGCTGCTCGGCGAGGCCTTCCACCCGCTTCGCGTCGGCGCCCTGCCCCAAGCACCCGAGCCGGCGGGCGGCGGTCCCGCGGTCGAGCTGCTGCTCACCGCGCGCGACGGCTGGGACGGGGAGGGGATCGACCTGGCGCCGGCGACCGACGCCGACACGCCCCCCGCCCACCTCGCCGAGGCGCGCTTCCTCGCCCAGCGCCTGCGGGAGCTCGCCGAGAGCGGCGTCGAGCGAAGCGAGATGGTCGTGCTGCTGCGCGCCTTTACCCACCTCGACGCCTATGAGGACTCGCTCGAGCGCGCCGGCCTCCGCCCCTACACGATCGGCGGCCGCGGCTACTGGTCCCAGCAGCAGGTGGCGGACGTCCGCGCGCTGCTGGCGATGATCGCCAACCCGCTCGACGACCAGGCCCTGCTCGGCGCACTCGCCTCCCCCGCCTGCGCCGCCGCTCCCGACACGCTCTGGCTGCTGCGCGCGGCGGCCGGCCGGCGGCGCCACATCTGGCCCGCGCTGGAGCACGTCGCCGGCCTGGCCGAGGCGGAGCTGGAGGCGCCTGAGTGGCTGGAGGAGATACCCGCGGCGGAGCAGGCCCTGCTCGCCCAATTCGCCCGCACGATCGCCGGCCTGCGGGAGCGCGGTGGGCGGCTCACCTTGGAAGGGTTGATCGACGCCGCCGTCGGCGAGACCGGTTACGACCTGGCGGTGCTTACGCGACCCTCCGGCGAGGCGCGCTTCGCCAACGTGCGCAAGCTGATGCGCCTGGCGGCGGAGTTCGAGGCGCGCGAGGGCCGCGACCTGCGCGGCCTGCTCGACTTCCTCGGCTCGCGCGCGGAAGCCGACGTCGACGCCGCCGCCGCCAGCGCGGTCGAGGGTCACGACGGGGTGCGGATCATGACCGTGCACAGCGCCAAGGGGCTCGAGTTCGGCACCGTCGCCGTGCCCAACCTCTCGCGCCGCCTGCTTGCCGGCTCCCGCCTGCCGGCGCTGATGCTCGGCCACGAGGAGGAGCCGCGCGTGGGGCTGCAGCTGCGCCGGCTGGGCGCCGCCTCGCTCAACCTCTACGCGCAGACGGAGCTGTGCGCGGAGGCGCAGGAGCGAGAAGCGGCGGAGGAGCTGCGCCTCTTTCACGTCGCGGCAACGCGGGCGCGCGAGCGGCTGGTCCTCAGCGGCGTGGCGATGCCGCAGCCAGGCCGCAACGGCCAGCCGGGGACGCCGGTGATCGAGCGGGCCCTCGCCGCCTTCGACGTCGACCGCGAGCGCGACTCGGCGATCGCCGTGCCGCCGCCGCAGCCGCGCGCGGGGCTCGAAGCCAGCTTCGAGCCCTCCCAGATCGCCGTGCGCGTCAATCTGCCCTCGCCCGAGCGGGCGGCCGAGCTGACGGCACGGGGCGATCGGCCGACCGCGGCAGAAGAGCCGTCCGAGAGTCCGCTGCCGATGCTCGAGCGCCGCCCCCCGGCGGTGCCCAATCGCCCCCTCTCCTACACCGCGATCGCCGCCTACGATGAATGCGCCTACCGCTTCCAGATGGAGCGCGTGCTGGGCATCCGCAACGACGATCGCTCGCGTGAGGAGACCGCCGCCGCACGGGGCGCCGTCGTGCACTCGTTGCTCGAGTGGAGCGCCCGCAACGAGTGGCAGGAGCCGCCCGTCGAGGTAATCGACACCCAAGCGGCGGTGGAGGGCATCGCAGGGGAAGCGCTGCTCGATCCCGTGCGCGCCTGGCTCGGCTCGGACCTGCTGCGCGAGCGCGTCCTCGCTCCCGGCGCGACGGCCCGCGCCGAGGTTCCGCTGCTGCTCGCGGTCGCCGGGGCGACCCTGCGCGGCTCGATCGACCTGCTGGCCGAGCGGCCGGGCGAGCCGCCGCTGGTGATCGACTACAAGACCGACAGGCTCGCCGGCGCCGCGCCGGCGGAGCGCGCCGCCAAGTACGCGACGCAGCGGGCCGTCTACGCGCTGGCGGTGGCGGAGGCCCGCGACGCGACCGAGGTCGAGGTCGCCTACGCCTTCCTCGAGC